>CAIOKY010000118.1 GCA_903858965.1 uncultured Nitrosomonadales bacterium | reverse complement strand
CTTCCGCGCCGTGGCCGCAACGCCGATGCCGGTGAGCGCGGGAGGCAGCAGCGCGCCCACGAATGCCGCCGGGTCCGCGCCCGCTGCGGCGAGGACGTGGACCAGCCAGCCCGAGGTTGTGCTCTTGCCGTGGGTGCCGGCGACGCCGACAAGCCGCCGCCCGACTGCGGCGTCTGCGATCACTTGCTGCCAAGGCTCGGTCGCCACACCCGCCAGCCGCGCGGCGATGAGCTCCGCGTGGTCTGGGGCGATGGCGGTGAGCGCCTTGGTGACCGCCAGCCGGTCCGGCCGACCTTGCGTGACATGCGCCGCGTCATGCGCCGGGGCGACTTCGATGCCCGCGGCATCCAAGGCCACCGTGTACGGGCCGGGGCCGCCGGGATCACAGCCGGACACGTCCGCGCCCGCCCACCGCGCGTGGAGGGCCGCCGCTGACGCTCCTGCGCCGGCTGCGCCGATCACGTGGATCCGTTCACCCTGGCGGATCGCGCGGGCGATCCGGGCGGCGGCGAGCCCGGCACCCACAGATCCGGCCGGCCGCGTGGTCATGCGCGGCCGCACCCATTTCGAGGACATTGGCAAGGGCGAGCGCCAGGCCATCATCATCGACGAGCTGCCCTATCAGGTGAACAAGGCCAACTTGCTGATCAAGATCGGCGAGCTGGTGCGTGAAAAACGCCTGGAAGGAATTTCCGAGATCCGCGACGAATCGGACAAGTCGGGGATGCGTGCAGTGATCGAGCTGAAGCGCGGCGAGAACGCCGACGTGATACTCAACAAGCTGTATAAAGATACCCAGTTGCAGGACAGCTTCGGCATCAACATGGTCGCGATCATCGACGGCCAGCCCAAGCTGCTCAATCTCAAGCAGGTGATCGACGCGTTCCTGCGCCACCGCCGTGAAGTCGTCACGCGCCGTACGATATTCGAATTGCGCAAGGCGCGCGAACGCGGCCATATCCTCGAAGGTCTGGCCGTCGCATTGTCGAATGTCGACGAGATCATCGCGCTGATCAAGGCCGCGCCGACGCCCGCCGATGCCAAGCGGTCATTGATGGATCGCAGCTGGCGTTCGTCGCTGGTCGAAGACATGCTCAGCCGCGTCAGCGACGCTTCGCGGCCGGATGGTCTGTTGCCGCAGTTCGGCTTGGTCGGTACCGGCAATACGCGCGGCTATTTCCTTTCTGATGCGCAGGCGCAAGCGATCCTGGAATTGCGTTTGCAACGCTTGACCGGGCTGGAGCAGGACAAAATCGTCGGCGAATACCGCGAAGTAATGGACAAGATCACCGACCTGCTCGACATTCTCGCCAGACCGGAGCGCGTGACGCAGATCATCCATGACGAACTGGTTGCGGTGAAATCCCAGTTCGGTGACAAACGCCGCAGCGAGATCATCACGCATACCCAGGACATGAGCATGGAAGACCTGATCGCGCCTGAAGACGTGGTGGTCACGCTGTCGCACGGCGGTTACATGAAGGCACAGCGCATCGACGAATACAAGGCGCAGAAGCGCGGCGGCCGCGGCAAGCAGGCTACCGCGACCAAGGAAGACGATTTCATCGACAACCTGTTCATCGCCAACACGCACGACTATATCCTGTGCTTCTCCAACCGAGGCCGGGTGTACTGGCTGAAGGTCTATGAAGTGCCGCAGGGCAGCCGCATCTCGCGCGGCAAGCCGATCGTGAATCTGCTGCCGCTGGATGCGGACGAGAAGATCAACGCGATCCTTCCGGTCAAGGAATTCAGCGAAGACAAGTTCATCTTCTTTGCCACCTCGGACGGTACGGTCAAGAAGACTGCGTTGTCGCAATTTGCTAATCCCCGTACCAAAGGCATCATCGCGATCGCGCTGGATGAGGGCGATTTCCTGATCGGTGTGGAACTGACCGACGGCAAGCACGATGTGATGCTGTTCTCCGATGAGGGCAAGGCGGTACGCTTCGACGAGAACGACGTGCGTGCGATGGGGCGCGACACGCGCGGTGTGCGCGGCATGAACCTGTCCAAGGGCGGCAAGGTGATCGCGCTGCTGGTGGCCGAGAACGAGCAACAGAGCGTGCTGACCGCGACCGAGAACGGCTACGGCAAGCGCAGCCCTATCGTCGAATACACCCGCCACGGACGCGGCACGCAGGGCATGATCGCGATCAAGACTTCCGAACGTAACGGCAAGGTGGTTGCCGCGACACTGGTGAATGTCGAGGACGAGATCATGCTGATCGGCACCAGCGGCGTGCTGATCCGCACCCGCGTCAAGGAGATACGCGAGATGGGCCGCACTGCCCAGGGCGTGACGCTGATGAATGTGGAGAAGGGCGAGAAGCTCGCCGGCTTGAGTCGTATCGCGGAACCGGATGAAGATGTCGCGGAATAAGTTTTTCCTGAAGTCGGATTTTCCGGAGACATATTTTTAAACTTGGAGTGATGCACGATGACGATTTACAACTTTAGCGCGGGCCCGGCAGTGTTGCCGAAAGAAGTGTTGCAGCAGGCGCAAAAAGAATTGCTCGACTGGCACGGCAGCGGCATGTCGGTGATGGAGATGTCGCATCGTGGCAAGGAATACATGGGCATACAAGCGCAGGCCGAAGCCGATCTGCGCGAGCTGATGGGTATACCCGCGAACTATAAGGTGCTGTTCCTGCAGGGCGGTGCGAGCCAACAGTTCGCGATGATCCCGTTGAACCTGTTGCGCGGCAAGCTTTCCGCGGACTACGTAAACACCGGCGAGTGGTCGAAGAAGGCCATCAGCGAAGCGAAGAAATTCAGCCATGTGAACGTGGTGGCGAGCAATGCCGACAAGAATTTTACCTACGTGCCTGCGTTCGATACTTGGAAACTGGACAAGGATGCAGCCTATGTACATTACACGCCGAACGAAACCATAGGCGGTGTCGAGTTCAACTGGGTGCCCAATACAGGGAAGGTACCACTGGTGGCGGACATGTCGTCCAGCATCCTGTCGCGTCCTGTCGATGTGCCGAAGTTCGGGCTGATCTATGCCGGTGCGCAAAAGAACATCGGTCCGGCAGGACTCACTATCGTGATCGTGCGCGACGATCTGGTCGGCCATGCCGATCCACGTTTGCCGGCGATGCTCGATTACAAGACTCACGCCGACAATGATTCGATGTACAACACGCCGCCGACCTATGGCATCTACATGGCTGGCTTGGTGTTCCAGTGGTTGAAGAAGAACGGCGGCATCGCCGCGATGGAGAGAACCAATATCGCCAAAGCGAAATTGTTGTATGACGGGATCGATTCCAGCAACGGTTTTTATGTGTGTCCGGTGAACAAGGCAGACCGCTCGCGCATGAACGTACCGTTCACATTGAAAGATGCGAACCTCGACGGCGATTTTCTGAAACGGGCCGATGCCCGCGGCCTGCTGCAACTCAAGGGACATCGTTCGGTGGGTGGCATGCGCGCCTCGATCTATAATGCGATGCCGCTGGAAGGCGTGCAGGCATTGGTCGACTTCATGAACGAATTTACAAAGAATAATGCCTAGAACTTTTCAGATCCTGACGCTGAACAAAATCGCCGCAGTCGGCCTCGATCGTTTTCCAGCCAAGCGCTATGTCGTTGGTACCGAGATCGGCGAACCGGATGCGATACTGGTACGTTCGCACAACATGCTGGAGATGCCCATTCCCAAGACGGTGATGGCCATTGCGCGTGCCGGCGCGGGCACCAACAATGTGCCGGTGAAAAAGATGAACGAGCGCGGTGTGCCGGTGTTCAACGCGCCCGGCGCGAATGCCAACGCGGTGAAAGAACTGGTCATCACCGGCATGTTGCTGGCTTCGCGCAACATCGTGCCAGCGTTGCACTTTACCGCCAGCCTGCACGGCGACGATGCGACACTGCACAAGCTGGTCGAGGAAGGCAAGAAACACTTTGCCGGTACCGAGCTGCGCGGACGCACGCTGGGCATCGTCGGGCTGGGCGCGATCGGCCGCCTGGTGGCCGATGCTGCGATCGGTCTGGGTATGCACGTGATAGGCTTCGATCCGGAGATCACCGTGGACGCAGCGTGGGGCTTGTCGTCGCAGGTGAAGAAAGCGCACAGCGTCGAAGACCTGCTCAAGCACAGCGATTTCGTTTCGTTGCATATACCGTTGCTGGATGCGACGCGCAACCTGATCAACGAGAAGCGCGTTGCGGCGATGAAGGCGGGCAGCGTACTGCTGAATTTTTCGCGCGATGCAATCGTCAATGAAGATGCGATCCTGGCCGGCTTGGCAAACAAGCATGTACGCTATTATGTGTGCGATTTCCCGACCAATAAAACGCAGAACCATCCCGGCGTGATCGCGCTGCCGCACCTGGGTGCGTCCACGCAGGAGGCCGAAGATAATTGCGCTGTGATGGTGGCTGACCAGCTGCGCGATTTTCTGGAACACGGCAATGTGGTCAACACAGTGAACTTCCCGAACGTTACAATGCCGCGTGAGTCTGCTTTCCGGCTGGCGATCGCAAACAGCAACGTGCCTAACATGTTGGGGCAGATTTCCACAACACTGGCCGCTGCGGGCATCAACATCCACAACATGCTCAACAAGTCGCGCGGCGAGATGGCTTACACGCTGGTGGATACAGACAGTGCGATTCCCGCTAAACTGATCGCGCAGATCGCTGCGATTGAGGGTGTGCTGATGGTGCGCGATTTACCTTTACTGAAACAGATGTGAGCGACAAATTAAAATATCGAACGACATGAGCGAGAAATTAAAACAGTACCGCGAGCAGATCGACAAGCTGGATGACGAGTTGTTGAAACTCGTCAATCAGCGTGCCGCGCTGGCGCAACAGATCGGCCACCTCAAGGAAGGCGGCGTGGTGCTGCGCCCCGAACGTGAAGCCCAGATACTGCAACGCTTGCAGAAGAATAACCTTGGGCCGTTGAGCAATGCCGCTGTCGCGCAACTGTTCACCGAAGTGATGTCGCAATGCCGCGCGCTGGAAGCACCGTTGACGGTGGCTTATCTCGGCCCGCAAGGGACATTCACCGAGGCAGCGGCGCTGAAACGTTTCGGCAGCGCGATTCACGAGCAGCCGTGTGCGACGATAGACGATGTCTTTCGTGCCGTGGCCAGCGGCGCAGCCCATTACGGCATGGTGCCGGTGGAAAATTCCACCGAGGGCGCGATCGGACGTACGCTGGATATGTTGATGGAAAGTGCGCTGCAAATTTGCGGCGAAGTGATGTTGCCGGTGCACCAATGTCTGCTCGGCCAACACCGTGAATTGTCTGCGATCAAGACTGTTTATTCGCATCCGCAATCGCTGGGCCAATGCCAGGGTTGGCTGAATACCAATCTGCCCCATGCCGCGCGCATCCCGGTCGCCAGCAATGCCGAGGCGGCGCGGCTGGCCGCAGAAAATCCACACAGTGCGGCGATTGCCGGCAGTCAGGCGGCGGCATTGTTTGGCTTGAAGATATTGGTGGAGAACATCGAGGACGATGCCAGCAACACCACGCGCTTTTTGGTGCTGGGCAATCAGCAGGTAGCACCCTCGGGCAAGGACAAGACATCGCTGGTGATGTCCACCGCGAATCGTCCGGGTGCCGTGCATGATTTGCTGGTGCCGTTGGCCAAGAACGGTGTCAGCATGACCAAGCTGGAATCGCGCCCTGCGCGTTCGGGGCTTTGGGAATATGTGTTCTACATGGACATCGAAGGTCACCAGGCCGATGTCCATGTGGCTGCCGCGCTCGCTGAACTGAAGCAGGTCGCGGCGTTTGTGAAGGTGCTGGGTTCGTATCCGGTTGCAGTTTAATAAGTCCTTTCAGCAAATCAGATATGAACTACAGTGATTTAGCACCACCCTACATTCGCGCCATCGCACCTTACCAGCCCGGCAAACCGATCTCCGAACTGGAGCGCGAACTGGGCATCACCGGCATCGTGAAGCTGGCCTCGAACGAGAATCCACTCGGTTGCAGCCCGCGGGCCGTGGCCGCGATGCACGAAGCGATCAAGACCATCGCGTTGTATCCGGATGGCAACGGCTTCGAGTTGAAGGATGCGCTGTCCAAGCGTTGCGGCGTCGAACACTCGCGCATCGTGCTGGGCAACGGCTCCAACGACATGCTGGAACTGGCTGCGCGTGCTTTTCTTGCGCCCGGCGACAAGGCGGTGTACTCGGCCCATGCGTTTGCGGTGTACCCGTTGGCAACGCAGGCGGTGGGCGGCATCGGTGTCAGCGTGCCTGCGATCGATTTCGGTCATGACCTGAACGCGATGCTGACGGCGGCAACCGAACACAAGGCCAAACTGGTGTTCATCGCAAACCCGAATAATCCGACCGGCACATTTTTATCAGGCGCTGCGCTGCATGATTTTTTACGCGCATTACCGGCCAATATTCTGGTGGTGCTGGACGAGGCGTACAACGAATACTTGCCGGAAAAGAACCGCTACGATAGCGTGAGCTGGCTGAAGGAGTTTCCCAACCTGATCATCTCGCGCACCTTTTCCAAGGCTTACGGCCTCGCCGGTTTGCGCGTGGGTTACGCGTTCGCCGACGCGCAAGTGGCGGACATGATGAACCGCGTGCGCCAGCCGTTCAACGTCAACAGTGTGGCGCAAGCGGCTGCGGTGGCGGCATTGCAGGATAGGGATTTCGTGCAGCGGACCTTCGATCTGAACCTGCGCGGCATGAAACAGATCGTGGATGGATTGGCGAAGCTGGGATTGCAGCATATCCCGTCATTCGGCAATTTCGTCGCTTTCAGGATTGCCAGTGCGGCACGCATTTACCGGCGGCTATTGGAGTTGGGCGTGATCGTTCGTCCCATTGCCAGTTATGACATGCCGGATTATCTGCGCGTCAGCATCGGTCTGGAATCAGAGAATCAAAAATTTTTGTCTGCGTTACAGCAGGCGCTTGGAGAGAAGCAATGATCATCGTAATGGGTAAGGATGTCACTGACGAGCAAATCGGCGCAGTGGTGAAGAGGCTGGAAACAGCCGGATTGAAGGCGAACATATCGCGCGGCATCGAACGCACCGTGATCGGCGCGATCGGCGATGAAAGTCCGCTGACCGAGGAGATGTTCACGCCACTGCCCGGTGTGGAATCGGCGATGCACATCGCCAAGCAATACAAGATCGTGTCGCGCGAATCGCACAAGGAAAATACCGTCATCGATATTGCCGGCATCAAGCTGGGCGGCAACCAGATCCAGGTCATAGGCGGGCCATGCTCGGTCGAGACGCAGGAGCAGATGGATCTGTCGGCCAGGTTCGTGCACGAGGCGGGCTGCCGCCTGATGCGCGGCGGCGCGTTCAAGCCGCGCACCAGTCCGTATACCTTCCAGGGCAAGGGCGTGGAAGGACTGGACATGTTCCGCAAGGCGGCGAGCAAATACAATCTGCCCATCGTCACCGAGCTGATGGACATCCGCATGCTGGACACCTTCCTTGAATACGATGTGGACGTGATCCAGATCGGCACGCGCAACATGCAGAATTTCGACCTGCTCAAGGAAGTCGGGCGCACCAACAAACCGGTGATCCTGAAGCGCGGCATGTCCGCGACCATTTCCGAATGGCTGATGGCGGCGGAATATATTGCGGCAGGCGGCAATCACAACATCATCTTCTGCGAGCGGGGCATCCGCACGTTCGAGACTTATTATCGAAATGTACTGGACGTGACCGCGATCCCGGTACTGAAGAAAGAAACCCACTTGCCGGTGATCGTCGATCCCTCGCACGCGGGCGGCAAGGCGTGGATGGTGGCATCATTGTCGCAAGCGGCGATCGCTGCGGGAGCCGACGGCCTGCTGGTCGAGATGCATCCGAATCCCTGCGAGGCATGGTGCGATGCGGATCAGGCACTGACCCCGCAGGAATTGAAAACCTTGATGGGTACACTGGGCGGGATAGCCAAGGCGATCGGGCGCACGCTGTAACAGCGTGACTGCCATCGCTCGCGACGTTTTGTAACACCCTGTTGAAGAGGGATTGCTTGTGTTGAAACCACAATTCAAAAAAATCGTCATCTTCGGCGTCGGCCTGATCGGCGGCTCGTTCGCGCTGGCGTTGCGCAAGGCGGGTGCGGTCGGTGTAGTGATTGGCTTCGGGCGCAGTGCAGGCAACCTGAAACAGGCATTGGAACTCGGTATCATCGACCGTATCGGGCAAGATATCGCCACCGAAATTCACGATGCCGATCTGGTGTTGCTGGCGACTCCGGTAGGTCAGATGGCGGAGCTGATGGCGCGTATCGCGCCGCATCTGGGTGCGCACACATTAGTTACCGACGGCGGCAGCACCAAGAGCGATGTGGTGCGCGACGCTTACGCGCAACTGGGCGACAAGGTGGGCCAGTTCATCCCTGCGCATCCCATCGCCGGAGCAGAACAGAGCGGCCCGTCAGCGGCGCGTGCCGATTTGTATGTCGGCAAAAAAGTCGTGTTGACGCCGTTGCCGGAAAATTCCGCAGCATCGGTCGAACGTGTACAAGCCGCGTGGCAGGCCTGCGGCGCGATCATTCATCACCTTACACACGCGGAACATGATGAAGTGTTCGCCGCGGTAAGCCATTTGCCGCACCTGTTGTCATTTGCGCTGGTGCATGATCTGGCAAAACGCGAGAACCGCGACCTGCTGCTGTCCTTCGCTGCCGGCGGCTTCCGCGACTTCACGCGCATCGCCGCCAGTTCGCCGGAAATGTGGCGCGACATCTGCCTGGCGAACCGCGAGGCATTGTTAAAAGAATTGAAAATCTACACCGCGGAATTGAACCGCATGAGTGAGGCACTTGCAGCGGGAGATGCCACGCAGCTCGAGCAGACCTTCCGTGCCGCGAGCGAACTGCGCGCCGGCTGGACAGACAAGCAATGACAGTGAAGAAAAGCATCTCAGCCCGGCAGCTGTGGTGGCTGGTGATCGCAGTCGCGGTGATCTGGTTCGCCAATCTTGAATACCGCAAGCTGATCAAGCCGGACGAAGGCCGTTATGCCGAGATTCCGCGCGAGATGGTGGCCAGCGACGACTGGGTCACGCCGCGCCTGAACGACCTCAAATATTTTGAAAAACCGCCGCTGCAATACTGGGCGACCGCGACCGCATACCAAATCTTCGGTGAGCACCAATGGACCTCGCGGCTGTGGGCGGGGCTGACCGGTTTCGCCGGGATATTGCTGGTGTGGTTCGCCGGGCTGCGTTTGTTCGGGCGCGAGGCGGCGCTGTATGCCGCTATCCTGCTGGGCAGCAGCATGTTGTATGTGATGATGGGGCACATCAACACGCTGGACATGGGCGTGACGTTCTTCCTCACGCTGGGTATCGTGTCGTTGCTGCTTGCACAACACGAGACTGCCGCAAAAAAGCAGCGCAACTGGATGATATTGAGTTGGGCTGCACTGGGCCTGGCTGTATTAAGCAAAGGCCTGATGGGCCTGGTGTTGCCGGGTGCTGCGTTGTTCATCTATATGGTCGTACAGCGCGATTTCTCGGTACTCAAGCGCATGCACTGGCTGCCCGGCCTGGCGATATTTTTGTTGATCACCGCGCCGTGGTTCTACCTGGTGATGAAAGCCAATCCGGAATTTTTTCAGTTCTTCTTCATCCACGAACACTTTGAACGCTTCACCACCAAGGTGCATGGCCGATACCAGCCCTGGTACTACTTCGTGCCCATCCTGCTGCTGGGCATGTTGCCGTGGACGCTGCTGATGTTAGCCACGCTGTTCAAGACCTCGCGCGACAAAAGGTTGCCCGGCATATTCAATCCCGCGCGCTTCCTGCTGATCTGGGCTGTGTTCATCTACCTGTTCTTCTCCGTTTCCGATTCCAAGCTGCCGTCCTATTTGCTGCCGATGTTCCCGGCACTGGCATTGCTGATGGGCAAACAACTGGTCGACATGGATGCGCGCAGATTGTTCTGGCTGATTGCGCCGGTATTGCCGCTGATGTTGTTGGCATTGGGCTTTGCGCCTTTTACCGCGCGGCTGGCGGACACGCCGCTGCAGGTGCAGGGTTACGGCGAGTATGCCTGGTGGCTGACGGCGGCGGCACTGATCTGGTTGTTGGGCGTGGTTGTTGCGCTGGTGTTGCTGCGCAGCTCTAACGCAGTCAAACAATACAAGTTAGCGGCGGTGCTGTTGTTGGCGTTCAGTTCGTTGATAGCTGCGCAGCTTGGGTCGTCCGGCTACAACACCATTGCGAAAGAGCGCTCTGCCTACTACATCGCCGCAGCGATACGTCCTTACGTCAAGGCGAGCGAGCCATTCTATTCAGTGGACATGTACGAGCAGACCCTGCCGTTCTACCTGAAGCGCACCTTTACGCTGGTACAGTTTCAGGATGAGATGGCATTCGGTATAGTGCAGGAACCGCAGCGCTATATACCCGACTACACCAGCTTCGCGAAGGTCTGGCAGGCACAAGCGGCGGCGCTGGCGATCATGCCGGTGGATACATATACGCGACTCAAGCAACTGGATTTTGCGATGAAGATAATCTATGAAGATCCGCAATACATCGTGGTGAGCAAACCATGAATCTTATTTCTTTCGGCCTGATCTTCACCGGCGTGATGCTCAACGCTGCCGCGCAGATACTGATGAAGGCGGGCACCAACGAGATCGGCCATTTCGAGTTCAGCGTCGAGAACATCGTCCCCATCGGCCTGAAGCTGGCAAGCGAATGGCACATCATCGTTGCGCTGTGCTGTTACGCGCTCAGCGTGGTCATCTGGATACTCGCGCTGTCGCGCGTGCCGGTCAGCATCGCGTTTCCGATGCTGTCGATGGCTTATGTGGTGAATGCCATTGCGGCCTGGTATCTGCTCGGCGAAGCCTTCAATCCGACCAAGCTGGTCGGTATGGGCGTGATCATTTTGGGTGTGATAATAATTTCGAGAGCATAGTTAATGAGTAATACTTTTTTACCTTTTTCCAAACCCACGATAGACGAAGCCACCATCGCTTCTGTTGGCGATGTGCTGCGCTCCGGCTGGATCACCAGCGGCCCCAAGGTTGCGGAATTCGAAAAAAAACTTTCTGAATATTTCGGCGGGCGTCCGGTGCGCACCTTCAATTCCGGCACCTGCACGATGGAGATCGCGCTGCGCATCGCGGGCATCGGACCGGGCGATGAAGTCATCACCACGCCGATCTCCTGGGTGGCCACAGCGAACGTGATCCTCGAAGTCGGCGCGACGCCGGTGTTCGCCGACATCGACCCGGTCACGCGCAACATCGACCTGGACAAGCTGGAAGCCGCGATCACAAAACGTACCAAGGCCATCATCCCGGTGTATCTGGCCGGCAAGCCGGTGGACATGGACAGGCTGTATGCGATCGCTGCCAGGCACAAACTGCGCGTGATCGAGGATGCCGCGCAGGCGATCGGCTCGACCTGGAAAGGGAAAGTCATCGGTTCCTTCGGCGATTTCGTCTCGTTCAGTTTTCAGGCCAACAAGAACATCACCACCTCCGAAGGCGGCTGCCTGGTGCTGAACAACGAAGAGGAAGCGAAGCTCGCGGAAAAATACCGGCTGCAAGGTGTGACGCGTAGCGGCTGGGACGGCATAGAAGTGGACGTGCTGGGTGGCAAGTACAACATGACCGACATCGCCGCCGCGATCGGCCTTGGGCAGTTCGCAAAATTGCATGACATCACCGCGCAACGGCGCAAACTGGCCAAGCATTATTTCGCGACGCTGGGCAAGGATTTCGAGCAGCAGACCGGCGCGCAATTGCCGCCGGAAGATTTTACGAATACCAACTGGCATTTGTTCCAGGTCGTGCTGCCGGATCGCATCACCCGTCCCGAATTCATGGAGAAGATGAAAGCGCACAATATCGGCGTCGGCTTCCATTACGCGCCGATACATCTGTTCAAGCTGTATCGCGCACGCGGCTTCAAAGAGGGCATGTTCCCGGTCGCCGAGCGCGTCGGCAAGCAGATCGTCTCGCTGCCGATGTTCTATGCGATGAATGAGGCGGACGTCGAGCGCACGTGTGCGGCGATGTGCGAGGTTTTGGTAGTGTCGTCTAAATTACGTTAGGAGTATATGCGCAAAGTAATGATGTTCTTCGCCGCACTTGCTACTTGCTCTATTTTGCAAGGGTGTATGACTATACGAAGCAAGATGGCGGAAGATACGCAAATTGGGCACCCGTACTCGGGTGTCATTGGGGACGCACTCGGCACAAGGTGCATATGGGAGATGCCTAAGGTTGCAAAGGAGAAGGACGGCACATCATATTTCGCCAGTGTACCGATCTCGATACTTGGTACTATTATTTATCTGATTGATACACCATTTTCTCTATTTGGCGATACGCTCCTTCTTCCACTTGATGTCGTGAAGGAGCCGACTCGCGAGCGGTGGAGTCCGTTTAGTACGCCATGCAATGTCTAGCAGACATAAGTGCGGTAGGATGGGTTGAGTGTAGCGATACCCATCATTTTGGTTTCCCTGTTACTCATTGTTGGGTATCGCTTCGCTCTACCCAACCTACATAGCATTCGATTTCGTTATCCGCGTCCCATGCGGTAAAATGCCGCCCTTATGGAAACTTGCAGAAATTCACTTTTGCGGGACGAAGCGCAAGGAGCCGCGCAGCGAAGGACGAGACATATCAAGATTGATAGGCGAGGAGTGAGCGAGCACGCGACACCGCGATTTGCCCGCATAATGAATTTATTATGAGTACAACTAATCTTTCCGTCGTCATTCCTGTATATAACGAGGAACAAGGCTTGCAGGCCTTGTTCGATCGTTTGTATCCGGCGCTGGACGATCTTGGCATCACTTATGAAATCCTGTTCGTCAACGACGGCAGCCGCGACCGTTCCGCCGCGATCCTGCGCGAGCAGTTCCAGCGCCGTCCCGATGTGACGCGGGTGATCCTGTTCAACGGCAATTTTGGGCAGCACATGGCGATCATGGCGGCGTTCGAGCAGAGCCGCGGGCAGCGCATCGTCACGCTCGATGCGGACCTGCAGAATCCGCCGGAAGACACCGGTCTGTTGCTGGCGAAGATGGACGAGGGGCATGATTACGTCGGCTCGATCCGCCGCCAGCGCAACGACAGTTGGTGGCGGCATGTGGCGTCACGCATGATGAACCGCCTGCGCGAGCGCATCACGCGCATCCACATGACCGACCAAGGCTGCATGTTCCGCGCCTATGACAGGCGCATCGTCGATGCGATCAACAGTTGCAAGGAGGTGAGCACCTTCATTCCCGCGCTGGCATATACCTTCGCGCGCAATCCCGCCGAAGTGATCGTGGGACATGACGAGCGCGAGGCGGGTGAATCGAAGTATTCGCTTTATAGTTTGATACGCTTGAACTTCGACCTGATGACCAGCTTTTCGCTGGTGCCGCTGCAACTGTTCTCGATGCTGGGCATCGCGATCTCGGTGCTGTCCGGTTTCTTCGTGGTGTTCCTGGTGATGCGCCGCATCATCATGGGGCCGGAAGCGGAAGGACTGTTCACGCTGTTCGCGATTGCGTTCTTCCTGATCGGCATTACGCTGTTCGGCATCGGCCTGCTCGGCGAATATATCGGGCGCATCTACCAGCAAGTCCGCCACCGGCCGCGTTACCTGGTCGAGGCGATACTTGAGCAGGACAAGGGACAAGTTGCAATAGGCAAGGGACAAAACACTACATCTGTTGCTGGAGAGGTTGATCCTTTTTCTGCAACGGAACCTAAAAAACAAAAGGTCCGGCCGATTGGTGATGCAGCACATCCTTCCTTGTTTTCGGATAGTCAGGAATGAATCGAGCTGTAGTATTCGCGTACCATAACGTGGGCGTCCGCTGTTTGAATGTGCTGCTGGCGCATGGCGTGGATATCGCTTTGGTGGTGACGCATAGAGACAATCCCAAGGAAACCATCTGGTTCGACAGTGTTGCGGAACTGGCTGCACTACATGGCATTCCGACCATTACGCCCGACAATCCGAACACACCTGAAGTGATCGCGCAGATCAAAGCACTGCAACCGGAATTTTTCTTTTCGTTCTATTATCGCGAGATGCTCAAGCGCGAGCTGCTGGAGATACCGAAACGCGGCGCGCTGAACATGCACGGCTCGCTGCTGCCGAAATACCGTGGCCGCGTACCGGTGAATTGGGCGATAATCCACGGCGAGACCGAAACCGGCAGCACGCTGCATTACATGACCGAGAAGCCGGACAACGGCGACATCGTGGCGCAGCAGGCAGTGCCGATATTGCCCAACGACACGGCGTTGCAGGTTTTCCAGAAAGTGACCGTGGCGGCGGAGATGGCGCTGAATGATGTGTTGCCAGCATTGCTGGCAGGCAAGCCACCAAGGACCAAGCAGGACTTGAGCAAGGGCGGATATTTCGGTGGGCGCAAGGCGGAAGACGGTGTGATAGTCTGGTCGCAGTCCGCGCAGCAGATACACAATCTGGTGCGCGCGGTGGCGCCGCCGTATCCGGGCGCGACGACGCAACTGCTGGGGAAGCCGATGCGTATTTTGCAGACATTATTGACTGATTGCACGGCGGCGGGAAAAGAACCGCCAGCCTTCTATGTCAAAGAGGGCAAGGCTTATGCGATCTGCGGCAGCGGTGTATTGCGCATGATACGCTTTGAACTGGATGGTATCGAAATGAACGCGGCGGAATTCGCAGCGAAGTATGGTGCAGAAAAATTTGAGTTTAGCGTTTGAGCATTTTGGGGTTTTGTCATTCCCGCGAAAGCGGGAATCCAGTTAGATAGAAGCGCTGGATTCCGGGTCAAGCCCGGAATGACGATGAAATTTAATTGTTAAGGAAATAAAAATGAAAAAAGTATTGATACTCGGCGTGAACGGATTTATCGGACACCATCTTTCCAACCGCATTTTGGCAACGACCGATTGGGAAG
>CAIOKY010000117.1 GCA_903858965.1 uncultured Nitrosomonadales bacterium | reverse complement strand
GTCCCACTCCTTCCCATCCCGAACAGGACAGTGAAACGACTCCGCGCCGATGATAGTGTGGATTACCCATGCGAAAGTAGGTCATCGTCAGACTCCTTACATAGTGCACGCCCCTCCAGAAATGGTGGGGCGTTTTGCTTTGTGGGATTAGATTGACGCTATCTTCAATGATGCACATAATCGTTGCAGATACCACAGACTGGAGACGCCATGACTACCATACGCCAGCAGGATTGCATCGACAGCATCGCCGACGCGCTGCAATTCATTTCCTATTACCATCCGGCGGATTACATCCATGCGCTGGCGGATGCCTATAATCGAGAAGAATCGCCCGCCGCGAAAGATGCGATGGCGCAGATACTGACTAACTCGCGGATGTGCGCGCAGGGCCATAGGCCGATCTGTCAGGATACCGGCATCGTTGTTGCGTTTGTGCGCGTTGGCATGGACGTACAGTGGGAAGGCGCTACCCTGAGTATCACGGAGATGGTGAATGCTGGCGTGCGCCAAGCCTATCTCGACTCCGACAATGTGCTGCGTGCCTCCATCGTGGCTGACCCTGCGGGAAAGCGCAAAAACACCCGCGACAACACGCCAGCCGTGGTGCATTTCGAGATTATACCCGGTGATAAGTTGGATGTGCGCATTGCGGCCAAGGGCGGCGGTTCGGAGAACAAGACGCGCTTCGCGATGCTCAATCCTAGTGAGGATGTGGTGGAGTGGGTGGTAGGGCAGTTGCCGGGCATGGGCGCGGGCTGGTGTCCGCCGGGGATGCTGGGTATCGGCATCGGCGGCACGGCGGAGAAGGCGATGCTGCTGGCGAAGGAATCCCTGATGCAACCAATAGACATGACAGCGCTCAAGGCGCGGGGTGCGCAGAATCGCATCGAGGAATTGCGCATCGAAATCTGCGACAGGGTCAACGCGTTGGGCATAGGTGCGCAGGGGCTGGGCGGGCTGACCACGGTGCTCGACGTGAAGATACTTGATTATCCCACCCATGCGGCTTCCAAACCCATCGCAATCATCCCCAATTGCGCGGCGACGCGGCATATTCATTTCGAACTGGACGGCAGCGGCACCGCTCAGTTCACTCCGCCAAAGATTGAAGATTATCCCGACGTGCACTGGAAGGCATCGCCGGATGCACGCCGCGTCAATCTCGATACCGTCACACGTGCCGACATCGCCCAGTGGCAACCGGGCGAGACGTTGCTGCTGAACGGAAAATTACTGACCGGACGCGACGCCGCGCACAAACGCATGGTCGAGATGCTGGCGAAGGGAGAGACGCTGCCGGTGGATTTCAACGGACGTTTCATCTACTACGTTGGGCCGGTCGATCCGGTGCGCGACGAAGTCGTCGGTCCCGCAGGGCCGACCACCGCGACGCGCATGGATAAATTCACCGACACCATGCTGGAGAAGACAGGCCTGATCGGCATGATAGGCAAGGCCGAGCGTGGCAAGGCCGCGATCCAGTCGATAAAGAAACATGGTGCGGTGTACCTGATCGCGATCGGCGGCGCGGCCTATCTCGTCGCGCAGGCGATCAAGAAATCAAAAGTCGTCGCCTTCGCCGATCTCGGCATGGAAGCGATTTACGAGTTCGAAGTGGCAGACATGCCGGTCACCGTCGCCGTGGATACCAACGGCAGCTCGGTGCACGAGATCGGTCCGGCGAAGTGGAGTGGGCGCATCGCGGCGATTCCGGTGAAGATGGTGTAGTGAGAAGGCAGCGATGTTATATTTACGTTTAGCATGGATGCCATAAACGGGCAATATTGATTGGCGAAAATATGATTGCCTAATTTACGTTGGGTATTTTAAGGAGTGTTATGGAACTCAAGCAATTTATTTCTCAAGCGCTCACGGCTATAGTTGAAAGAGTCGTCGAAGCGCAGTCAAACTCAAAAGCATGGTGCCTTTGTGAATCCATGTGGACTCACAAGAACGGTAAAAGCTATTTCAGACGATGCTATCTGGGATAACACAACAAACAACTTTGCTCGATTGGTTAGTTTTGATGTTGTAGTTACCATCGAAGAAGGAACCAAACCGAACGGCAAGATTGGCGTTGCTGCTGGCATCTTAAATCTTGGTGCTGGTGGAGCTTCTGAAAATAAACAATTGGCAGTTAGTCGCATACAGTTCGCAATTTCTGTTCTGCTTCCTGTCGTTGAAAAAAGTAACGTTCGCGCAAAAAAGATAGGGCTTAATAAGTCAGCCGATTGATCGAGTGTCGGCGCTTGTTTTACTCATTACAAACCTGCTGTGTTGATGTCATTGTTCTTATGCGCATGGATTTTGCCGGCTAATTCGACTATCATGCAGCGCTGGTTGTCCGCAGTACAGAATTTACGAATTGGCGGGTCTCCCCGCATTGCAGAGTAGTGAATCTGGTCAGGTCCGGAAGGAAGCAGCCACAGCTATATATGCAAGTGCCGGGGGTAAGGCTCGCCTCCTTTTTCATAACGGCTGCGCTCGTTCGTTATGAGTCACTGTGATGTGATGGAGTTTGCACGATGATGTATCGTCCAGTTTCAGTGTCTTTGCCTTTGTTTATGGATATCCGTCCACCTTTTAAATTGGTTCTATCTTGTCTGCAACCACGGTTCTAGCCCGCAAATGGCGTCCCAAGACTTTCGCGCAACTGGCGGGGCAGGAGCATGTCGTTCGTGCGTTAAGCAATGCGCTCACGCAGAATCGCCTGCATCATGCCTATCTGTTTACCGGTACGCGCGGTGTCGGCAAGACCACCATTGCGCGAATTTTTGCCAAGTCGCTGAATTGCGTAAACGGTATCACCGCCACGCCATGTGGGGAATGCAGTGCCTGCAGGGAGATCGACAGTGGACGCTTTGTCGATTTGATTGAGCTGGATGCAGCATCCAATACACAGGTCGACAACATGCGCGAGTTGCTGGAAAGCGCGTTGTATGCACCGAGCAGCGGGCGATTCAAGGTGTATATCATCGACGAAGTGCACATGCTTTCCAAGTCGGCTTTCAATGCGATGCTGAAAACACTGGAGGAACCACCGGGGCATGTGAAGTTCATTCTTGCCACCACTGATCCGCAGAAGATTCCGGTAACTGTATTATCGCGTTGTTTGCAATTCAACCTGAAACAATTGCCGCCAGCCTTGATTGCCACACATCTGCAATATGTGTTGGAGCAGGAAGGAATTAGTTTTGAGTTACTGGCAATCGCATTGATTGCGCGGGCCGCGCAGGGCAGCATGCGTGATGCGCTAAGCTTACTGGATCAGGCGATTGCGTTTTCCGCGGGCAAAGTTGAGGAAGCGGTGGTGCGTACCATGCTCGGCGCGATAGATCAGGGCTACCTGTTCGATTTGCTGGCAGCATTGCGTGACCAGAATGGAGCCAAACTACTTGGTATTGCCGACAACATGGCAGTCCGTAGCGTGGCATTCGATGCGGCTTTGCAGGAATTGGCCACGTTGCTGCATCGCATCGCGCTGGCGCAGACTGTGCCGCAGGCGATTGCCGATGATGAACCGGAACGTGATCGCATATTCGCACTGGCGCAGGCTTTTACGATGGAAGAAATTCAGCTGTTCTATCAGATTGCCATTCACGGACGTGATGAAATTGACCTGGCTCCCGATGAGTATGCCGGTTTTACCATG
Source organism: uncultured Nitrosomonadales bacterium (assembly GCA_903858965.1). GTDB lineage: Bacteria > Pseudomonadota > Gammaproteobacteria > Burkholderiales > Gallionellaceae > Gallionella. The sequence goes on along the minus strand of CAIOKY010000117.1, from coordinate 2,665 downwards.
ACATTGTTACGCATGCTGGCGTTTGCACCCACCAGAATGGTGGCATCGGCTACTGCTACTGTCGTTCAATCGGGTATGAAACCAATTGTGATCGACAAGGTCGAATCGCCGGAAAAACCTTCATACATCTCAGTTGCCAACAGTGGGGCAGGCACGGAGAATCCAGACTGGACAGTGTTGTTGGCACAATTGAACGTACAAGGCATGGCGCAGCAGCTGGCAAAACATTGTGTGCTGCAAAGTTTTTCGGATGGACAGATCACGCTGTGTTTGTCGCAAGAACATAAACATTTGCAAACGAATAAAACGGCGACCGATAAATTGCAGGCGGCGTTGAGCGATTATTTTGCCAAGCCGGTGAAACTGAAGATTGTGTTGGGTGTCGTCGAAGCAGCGACCCCTGCGGTGATTGAACATCAAGGCAAGCAGCAAAAGCAGCAACAAGCGAGTGATTCCATCACGCAGGATAGCTTTGTGCGTGAGGCTCAATCTGACCTTGGCGCTACGCTGGTGCCGGAATCGATCAAACCCATACAACAAATTTAGGACAGCAAGCTTAGGAGGATGTAAAGATGATGAAGGGCGGATTGGGCGGCTTGATGAAACAGGCGCAGCAGATGCAGCTGAATATGCAGAAAGCGCAGGCTGAACTGGCGACTGTAGAAGTAGAAGGTCAGGCTGGTTCAGGGATGGTCAAAGTGACCATGACCTGTGGTCATGAGGTGCGCCGGGTGACACTGGATGACAGCGTGTTGTCCGATGACAAGGAAATGCTGGAGGATTTGATCGTGTTGGCGCTGAACGATGCGATGAAAAAAGTGGAAGCCACTACCCAGCAACGCATGAATGGTTTCAGCGCCGGTATGGGCTTGCCGCCCGGAATGAAATTGCCGTTCTGATGATATCGCCACATCTGGTGATGCCCTCCCATCTGGAAGAATTGATTGCGGCGTTACGCTGTTTGCCTGGCGTAGGGCCAAAATCTGCGCAGCGTATGGCTTATCATTTATTGCAGCGCGACCGCAATGGCGCGCTGCATCTGGCGCAAATGCTGGAACTGGCTGCCAGCAACATCCAGCACTGCAGTAAATGTAATAATTTTTCCGAGCAAGAAGTGTGTGAGTTGTGCTTATCCCCCAAACGCGATGCCGGTTTATTGTGCGTGGTCGAGATGCCTGCTGATTTACTGATGATGGAGCAGACGCAGTGTTATCGCGGCATGTACTTTGTGTTGATGGGCAGGTTGTCGCCGCTGGATGGGATAGGTGCCAAGGAATTGCATCTGGATCGATTGGTCAAGCGAGTACAGGAGCATCCCCAAGAGGGGAAATTGGCGGAAGTGATTTTGGCCACGAATTTTACCGTGGAGGGTGATGCTACAGCGCATTATCTGGCAACTCTGTTGCATTCACAGGATGTCAAGGTGTCGCGCATCGCGCGTGGCCTGCCGGTAGGAGGCGAATTGGAGCAAGTGGACAGCGGTACGCTGGCACAAGCCATATTGGAGCGGCGTGAGGTAATGGAATGAACAGAAATAACAAGACAATTCCAGGGGTAAGCCTTGCTGATAAGAATTCGGATAACGATAAATCCATTGATGAAAAACTGCCAGGCGAGAAGTTGCAAAAGGTGTTGGCCCAGGCCGGTTTCGGTTCGCGGCGCATGATGGAGGAATGGATCGCTGCCGGGCGCGTGAGCGTGAACAGCGAGCTGGCCACTTTGGGAATGCGCGTCGTGGCGGGTGATTTGATAAAGGCGGAGCGGCGCACGATACGCGTGGGAGAAAGAGATCACGCTGTGCGGGTGCTTTTGTACCACAAACCGGAAGGTGAAATCGTCAGTCGCGATGATCCGGAAAAGCGTGCCAGTGTGTTCGATAAATTACCCAAATTGCGCGGCCAGAAATGGATTGCGATCGGGCGACTGGATTTTAATACCAGCGGCCTGCTGATTTTTACCACTTCTGGAGAGCTGGCGAATCACTTGATGCATCCGCGCTTTGAAGTCGAACGCGAATATGCGGTCCGTGTACAAGGAACGATGACGGAAACACAAATGAATCAGGCGCTCGAACAAGGCGTTGAGCTGGAAGATGGTTTGGTAAAGTTTGAAAAATTGCTTGATGAAGGTGGCGAAGGATTTAACCACTGGTATCGTGTGATGCTCAAAGAGGGCCGCAATCGTGTGGTGCGCCGCACCTTTGATGCGCTGGGACTCCCGGTGAGCCGATTGATGCGCGTGCGTTTCGGTATATTCAGCCTCCCGCCGCGCTTGAAACGAGGCATGACCGCCGAATTGGGTGAGGGTGAAGTGGCGCAGGTATTGGATTGGGCCGGAATCTCCGTTGGCAGCGACGATGCGCAACAGGTTTCACAATCGCTCCATCAATCTGATCTTGTGCAGCACAGGAAATCCGCGCCGCATATTGCCGCCACGGCAAGAGATGTCAGGCGTCCTAATCCGGCCAGCAGAAATAAAAGTAAAACTGGTGTAAAACGCTGACTACCACTAAAATCCCCGCGGCCATGTCCGGCTGGCAGTGCGGCCGGAACATTGCGATAACGACCGATGCCGGGATACTGGAAATTTGAATGGAAGAACGCGGCAACAAGACCATCATGTGTAGCGTATTTTTCTTGGATATCGTCTGCCGGCATGGTGAGGG
>CAIOKY010000116.1 GCA_903858965.1 uncultured Nitrosomonadales bacterium | reverse complement strand
CGCCACAGGCGGCAGGTTGTCCAAGTAACCCGGATCACAGATGGGCTGAGCATAGCGTTAGCGGCTTGCTCGCAGCTCAATAAAGTCATCGTCGGCTAACGCAGGATTTATCTTCTTCAGGTAGCGGCGAACCTTGTCAAGGAAGGCCTGATCCGGCTCCGCAAACTTCGGGTGTTCACCCGGCATATAAAACGGCACATAAACAATATGTTGGTCCAATGGCCGCAAGTTGGTGTATTCCACCAGACCGGGGATGTCCATCTCAGGGTCATTGGTGTTCAGCCAGAAATTACCGGTCAGCGCTTTGCGCAGTTTGACAATTACACAGACCACGGCGATGTTCTTGACCGCCTGGAAACGCTGCAGGATGTCGCTCGGCAGATCAGGCATCAGAAGGGGGACATAGGGCAGCGGAATGGTACTAATTACTTTGTCGAAAGCTTCGATCTGACCTGCCACCTCCAGGCCCCGCACCCTCCCCTGTTCGATAACAACCTTCGCAACAGGTGATTTGAGTCGAAACTCTCCGCCGCTTGTCTCAATGTCTGCCCGCATAGCTTGAAGTAATGTGCCTGAACCACCTTCCAGATAACCCAGTTTTTCGCGAAACAGGTTATAGCGTGATCGCCCGATGCGCCGAATACGGCTCCAAATCCAAGCAGCAGACAGGTTATCGGTATAGTCGTAAAACTTGTAGTCAAACAGCCTGCGCCACAAGACCTCGTAAGCTTCGTTACCTACCCAACGCTTGATCCAACTCACAGCCTCCACGTGGTCCAGCGGTGCCCAGTTTTTGCGCTTGGTACACAAAAAAGCATGCAGACCGTAGCGGAATTTTGCGACAAGGCCAAGCCCTTGAAACTTCAAAAGAGCGACTGGGTTACCCCAGGCTTGCAGGCGCCCTTGGTACCAATAACCCATCTTCGTTTCAATCCACCTCATCTTATCGGCCAAAGCCAACTCGTCCAACACCTTCAAAAAAGCGTGGTCGGAAATGCAATGAAAGTGGTAGTAACGCTCAATAGACAAGCCGGAGAAATCGAACGCAGCGGTCATACCACCAACTCTGTCATCCGCCTCAAAAACGATGGGCTGGTGCCCATCTCGCGCCAATTGATATGCCACAGCCAAGCCCATTGGACCGGCACCTAATACTGCAATACGTTGCTTATTCATACTTAAAATTCAAGAACTACTTTGCTGTACACCGGGTCGTTAAAGGTTTCATCAATTGCTTTAGCAAAAGGCGTGATGGGCACACCAAAAATACCCGGCCAATCAATCACTTCAAATTCGTCTTTAGTGCTCAGTGCAGCCAGTTGTTGAGTGGTGAATGGCGGGTTTTTATCGAAAAGGCCCCAGACCCAAATCAGGGCGTAAAACAAACCATACGGAATTTTCAAAATGAATGTCCCGGCATTGGTTGCCCGTTTTATCTCACGAATGATGTCAATATAGTCAACTTTCTCATGCCCCGAGATGTTGTAAATACCGTTGGCTATCTTATTTTCGATGCAACTGATAATTATGTTGCTGAAGTCGCCTACATAAAGCGGCTGGCGCATATATCGTCCATGCCCAGGAATAGGAAAAACAGGAACCTTCTTCATGAAACGTGACAACCAGCCTAGGTGCTTGCGATCAAACCAGCCAAACATCAAGGTTGGGCGCAAGATCGGGCAAGGGATACCACTCTGCACCACCATGCGCTCTTGTTCCTTCTTGGTTTGGGTATAGAAGTCATCGGCGGCAGACTCCACAACCGAAGAACTGATGTGAACTAGTTGAGGCACTTTTTTGATTTTGATGGCATCGAGGATAAGACGCGTTGAGTCAACGTTGTTCCGAACGAATTCCTGATAATCGTTGCCGCCAATCTGGGCCTGCAGCATGACAACCACATCCGCTCCGACGAAATGGCGTTGCCAGTCCCCCGGCTCGGCAAGGTCAGCATATTCGACTGTGAGGTCTGGTTGAACCTGCTGCAGCACGGCAAGATTTGCGCGGTGTTTGTCGAGAACGACAATGTCGATGTAGCCCTTGGCTTTTAGGCGGGCAACGAGGTTTTGGCCAACTAGGCCGGCTCCGCCGGGTAACAAAATTTTCATCAAGACTTCCCTCTAATTCTTGACTGCTATAGCAGACCATTCACCCCAAAGATCACCATTATCTGAAAGCTTTACAAAGAATTGATCTGGAAGCTTTCGGCTTGAAAACTCTAGTAATGTCCATTCCCTTGCGACTGGAAGGATCGCAGGGGGTATGCCTGAATCCAAGACCTCCATAACCTGCCGGCCCGCCGTTGGCCCGGAACGGTACAGCAGACGATCGCCGCGTGTCATACGCAGAGTCATGCTGCCAACATCCGCATCAGAGTGAATAAATGTTCCCAACACGACCATCCCCGGAATATCCGATTTTTCGAAGTCTTTCCCCATCCATTTATTTCCGTCGAGGATGCTAGCTTTCGATACGCTTGCCGCAGCAGTTGGATCACTGTATTGACGTACTTTGTAGAGAAGCACGGGGACATTGCTGCTGAGCCGGCATTTCAGGCCTTCTCCGATAGCGAAAACGGCCATACCCTGTTTTTCTGACAGTACATAGCCTTTGAACCCGGAGTTTTTGGCTTTTTCGGCAACAGCAAGTGCTACATCTGGTCTTGATTGGCCTGACAGGGCAAAGCCAACCGTTTTCCCATCTCTGTCGAGCATGCTCAAAAACTCGGGTTGGTTCTGGGTTGATGGATCGAATATCCAGCCTCGCACACGAACGACTCGCGTATCTTCGGGTACCTGCTGAATTTCGTCCAGATGGCCGAAACATTCGTTGACTGAATTATCTTTTCTCACGGGTTGCTGGCCGAGACGCTTCCGCAGGTCAGCGAGTGGGGGCAAACCAAATATCGACAAGTTGCGCTCCACAGGAACTTTTGCGATGGAGAGTACCCAATCTGCATCCGGATAAACGTTGTTGATTTGAGCCTGATCTTTAACCCCCAATTCAATCGCAAGCGCTGCAACATTCCGCTCAAACAAGATGTCTTGTTTGGATTTAAGTGCCTTCAACTGCTGTGGCACCATTGCCACCAGCAGGGCGAGCAGCACCAAGGAAAAAACCTTAGGTGCCCGAACTAAGATTAACGGGGCTGAAAGCACTAGCAACGCTGCCCACGCCATCAAGGCTGGCGTCATGTACCGACTTGACAACGCTTGATCTATCCCAAAAATCAGCCGCCCTCCCGCAGTACCCAATGCGGTCCCACCCACGTACATGATGAAGAACAACATGGCGAGTTCCAGGGTCGACTGCTCAGGATCTTTCAGTGACCGCCAGACATATATCGAAGAGCCCAGAATCAATAGCCCCCCCGCTACTTTGGCAAGCACAAGGCCATTCGCGCCACCGCCTGCTAAGTAATAAAACGGCCCACCAATGTAAGTAAGTACATATTGAATTAACCCACCTGGGTTTCCACTTATCGCGCCTCTCAGAGAACCATGCCCGCTCGGTGGAATGTATCCGTAAAAATAAATCCACAACCCAAAGATAGAAAGCACAGCAAGGAGACCGCAACGGCGCCATCCGCACCGAATCAAAACACTAAATAGGGTCATTATCGGCAGCGCCAGTACACCGTTTGCCATGCTTCCAATTGCAAGAAAACCACAAATTGTGGCGGCAGAGAAATAGGATGACGAATGCCTTTCATCTGCCACTGATTTATGCAACAGGTAAAACGCGACAAACGGAAGTAGTT
>CAIOKY010000115.1 GCA_903858965.1 uncultured Nitrosomonadales bacterium | reverse complement strand
GTCATCATCAATGCCCTGTTCACGCTTCAAATCAATCGCGGCCATCCTTTTGAGAGAGAACCGCGCCCATTCATCAACGCTCATATCCCACGATGCGGCGGCACGTTGGTATTCAACGGCGTCTTGCTCCGTGCGGTGAATTGTCAGGTCGGGGGTCATGGCTCTTTCGACGGGGGTGTTTCCCATATAGCGAGGCTGTATCTGGGCGACTGGATTCACATAATGAAGAATTGATATAACGATAGACTGTTGATGCGACGAGAGACGAGGCACCATGCATACAATATTGTCCGGTTATGGGTGTTATCCATGGCTGTACTTGTCGCGGTTCATGCAAATGCAGCAGGGCTTGATACCATACAAGCAAGTCCGGGGAACTCACCCGGAATACAGATGGCTCCGATTCCACTTGCTTCAGCTCAACAATCAAAAAATCCCGCCGATACAAACGGGAAAAAGAAGATCACTCCATCAGGCAAGCTATCCCTGTCGCTTTCGCTGACGTTATCTGTTCCCGCAGGGGCTTCAGCCGAGCCGGGTAGCCAGGCAAAAATGGGCGATGCTGCGCAAGGTGCGCTTGCCGAAAAAGAAAAAAAGCTTAGTGATCTGTATGCGCAGATCGCTGAAACGGAAAAATTGATTCAGCTACAGCAACACCAGTTGGCCGCGTTGGACAAAACATCGACTTCCTTATCGCATAGCGGCGGCACCAGTGCGGTTGCTGGCGAGATCGCCCAGAGTGCGGTGACCAGTGTGCCAAAAGACGATAACGCGCAAATCAAGCCGAAAATGGTTGCCTCTGATATTCAACAGGTAAACAAGGAAGCGATTAGCCAGCCTGAGCCAGTTGAAGTGGGCTGGATAAAATTGGCAACAGGGCTTGCCGTGTTGTTACTCGCTGCGTTGGCTCTGGTTTGGTATCACAAAGTGAAGGCGGGCCACCAAGGAATGCCCGACTCGTCAAAAATGTCAGGTGATGTGCATGACGACGCTGAATTGGGGCTGTCATCCGCTATTAATAAAATGCCTGTGTCGTTGCTTGACAGAACGATGAAAATTCCCGCTTATACCCAACAGAAAGTCCAGTCTATTCTACCGCCCGAGTATGAGATGCTGGAAGAGGCGGATATCTATCTGCGCTTCGGCCACGACAAGCTTGCCGAGGAAGCATTGCGGGAAGCGATCAAGATCAATCCGAAAAATCCACAGGCTTACTTGACGTTGTCACGTATTTATTTTTCGCGGGGTGATAAAGCCGCTTTTTTCACGCTGGCGAATCAATTGAAGCCGCTGGGTGATGCAAATGCCTGGAGCAAAGTCGCGGAGATGGGCCGTAGCCTAGAGTCGAACAATCCACTATATGGTTAATCGATCTGCGCAATCTTCGGTTTTGACAAGGCCGGATTTTGCGCAAAATAACGCTTGATGCCACCCAGAATCGCATTGGCAAGTTTCGTCTGGTAACCCTTGTCATTCAGGCGGCGCTCCTCGCTGGGGTTGCTGATGAAAGCTGTTTCTACCAATATCGAAGGAATATCCGGCGATTTCAGCACGGCGAACCCTGCCTGCTCGACCCGTCCGCGATGTAGGTCGTTGATGCTGCCCAGTTCGTTCAACACGTGCTTGGCAAGTTTCATGCTGTCGGTAATGGTGGCAGTTTGTGAGAGATCGAGTAGGGTGCGTGCCAGATAGGGATCTTTAACTGCCAAGTTCACCCCGCCAATCAAATCCGCTTCATTTTCCTTCTTTGCGAGCCAGCGTGCCGCTGTGCTGGTTGCGCCGTGTTCCGAGAGTGCAAACACCGATGAGCCGCGCGCTTTTGCTTTTATGAAGGCATCGGCGTGGATGGAGATGAATAAATCCGCATTCACCTTGCGTGCTTTGGCTACACGCCCGATTAGCGGGATGAAGTAATCGCCATCGCGAATCAGCACACCGCGCATATTGGGTGTGCTATCGACCAATTCTTTCACCTTGCGCGCAATTGCCAGCGTGACATTCTTTTCGCGCGAGCCATGCCTGCCGCGTGCGCCCGGATCTTCACCACCATGCCCGGCATCAATTGCGATGATCAGCGTGCGTGCACGCAACTCGGGCAGATTGGGTGTTGTTACCGCAGGCGCTGATGGGTCGATTTTATTGATATTCGAATTCCTCTCGATATCCAAGCTCTGAGCAAGTTTCAGTTTGTCCGAGGATGCATTGCGTTGGGATTGTTCGGTTGCACCAGGTGTCTCAGCAGCTTCGGATGTGTTCGCTTTGGGTGGTTCGAGCAAAGCCATCAGCGGGTCAACCGGATGGGCGGGATACACGTCCAGTACCAGGCGATAGCCATATTCAGCGACCGGCTTGAGGATGAAGAGTTGCGGTTTGACTTCGGCTTTCAGATCCAGCACCAGACGCACCACGCCCGGTTTGAAACGTCCCACGCGCACGCTCTTTATATAGGGATCGTTGTTGCCAACCAGTCGTGTCAATTCGTCAAGTGCATTACCGAGTTCGACCTCCTCCAAGTCTATCACCAGGCGTTCGGGGTTGTTGACGGTGAACATGTTATGTCGGATTGACTGCTTCGATTCGAGCGTCAGGCGCGTGTATTCCTGAGCAGGCCAGACGCGTGCCGAACTGATGGTAATCGTGGCGTGTGCCACCGGCATCCAGAGTAAAGCCAATAGTGTGGTGATTTTTAAAGCTGCTTTAAGCATTCTCTTCCTATTGCTGTGTTGGCCTTAATCTTAACTTTACGACCTTCCGCCAGAATTTCAAAGTCGATTATCACATCAGCCTGTGGAATCAATCCCAAGGCATGTTCCGGCCACTCGATGAGAAATACACTGTGTCCGTCAAATTCATCGCGGAAACCGGCTGCTTCCCATTCCTCCTCATCGATCAGGCGATACAGATCGAAGTGGCGCAAGTCTAATCCCGCGACATGGTAAGGCTCAACCAGTGTATAAGTGGGGCTCTTTACACGTCCCGTATAACCCAGCGCATTCAGCATGCCGCGCACCAGTGTGGTTTTTCCCGCACCCAGATTACCGTGCAGATAGATCACCATGCCGGGTTTTAGGTGCGCTGCCAAGCGCTGCGCCAGCGCGATGGTCGCACTTTCGTCGGCAAGATTTATGCTGGTTCGGCTATCATCATTGCTATGCAAGAAAAGAGTCCTCGACAAATTGATTATTCCGCCCTCGCCGTGCAGATACGTGCATGGGCACATGAGCTTGGCTTCCAGGCCGTGGGTATCAGCGATACCGATCTGACGGCGGCGGAAAGCGGCCTTTTGGAATGGCTGTCACGCGGCTGGCACGGTGAATTGGATTATATGGCAAATCACGGTACCAAACGCAGCCGTCCGGCGGAGTTGGTGGCCGGCACATTGCGTGTGATTTCGTTGCGCATGAATTATTTGCCGCCCCGTGCGCGCGACAGCTGGCAGGTACTGGCAGAGGGCGAGCAAGCGTTCATTTCGCGCTATGCCTTGGGACGCGATTATCATAAAGTGTTGCGCAATCGTCTGGCGAAGCTGGCCGATAAGATACGTGCCGAAGTTGTCGAATTTGACGGGCGTGTTTTTACCGACAGCGCACCTGTGATGGAGGTAGAGCTCGCACGCAAGGCCGGCCTGGGTTGGCGCGGCAAACACACCCTGCTTTTGTCGCGCAAGCATGGGTCGTGGTTCTTTCTAGGCGAGATTTACCTGAACTTGCCGTTGCCAGTGAATGTTCCGCAAGAAGAACATTGTGGTAGTTGCACGCGTTGCATCGAAGTGTGCCCGACCCGGGCGATCATTGCACCATATCGTCTTGATGCGCGCCGCTGTATTTCCTATCTTACGATCGAGCTCAAAGGCAGCATTCCGGTTGAGTTGCGTTCGTTGATCGGCAACCGCATTTATGGCTGCGATGACTGTCAGCTGGTGTGCCCGTGGAATGGCTTTGCGCAAGTTTCCGTTGAGCCCGATTTCGCGGTGAGGCACGGACTGGACGACGTGTCGCTGATGGAGTTGTTTGCGTGGAGCGAAGCCGAGTTCAAACTCAAACTTGCGGGCAGTGCCATTTATCGCATCGGATACGAACAATGGCTGCGCAATATTGCTGTGGCACTGGGAAACGCACCCAAGGGTCGAAAGATTATTGCGGCATTGCGATCACGAGCTGAGTACCCATCGGAACTGGTGCGAGAACACGTGGCTTGGGCATTGGCACGACATGAGAACTATATCCGTTTTACGAGAGGCGATTAATAGCTTGGTTGCCTTGATCTACCATGGGCGCAGCGGCAGAGCAGTTAACACTTTGCCATCTTTATTGTCGACAATGACTGCGATATCCTGATATTTTGCGCGTAACGGCAAGAAACCAAATTTGGTTTCTGTCTGGCCGGTGGCACGTATCGCATTTTCTATCTCAGTCACGTGATCGGGATTCAGCTCTTTCAATTTCGCAATGGGTTGCGCAGCTTGTGCAGCTGTTGACCTATGCTCGGCGTAGGGTCTGTAGTATTGCGGGAACTGCGGTAAATCCTTGCCGGAGGAAAAAGCACTCAGTACCACCTCGTTACTTTCCTTGATATTGGTCGGCATTTCCGAATAAACGTAAATAGGGCCGGAAAGCGGCAATGAACGATAGTCCGGATATTTAGCCTTGGTTATATCTTCATTGCTCAACATATTGGCGGTGACCAGATCGAAGGAGTTTTTGCTGAACACTACGAATACCGGGCGTGCCTCGAACATCACATTTATTCCGTAAAGCAGTGCTGAGATTTGCAGTATCGCTATGATAGAAAAATCGAAAGTTAATGCTTTGCGGCTTTTCTTCTGGTTGAAGATAATCAAAGTGATCAGCGGCCCCAGACTGACGTCTACGCCCAGCAATATCAATAAGACTTGGTGTCCTCCGGCAGCGGAGAAAAAAGGGGGGGCATACCAGAGCAGTAGCATGATCGCCAGCACTGTTAGCGCGATCACTATGCTCAGGATTAAATGTACAAGGGAAGCTTTCCAGCGGGACATCATGAAAATTTTTTGTGTGAATTAGAATTCCGTTAGAAATACCTGGCAGTATTAGAATCAGCACGCTTTGCCCGAATGACAATTATGCCGCATAAATGAAACGATTGCGTAATTCATCCAGATTCAGTTCGCGTAAAATTTTCTCTAATCGCTCTTGCGCGTTCTTTCTTGGCGCGCCGGTGCAGCGTGCGATGATCAGTTCGTTCTTCATGGAATGTTCCCATCCGATCAATTCTGTCACCGTTACCTGGTAGCCGTGTGCCTCCAGTAACAAACAGCGTAAAACGTTGGTGAGTTGGCTGCCGAATTCGCGAGTATGAATTGGATGTCGCCAGATTTCAGAGAGTGAGGTTTTTGCGAACGATTCGTTCTTGTGTTTGTTCAATATTGCTGCAACTTCGGCTTGGCAGCATGGTACTAGCACAATGAACTTGGTTTGTTTGTGCAATGCGAATTGGATGGCATCGTCAGTGGCAGTGTCGCAGGCGTGAAGTGCAGTGACCACATCGATTTGCTCTGGCAATTGCGACGAATGGATCGATTCTTTCACCGACAAATTCAGGAACGACATGCGTGTAAAGTCCAGCTTGTTCGCCAAATGTTGCGATTTGTTGACCAGCTCCTCGCGATTTTCAATACCGTAAATATGCCCGATCTCACGTGCCTTCAGGAGTAGATCGTAGATGATAAAACCCAGATATGACTTGCCGGCACCATGATCCGCCAGCACCAGATTTTGTTTGGTGGCAAGCACTTCATTCAACAAGGGTTCGATGAAATGAAATAAGTGGTACACCTGCTTCAGTTTGCGCCGACTGTCCTGATTGAGTTTGCCGTCACGCGTCAGGATATGCAGTTCTTTGAGCAGCTCGACGGATTGTCCGAATTTGATTTCCGGGAAGTGAGTCATGGTGGATTTTTTTAGCCGAATTTTATTTTCATTGCCAATACCATCCCTGCTAATAACAATGTGATTGAGTTGGCAATGATGATCGGCCACGATGCTATCAGAATGCCATATATCAGCCATAGTGCGACACCGAGGGTGAAGAGGGCATACATGACGAGGGAAATATCGGCGGTATGGCGAGTGCGCCAAATTTTCCATGCTTGTGGAATGAAGGCTGTTGTGGTGAGTGTGGCGGCGGAACTGCCTATCCAATCAGTAATGGCCATAGATACTGTTTTTCTGCTTTAATATTTAGGGTGATTATAGCTTTCTTCGTTCTTCAAAACGGCGCAGCGCATGCATGGAGGAAAGTTGTCTGTGTGGAAAGGTCTCTTTGGACATACTGAAGAGTATGTATATATTGTTTGACGGCGCTGCGATGCTTTGCTATAGTGGCGTTCTTCGCTGACGCGGGGTGGAGCAGCTCGGTAGCTCGTCGGGCTCATAACCCGAAGGTCATAGGTTCAAATCCTGTCCCCGCAACCCATCAGCCCGATCTTTAAAATTTAAACGAACAACCGACGAGTGTAGGTGCTTGGTTTTTGGGAGTTAATTCGTCCTTACGGACGAATTAACAATCTTTAAATATAGTAATACCTACACGAAGTCGAAAAGAATCATGTCAAATGATTCACTTTGAGTAGGACCGTATCAGAAATGATACAAAACAGGTATTGAAGTGAAGAGTTTGATC
>CAIOKY010000114.1 GCA_903858965.1 uncultured Nitrosomonadales bacterium | reverse complement strand
TCGGCAGCCTTGCGGGTCCATTGCGCCGCCTGCGCATCGTCTTTCGCCACACCCAGGCCTTCGGCGTACATCAAACCCAGATTGAATTGCGCTTTTGCATCGCCCTGTTCGGCCGCCTTGCGATACCACTGCACCGCTTGCACTTCGTCCTTCGCCACACCAATACCTTTGGCATACATCAATCCCAGATTGAACTGCGCGGCTGGATACCCTTGTTCGGCAGCTTTGCGATGCAGCTGCATCTCCTGGGCTTCGTCCTGCGCCACACCCCGGCCTTGGGCATACATCAACCCCAGATTAAATTGCGCAGTCGCATAATTCTGATCGGCAGCCTTTTGGTACCACTGTACCGCCTGTGCTTCGTCTTTCGCCACACCAATGCCTTTGGCATACATCAAACCCAGGTTGAATTGCGCGGCCGCATAGTTCTGATCGGCAGCCTTTTGGTACCACTGTACCGCCTGCGCTTCGTCTTGCGCCACGCCCAGGCCTTCGGCGTACATAAACCCCAAATTGGATTGTGCAGCTGCATCGCCCTGATCGGCTGCCTTGAGATACCACTGCATCGCCTGCGCTTCATCCTTGGCCACACCCAAGCCTTGGGCATACATCAATCCCAGGTTGGATTGCGCTTTTGCATAGCCCTGTTCAGCGGCCAGACGGTTCCATTGTCTTGCCTGCGCATCGTCTTTCTTTACGCCCAGACCCTCAGCGTACATCAATCCCAGATTGAACTGCCCCTCTGCATAGCCCTGCTCAGCAGCCTTGCGAAACCATTGCACCGCCTTCGCATCATTCTTTGCCATGCCACGGCCTTCTGCGTACATGACACCCAAACGATTCTGAGCAACCGCATCGCCCTGTTCGGCCGATCGGGAAAATTCAGCGAAGGCCGCCGCAAAGTTATTATTATTGTATGCATCGACTCCTTCTTGAAGCCCGGCAAAACTGAAAGTTGAAAACAATATTACCGACCAGCAAGCCGCAACTCGTAACCCTGTATTCATTAGCTCACCCTCAGAGGCATTTTATTTCAAATGAATGCTAGCAGAAGATGGTGGCCATTTGTTGGTCTGATAGAGTTCACGCAACATTGTTTACTGAGTGCACACGATGGTGGCGCAACTGGCTATACAAATTCAAGCCAGAACCGGAATTCTATTCGGGCTGGCATACAGATATATTCATAATCTCCGGGCAAAATCCCGACCTAGTCAAACAAGTATTGATGCCCCGCACAGAATTCTAAAAAAACTTCTGTGATACGCTTTACAATATTGTCATCCTGCAGGGCAAGGGCAACACAAACTGTCCAAAAAAATATCCGCTTGCCGCAAGACAGGAATGCGCTTTTTACACAGGGGCCGATTAAATTGAAACTCACTTGTCCGAGAATTCTGCATTATCTGGCGTCGTGCATTGTGGTTGCACTGCTTCTGGTTGCCTGTATCAATGGTAAGGGCGAGGGTCCCCCGGCACCTCCCCCGTTTGGAACCAAGCAGATGGGCGTGGCGGGAAAAAACACCTATGGCAACGCCGTTGCGACCGACACAGGCGGCAACGTTTTTATTACTGGTCCACCCAGGGCCGTCTGGATGGTCAAGTCCTGAGGGGCACCACTGACTTCTTCCTCACCAAATACGGCGCCACCGGAACCAAGCTCTATACCATTCAGATGGGCTTCAAGGGGAAAGATACCGCTGCCTATTCCACCACAACCGATGCAAGCGGCAACGTCTACGTCACCGGACAAACCAATGGCGGTCTGGACGGCCACATCCTGACGGGCACCTCCGATTTTTTCCTCACCAAATACAGCGCTACCGGAACCAAGCGCTATACCATGCAGATGGGCGTCGCGTTGGCGGACACCTCAGGTAACTCTGTTGCGCTGGATGCGAAAGGCCTTAATGTCTACGTTACCGGATATACCCAAGGCGGCCTGGACGGCAATACCCTGACAGGTACCTCTGACTTCTTCCTCACCAAGTACGATGCCACGTACACCGGTACCAAGCTTTACACTAAACAGATGGGCGTGGCGGGTATATTTACCACTGGGAACTCCGTTGCGACCGACCTGAGCGGTAATGTTTATGTCACCGGAGACACCTTCGGCGGCCTGGACGGTAACACCCTGGCGGGCAACTCCGACTTTTTTCTGTCCAAGTACGACACTACTGGACTCAAACTCTATACCCAGCAGTTGGGCGTGTCAGGAGCAGACACCTCAGGCAGCTCCGTTGCAACTGATGCGAGCGGCAATGTCTACGTCACCGGATATACCTCCGGTAACCTTGACGGCAATACCTTGACGGGTATCAATGATTTCTTCCTCACCAAGTACGATAATACCGGAACCAAGCTCTACACCAAACAGATGGGCGTAGCAGGAAAAATCACCCGCGGCTACTCGGTTGCGACCGACACAAAGGGAAATATTTACGTTGCCGGTTATACAGATGGGGGCCTGGACGGTAACACCCTGACAGGCGTCAATGATTTTTTCCTCACCAAATTCGATACCACTGGAACCAAACTCTATACCAAGCAGCATGGCGTGGCATTGAAGGCCACCAGCGTCGGCTCCATTGCGACCGATGAGAACGACAATGTTTATGTTGGCGGCGACACTGACGGCGGACTGGATGGCAACACCCTGACGGGCACCACCGACTTCTTTCTCATGAAGTATGACAGCGCGGGAGCCCAACAGTAAATTGACCTTCTATTGATCCTGCAATATAAGCGGTGGCACCGACCCAGGAATAAAAATATGGGGGAGCAATGCGGTTAAAAACAAACCGGCCCGGCTACATGAATGCGCGGGGCCGATAGGGTGCTACGGAAATGTTATGGTTTGGAAGCGAGCGCCAGTGCCTGATCGGCATCTTTGCGCAATGAACTGTCCGGGTATTTCTGGATAAAGTCGGAGAAAGCCGTTTTGGCCTGAGCTTTATTACCCAGATCAATCAATTTGACCGCCTTCTTGAACGCATCGAGTTCATCTGAATCGATGGTTTGCCCGGTCGCTTCATTTTTCCAATACACATCTTCAGAGGCCATCGCAGTGCCCCTCACACCCCCGGTTGCATTGGTTGCGGTCACCTTCCTCTGTGGAGTCAGCGACTCGAGCTTGCTTCTGAGCATATCCCAGAAACTCAGTGTGCTATCGCTCTTGTCGGCCGCATAAAGCGTCTGTGAACCGAGGGCCAAACCCAACAACAGCAGCATGGTCAGTTTTTTCATAGTCTTTCTCCTTCATGGTTATTGACACGGGAAAATCCAACAACAAGCACAACGAATACTTAGTTCTACAACGAGTTTAACAGTTCCAGAGCCAAAGCCTTATATTGCTCCTTGACCGATGGTTCCAGTTTCTGGGCTTTTACAAAAGCCGCCTTCGCTTTCTTGGTATCGTTCACCGCCTTGTATGATTTTGCCAGATTGACCCAGACATAGGGATCATCCGGGCTGATCTGGGACGCAGCAAGATAAGCCTTTTGCGCCTCGGGATATTTTCCATCAATCATATAGATGTTGCCACGATTGTTCAGCGCCGCTGCATTCTTCGGCTCGGTGCTGAGTACCTTGTCAAAATACTTCATCGCCTCTTTGCTATCGCCTATCTTGGCGAGGATGATGCCCATCTGGAGATGTGCCCCCATGTCGGCAGGATTTTTCTTGATCGCCTGCAGATAGCGCCGGGTCTTGGTTTGCGAACTGATCTTGAGCATCGACATGTAATCGCCGGGGAATTTTTTCTCGATCGCCGCTGCGGTGATGTCCGCAGCCTTCAATGTGGAATTAGGCAACGAGCCGGGTTTGTAGGTGTTCCACGCAGTATGCACATCCAGTATCGAAAGCCCCTTGCCCTTCCATTTGTAGTAGTTCGCGGCACCCATTTCCCATGCCTTGGTAAACGGGCTTCCAACCAGGGTGGTTTCGACCGGGATCCACAGCATGCCATCGTATATCACGTACATATCATTCATCGTGTAGCCGTCGGCATCCGCGCTGATTCCGGTGGAGAACATCATCAGCAGATGATCCGGGATCTCCAGCGCCAGCGTGCTGATCCCCATGCTCTCAAGCGCAGTGGAATAGAACGCGACCATGTCGACACAGTCGCCCGATTTGCGCTCCAGCGTTTCGCGCGGATACTGGACATAATCGACCGTGTCCGTTTTGGGGGTTGTTGCGGTCTTGGCCAAAGATACCTGATAAGGGTCGATCGGGTTCTGGATGTAGGTGAATCCCATCACGCCCATCGAGTCGAACAGCACCGCAGCGAGATGTGATTCGTCCTTGGTGTCCTTGAACTGGGTCGCCACCGAGCGCGCAAAATTGATGATGGGCGTATCCTTGGGCGTCACAAAAGTGGCGAAACGGTCTTGCTCATCCCAGGTCATGCGGTGTTTATCATAGACCATGACGGTTGCATTCTTGCTGTATGCCTCACGGTTGCCGTCCTGGAAATAGCTCGCTTCTATCAGCGCCTGTACCGGGCTGTCCTCGGTTATATTCAGGATGCTGTTGTTGAATACGGCCTTGAGAAGGACTTCCTGGCTTTGTCCCGGCAACAGCATGTTGACCGCGCCTTCCGTCGGAAAATCCATGAACTGGTTCAGCATGAAACTGACCTTGATCTTTTCGATCGGCTGCTCGGTGTTGTTGGTCAGCTTGATGCGGCCGACGCCGTCCTGCTCGTACATCTTGTAGGAATTGGAAAACACATCGCGCAATTTGAGTACTTCAATCTCCAGCGGTGCACTATTGGATTGCGGAGTCGTTGCGGTAACCGCCAATTTTCCTGATTCAGTCCCATCGGTGCTGCGCGTCGTAAGATAGTATGTGTAGACACTATTGGGAGGCAGCGAATTTTTTGTGAATTCCGGCTGCGTCGTTTCGCCAATCTTGGTGAAGATATCCCCGTCCTGTTGATAGATCAGATAGGCGCTGAAATATTGCGGATCAGCCGGTTTCCAGGTGATCTTGATCTGTCCCTTTGATGTCTCCACCATAATTTTTTCCATTGGCGGCGGCACATACTTGTTCGCGGCCCCATTCACCGGATCGCTCTTCGGCCCCACGAATCCGTAATGCGATTCCGCAGCCACCCGGTAAAAATATTTCTTTTCCGGCTCCAGGCCCGCATCGATATATTGGCTGGTGTTGCTGGTCGCAACCTGCACGTATCCGCCAGTTTCGGTCTGCGAACGGTATATCCGGTACTGTTTTACGTATGGCAATGCAGAAGCCGCCCAGTGCAACTCGATGGCATGTACCGCACCCTGTGCTGCGAGCTGCGAAGGAGAGGCTGGTTTATACAAGGTGGCAAAAGTCTGCACCCGTTTGTTGCCGCGCTCCGAGATGGCAAAAGTCGTATCACCCGTTGCGGTGATTGATGACGGTTCATCCAGTTCGCCAATGCCGTTTCCATTGGTGGCGAACGAACGAATATACTGTCCCTTGTGGGTAAACACCTTGACCTGGTTCGCGTCGAGCACGAACAACTCGTTCAGTGTCGCCATCAGCGCCACCGGTTTATTGAAGAGCGCAGTGCCATCCGCCGTTTTGCCGAACACGGCCAGTGGTTCCACCTTGGCCGAATAGGTAGACACCACTGAACGGCCTTTATCCAGCACGTAGATCATATCCTGCGCATCGATGACGATAGATGCGGGCTCATCCAGTTTATCCGTGGCATCGTTGCGTATCTCCTTCAGGAACACGCCGTCGCTGCTGAATGCCTGTACCCTGCGGTTGCCACGGTCCGCAACGAAGATCAGCCCGGTGCTGGAAATGGCAAAGTCCTCGGCATCATCGAATTCCCCGTTGTGGCTGCCCGATGAACCAAAGCTGAGCAGGATGTTCCCTGCATCGTCCAATTTGACGATGCGTGCCCTCTTCTTGTCCAGCGCCCACAGCACACCGTTCTTGTCGACCACGACAGATGCGGGAGAAAAATCTTTCACGCTGATCTCACCGGCTACTGCGCCGTTGACGATCCGCACTATCCTGTTGTTTTCCGCATCCACCCCATACAGCTTACCTTTGCCATCCGAAGCCAGTTTGCCCAGCGTCACGGGGATGGACTGCTCCCAGCGCACCGCAGTTCTCGACGGGCGTTTCGCTTCCGGCTCAAAAGCCGCACCCGCATCGACCATGAATATATCCGCAATCCCTTTTTCGTTATCGCCGATCAGCACCTGACGATCAAGGTTGGTGGCCAGCCCGTTTATGCTATTGAACTGCGCGCGGCCCTTCCCTTTAGAGCCGAAGGAAAATATCTGCTTGTCCTTGAAATCGTATTTGTTGATGGCATAAGATTCCTTGTCTGCCACATAGATACCGTCGCGTGCGAAACTGAAAGACAGCGCCTTCGCTCCGGGAAGGTGTCTCAGGTAGGCACCGCCGGGGCTGTATACCTTGATCAAGCCATCGTCGTCGTCCAGCACATATAGTTGCCCTACGGCATCCACTGCAATGTCGGTCGGCTCGCGTAACTTGTATGGCAAGCCCTTCTCTTTTGCGACGGCATTATCGGCGTTGCCTTCGATATCGAGGGTAGACAGGAAAACCCCGTTGATGCCATACATCTGTATCCTGCCGTTACCGCTGTCAGCCACGTAGATAACACCTTCCTGGATCGCGATACCGTGCGGCGAACTGAGCGCATTGCCCTTGCCGCCGAAAAAACCGCCGCCACTTTTGGTGCCGAAACTGCCCTGATATTTTCCCTGCAGCGTGAACATCGCAACGCGGCTCCCGTCGCTATCGGTCACATAAGCCACACCATCGGAAACGGCGACCGCCTCGGGACGCCTGAGTATCGCGTCGCCCTTGCTATTTTTGGCCTGCAGCACAACAAGTTCCTTGCCGTCCTTGTCCACCACGCTGACCGAGCCGTCCTTCTTTGCAAAGTAAGTATTGCCGCCACTCCAGCCAAGAAGCTTCTGCATCCCTGTGATCGCGAGCTCCTGTGCCAACTCCACTTTGGGAAGACCCGCAGGAACATCCGCGGTATCCGCGCGGGCGGATACGCACATGTTCAAAGACAGAATCGCAATCGTGACAATACGCATCATCCGGAACCCCATCTGTAATAGCCTGCAAGAACACCAAGCCTTGAAAATTTTGCCACATACTTCAACTTTGCAACGGGCCATATGCATCATTTGTCAGTCCGGTTGAACACGCCATCCCAATCCGTTGCCGGAGGATTTCTCCTGAAATATTCGCAACGATCAAAATATATACTGCTCGGCCTGTCCTCCGGCATCAGCTCGAGTATCGCGGCAAAACATCTGCCGGCTTCTTCCCATTGCCGTGCCCGGTAGAGCGACAGCGCCGCGCCAAAATCCGCGATCCATTTTTCTTCCGGTTCCGACAGATCACCCAGCAGTTCATAAATTGTAACAGGAAGCTGTTTGCCCACCATGCGCGCCCGGTCCAATTCCCGGTAGCGGAAAGTATCGCGCGTCATCAGGTAAGTGCTCTCGCCGATCAGGAAATCCACGCCGTAATATTTTGCCGCACCCTCGAGCCGCGCGGCCTGATTCACCGCATCGCCGATCAGGGTGTATTCCATCTTCTTGCCGAGGGAACCGATATTGCCGGCCACCACATCGCCGGACTGCGCCCCACCGCGGATCGTGAATGGTTCCACGCCTTCCACTTTCCACTTGGCGCCGAGACGCACCATCTCCTTATCCATCGCCAGTGCGCAGGACATCGCAAGCTTTGCGTGATCGGGTTGCGCAAGCGGCGCACCCCAGTACACCATGATGCCGTCACCGATGAACTTGTCCACGGTGCCGTCGAACTTCTCGACCAGTTGTACCATGTCGGCGAGATATTCGTTCAGCCTGGTAACGACCTCCTGCGGCGGACGCTGCTCGCTGAAGGTGGTGAAGCCTTTGATGTCGGTGAACAACACTGTCACTTCCTTGTTGTCACCGCCAATCTTGGCACTCTCCGGGTTCTTTTCAAGCAGTGCAACCTGTTTGGGTGACACATAACTGGAAAACATCGAGCGCATTTCGCGCGCGCTACGGTCGAAAACAAAATAACGGAAACTGCCCCCACTGATAATGCAACCATCGCCGCCAGCGGTGGATAGATCATGCTGACCCAGTGGCCCTGCAGGAATATCCAGTAGGACAACCAGATGTAACCAGCCGACAACAGGAAGATCGCAGGGATCGCGACATGCAGGCGCAGACGCATCGTCAAATAAAATGCGACCAGCCCCAACACCACGATCAGCGCCATGTCGAATAAAGACTCCAGCCCGGTACGCTGGATGAAGCGCCCGCTGATGATATCGTCGGCAACCGTCGCGTGAACCTCGACTCCCGGCGAATTGTTGTCGAACGGCGTGACGCGCATATCGTAGACACCCAGCGCCGTTGCACCGAGGAAGACCACCTTGCCTTTCAGCAGCGCGGGAGCTATCCGTCCATGCACGATGTCGGTAAACGAATAGCGCGGATAGTTACCCGGCTTGCCGGTGTAATTGATCCACATCGAGTTGTCTTTTACCGGGATGTGCCGCTCACCCACACTGATCTCGAATGGAGCGGCAATGAATTCCTTCTGATCCAGTGCCGCCATCGCACCCCTCATGCCCAGCGAAGGAACCAGCTTGCCGTCCGCCTCGACCAGCAGCATGTTGCGCCGGTTCACGCCGTCGTCCTCGGGCAATAAGTTGATGTGCCCTATCCCCGCCGCAGCGTGCTCGATCTCGGGAAGACTGTGTGTGCTGCCAGTGACATTGAGATCCTTGTCCAAATTGAAAGGCACGGCCAGCACCACATTGCCTGCCTTCTTGATCGCAGTCGCGAAAGTGCGATCCGCACCCACCGATTCGCGCTCGGAAAAAAACGCATCGAACAGCACTGCCTTTACCCCGGCGGCCGATAGTTTTTCGAGCAGCGGCACATACTGGGTTCTGCTCCATGGGAAGCGCCCCAGCTCGGCGATGCTCTTGTCGTCGATCGCAACGATGACGATGTCCGGACTGGGCGGAATCGTGCCGCGCAGGTCCCTGAATCTCAGGTCGTAGGACTTGGCCTCGAAGGCCTCAAGGAAGGCATTCTGGTTGTAATAAAGCGTGATGACGATAAAGACTGAAATGAAGGCCAACAGATACGGAATGATCCTGGAATGCTTACCCATGAGATTTTTCTTTCAGTAATTATTCTTCCGGCGATAGCCGGACCATGCTGTTTTTATTTTTCATGCACGGTCCGGGCGATGGCCGTCCCTGAGCTACCGAGGGGCATGATGACAAGAAAGCCGCCTCATGACAAGGTCATTGCATGCCATCATCCCCGCTTGAACGGGCTGCGCCCATTCAGCTCATCCACATACCCGGAGATCGCCCCGGTCTCGCGCTGCAGGTAATCTTCCACCGCGCGCGCGAACTGCGGATGCGCCAGCCAGTGTGCGGAGCGCGTGGTCACCGGCAGGAAGCCGCGCGCCAGCTTGTGCTCGCCCTGAGCACCACCCTCGAATATTTTTATGTTGTGCGCGATGCAAAATTCGATCGCCCAGTAGTAGCAAGCCTCGAAATGCAGGCCGGAGTGAAACTCGAACGTGCCCCATGAGCGCCCGTACAACACATCCCCGGTCATGATATTCAGTGCGCTCGCGATCATCCGTCCTGCGCGCGACGCGATCACCAGCAAGGTGTGCTGCGGCATCGTCGCGCCGATGCGCTGAAAGAAATCCTCGTTCAGTGCGGGCGGCGAAAGGTGCATCTGCCGCGTGTGTGCATAACACGAGGCGAAGAACGCCCACTGCTCCACCGTAGCGTTTTCGCCGGTAACGCATTGCAATGTGATATCCGCCTCCTGTACCTTGCGCCGCTCCTGCTTGATACGCTTGCGTTTCTCGCGGCTCAGCGCGGCGAGGAAATCATCGAAATCCTTGTAGCCCTCATTCCGCCAATGGAACTGCACATCCTGGCGCAACATCATCCCCTGTGCCTGCGCCTCGCGCGCATCCTCTTCATCCAGGAACAGACCATGCAGCGAAGATACACCCAGCTCTTTTGCGAACTGCAGCGCGGAACCCAGCAGCAACGCTCTCACCTCTGCAGTCGCCGCCAGCAGTCGCTTGCCGGTCACCGGTGTGAACGGCACGGTGCATACCAGCTTGGGGTAATAACGCAGCCCGTTCTGGCGATAAGCATCGGCCCAGGCAAAATCGAACACGTGCTCGCCATACGAATTCATCTTCACATAAAGCGGCATCGCGCCCACCAGACGATTGCTCTGCCACAGCGTCAGATGTTGAGGCAGCCAGCCGAATTGCGCCGTTGCACAACCGCTCTGTTGCAGCGCATACAGATACGCATGCGAAACAAACGGATCGTCACCCGCCAGCGCGTCCCAATCCGCGGCGGGAATATCCGCAAGGTCTTCGATGATCTTCAGGGTCGGCGTATTCATGAATTTGATCTATACAGACCGGCTTATTCTAACTGCTTGCTACAATGTATAGAGATCATCCGGACACATCCCCATGAAACCCTACGCCGAATCCTGCGAAGTAAACAAGGCGCCGATACTTGCCGTGCTGAAAGAAATCTTCGCCGATCGCAAACGTGTCCTCGAGATCGCCAGCGGCACCGGCCAGCACGCGGTACATTTCGCCCGCGAGCTGCCTCACCTGGTCTGGCAACCTTCCGAACGCGCGCAGAATCTTGCCGGCATCCGGGCCTGGCTGGACGAAGCGCAATTACCCAATGTGCTTGCGCCGCTGGCGCTCGACGTGAATGATGCACACTGGGACGTGAACGACGCGAGCAGTCCGGTTACAGATGTGGACGCGATCTTCAATGCCAACACCGTGCATATCATCTCGTGGCCGGAAGTCGAGCGCCTGTTCGCGCATATCGCGCGCATCATTGCGCCGGGCGGATACGTGTGCCTCTATGGACCATATAACTACGGAGGGAAATTCACTTCTGAGAGTAATGCGCGTTTCGATGCCTGGCTCAAGGCGCGCGATCCGGACAGCGGCGTGCGCGATTTCGAAGCGGTGAACCAGCTCGCCGCATCCCATGGGCTGAAACTGCTGCGCGATATCGCGATGCCCTCCAACAACCGCATCCTGATGTGGGAGGCAAAGGACTCAAATCACTGAGCAGGTCGGCCATTCGTGAATGGTAGATTTGTCCCGAGCATATCTTGGCAAGTGGTTTTGCTGCCTGCCAGCAATGTTCATTCGGGATGCGGAACCAGCCTTGCGCGTATTGTTGCCTCATCCAGTTTTGGCGAGCACAGCTCGATGAAACGATAAGCAAAACTGCGCAAATAATGTCCGCGCCGCAACGCGATGTAGGTCGTGTTTGCGCCGAACAGGTGCTCGCATCTCAATATCCGCAGGTCGGCATCCTTGGCCGGGATGAACGCCATCGAGGCGATGATGCCGATGCCCATGCCCAGTTCCACATAGGTCTTGATCACATCCGCATCCAGTGCGGACATCACGATGTCGGGCGTGATGCCCGCCTCGGCAAATGACTGATCGATCCTGGCGCGCCCGGTCAGCCCTTCGTGATAAGTGACGATCGGATATTCGGCGAGCGCCTGCAAGGTCAGCGGCTGCACTTTCTCCAGCGGATGACCGGCAGGCACGATCACCTCGTGATGCCAAGTGTAGTAGGGGAACGTATCCAGTTTGGGAACGTCATGCAATGCCTCGGTCGCCACGCCGATGTCCGCTTCGCCGTTCAACAACATCGTGACGATCTCGTTCGGTCCGGCCTGGTGCAACTTCAGGTGCACCTTGGGGAACGCCTTCTTGAATTCAGTGACCACCTGCGGCAGCGCGTAGCGTGCCTGGGTGTGCGTGGCGATCACGGTGAGCTGGCCTTCGTCGCGCATGCTGTATTGCTCGACCAGATTCTTGATGTTGTTCGCATCAAGCAGGATGCGCTCGACGATCTCCAGCAACTCACGTCCCGGATCGGTCAAACCAAGCAGTCGCCTACCTTTGCGCACGAACAGTTCCACGCCCAATTCGTCTTCGAGATCCTTGATGTGTTTGGATACGCCGGACTGCGAAGTGAACAACGCATTGCCCACCTCGGTGAGATTGAAGTTGCAGCGCACTGCCTCGCGGATGATCCTGAGTTGCTGAAAGTTCATGTGGGCACCTTTATAAATTGGTTCTGCGGGCGAATCGCGGCGTTGCGTGCTCGCTCGCTCCTCGCCTATCTACCTGATATGTCTCGTCGCTCACTGTGCGGCTCCTTGCGCTTCATCCCGTACAACCGAATTTCTAACGGCGCCCATGCTGCCTCCTGTCTCAAACACCCGGAACCGGCGCGGTCGGATGAACACCTTGTCACCGCTTGCCAACGGTGCGGCATCAAAGCGTTCGCGGCTGAGTTCGATCTCGATGAACTCGCTGCTGCCATCTGCCACTACCTCTACGCGCACCACCGAGCCGATCGCACGCACCAGTTTAACCTCTACCGGCAGGGCTGTGTCATCTTGCGGCGTGATGCTGATATCGATGTCATGCGGGCGTACATAAGCCACCGCATCGCCGTGCTGCTTAGTCCACGGCGCATGATCGCGGCTGTGGAACAAGTTCACGTTGCCGATGAACTGGTACACGAACGGTGTGGCCGGTGCAGCATACACTTCGTCGGGCGTGCCGATCTGCTCGATCATTCGATGGGTGCGGCGACGGTAATGCTGGAAGCCGGTGCGGGCAATGAATTAAAGTTGGCAGGCCAGGATCGCTTCGACGCTTATGTGGCGTTGTCGCCACAGGGACCCGGCTCTATCTTCCCCAAAGATGCATGGAGCAAGATAACCAAGCCAATGCTGATGCTGACCGGAACCGGCGACAAGGCGCTGGAAGGCGGATGGATGACCCGCACGGTTCCTTATGACGATATGCCTGCGGGTAGTTGCAAATGGCTGGGCGTGATCGACGGCGCGACACACATGAATTTCGCCGGCAGCGGTTTTTCGCGCAAAACCGAGGCGCTGACGATACATGCGGCGCAAACTTTTCTGGATTCACTCGCGGCGGGCAGTTGCGCCACGCTCGCGGCCGAAGACGGGATCACGTTCAAGCACAAGTAAACAGCCCGCTTTTATTTGCGCGGACTTTTCATTCACTGATGGCTTGCAGTCCCTTCTGGTGCATCTTGACGTTGTTGCGGCCATTTTTCTTGGCGTGATACATCGCGATGTCGGCACTCTTGACCAGCAGCTTTTCATCCTTGCCGTGTTCCGGAAACACCGCAACACCGATGCTTCCTGAAATTTCCAGCGTGTGCCCTGCCAATGCGAACGGCAGGTTGAGCGCATCCAGTATCTTCTCGCCCACCTTGCTGGCATCTTTCTGCGATTCGATGGCCGGCAACAAGATGACGAATTCGTCGCCACCTATCCGCGCGGCGGTGTCGGAATCGCGCAGGCAATCCTGGATGCGCAGCGCGACATCCTTCAGCAACAGGTCGCCCACGCCGTGACCGTAGGTGTCGTTGACCGGCTTGAACTTGTCCAGGTCGATGAACATCAGCGCGAGCCGCGCCTTGTTGCGCTGCGCGGATGCGATCGCCTGTTGCAGGCGGTCTTCGAATAGCGCGCGGTTGGGCAGATGGGTGAGCGCATCGTATTGCGCCATGTGCTGCATGTGTTCCTCGATGTCCTTGCGCTCGGTGATGTCGGTGGAGATGCCGCACAAGGCATAGATAGTGCCGTCTTCGTGCCGCAGCGGAATCTTGACAGTGAGGAACACCTGCGTCACGCCGGTGAGCATGTTGGGTATGGTCTCTTCGGCCTGCAGCGTCTCGCCATTCTGCAATACGCGCAGGTCGTCCTTGCGCATATTGGCGGCGGTATCGGCATCGAAAAACTTGTAATCGTCATAACCGGCGATCTCTTCCATGGGCGCGTCGAAGCGCTCGCGCAACAAACGATTGGCGAACAGGTAACGGCCTTCCGTGTCCTTTGTGTAAATGTAGCTGGTGACATTCTCGAGGATGTCGGAGAGCAATTTTCCGCTTTCCTTGAGCGCCCGGTCGGCATGGCTGCGGCCCAGCGCGATCTCGGCCAGGTTGGCAGTCTGCTCGATCAGGCGGATCTCCTCAACTGTGGGGCGATGCGGTTGGCGATGATATATCGAGAAGATGCCGAGCATTTTTCCGGAAGCCGAACGGATCGGTTCCGACCAGCACGCCCCCAGTTCCGCTTTGCTGGTGAGGTCCTTGTAGGGTGACCAGTAGGGGTGCGTCTGGACGTCTTCAACAATGACACGCTGGCCGGTGAAAGCAGTGGTGCCGAAAGAGGCGGCGCCTATGCCGATGCCGAATCCTTCTATCGTGTCGTTGTAGAAATCGGGCAGGCTGGGCGCGGCACCGTTCAGCAAATGCCTGCCTTCGCTGTCGAGCAGCATGATGCTGCATAGCATGTCCGGCCGTTCCTGTTCGACACCCAGCACGATGGCCTCGAGTATCGTCGCAAGCGACGCACCGTGCGCCAACATTTCCAGCACGCGGTTGCGGGTTTGTTCGCGCTGCTCGGATTGTTTGCGTCTGGCGATGTCCCGAGCCAGCTTGCGTTTGATGCGGATGATATAGAAGGATGCTGCGGCGGCAGCGATGGCGCCGATCAGCAATAGAGAGAACACTACCACCGGCTTGCCCTCCTCTGGCCCGCCGCCGTGGTACACAATGTAACAGGCACCGCCAAGCGCTTGATGGGCGGCATGGTGCGTTGAGTGTTCGGCGATTGGAGTAGCATGGAATTTTTATGCTACCACATCTCGCCATGCCGTTATTTCAGAAACGGGTCGCTATTGCAAATAGCCGATCACGATTTCAGAGATCGGCATTATTCAGCCCGGCGCAATTTCAGCAGAAAGATGCTTTCGCGCAACCGGCTCAAGCCGCGTTGCTGGAAGCGCGGGCTTTGCGCGAGCACATCGGTTTGTTCCAGCAAGCGCACTTCGGCATGCTCGCGATAAAGCGCTTCCACTTCGCCTGCGGTCACCGAAAAAGGCGGGCCTTCCATTTCCGGCTGGGGATAGTCCACGGTGATCAGCAGGATCTGCGTTGCGGGCGGCAGGATACTCACCAGATGACGGACATAGCGTTCGCGCATTTCTGGCGGCAGCGCGATCATTGATGCGCGGTCGTACACCGCGCCCACACTCACCAGATCAGCTTTGGTCAGATCGAAGAAATCGCCGCACAGGATGCGGATGCGATCGGCATCATAGCTTTCGAATTTTCCACTGGTGAGTCGCCGCGGGGTGTAACTGTTTTCCTTGAAGAACGCCTGCGCCGCAATGGCGCTCAGCTCCACACCCAAGACTGGACAGCCCCGCTCGCGCAACCACAGCATGTCGCGGCTTTTGCCGCATAGCGGCACGAACACCATGCTGTCACGGGCAAGGAGCAGGTCCGGCCAATAGTGACGCAAATAGGGGTTGAATTCGTCCTGGTGGAAACCGATCTCTGCGCGTTCCCAGCGCTCCAGCCAAAAATCTTTTTTCAACGAATGGCGCGCGCTCAATGCGCGATGAAGATGAACCAGACCAAGCCACCGACAACAAATATCACTGCAGCGCCAATGAATATTTTTTGCAGTATCTCCATATTTTTCTCCTTAATGATGTAGCCGACGATCGGAATATCACGCCCGCATATGTTTTGAATCGATTATCGCAATAACGGAATCAATGGCGTTACCATGGAATCACGTTGCCATCATAACCGAAAAATTTCCCGGAGTCGGCCAGCGTGAGCCTGCTTATGACCTGCCGCATTCCGGATACGCTTTGCTCTGCGGAAATCATGGCGTTGGGCCCGCCCATACCCCTCTATCGATAATCCCTGCCAACCGATTTGTAACATTTTGTTGGTCAGTCAAACCACGCTTATGCCGCCACATTGTGTAATATCCGCCTGCAATGCCCCACTTTGAACAAAAATTCATCAGTTATTCCAGGCTTTCGCAAAGTCTGCTGCTGGGCACCGCCCTGTGTTTTCCATTGAATTTGCTTGGTGCTGAACAAACGACTCAACCCGTTCAATCAACTCAGCCAGATCAGCCATCCGATCTTTTCAGTTCCATTGATGCGCCACGCGATTATCTGTCAGAGAAACTGGTCAGCTTCGCGAGCAATATAGATCGTTTCTTTGGTGACGACCGCCATTATCAGGAAAGTAACAAGAGTGTGTTTCAACTGGATCTTGCCAAGGTGGCCGGATATGGAGGAGATCGCAGATTCAGTCTTTCAGGCAAAGCCAACCTGAACCTGCCTGCGACCGAGGGGCGCTTGCATCTGTTGCTGGAAACAGACCCGGAACAAAATGTCACAACCGAGTCAACGCCAGGCCAGACCGTGCTTAGCAATCAAGTCACGACGCCCGGGAATTATTCCCTGGCGGCACGTTATGTGAAAGAGCTGGAGGACACCTGGCATTTCAGTACGGACGCAGGGCTCAAATTTCCAATCCCGATACACCCTTTTGTACGTAGCAGGGGTAGTTATTCGGTCCCGCTGAGTGATGACTGGCGGCTAAAAGCAGCCCAGTCTGTATATTGGTTCAATAACATCGGGGTGGGCGAAACCACCCAGCTTGACCTGGAACATTTTTTAAGCAAGCCACTTCTGTTTCGTGCCACCAGTACAGCCACCTGGCTCAATAACAAACAAAACTTCGACTTGCGCCAGGATCTGTCGATCTATCACACCCTAAATGAGCGCACTGCCTTGCTGTACCAGGCAAGTGCGATCGGGGTCAGTAACCCGCAGTATGAAGTGACGGAGTATGTCGCTTCGACACTCTATCGTTACCGGATGCATAAAGATTGGATGTTCCTGGAATTAAGCCCGCAGCTGCATTTCCCGAAAATTAACAATTTTCACCCCAGCCCTGCATTCGGCATGCGCCTGGAAATGTTGCCTGACCAGTCCAGATGATTCTTCCCTGGATACAGAGTGTGTTGAAGCACCGATCCTGAATGCCGACTGAAACTGGGGCGGATATCACTGCCCTTTCTTGAAACGCTCGATATCCCGCCGGTCACGCTTGGTAGGTCGGCCCTTGAAAAAGAAAGGCCGTGGCTGCGCCTTGATCTGAGCTGCAATGGTTTCGCGCCGCTGGCGGCTGGCATCGGTCTCCCGATACAGTTTCTGCGCTTCGGATGCCGGACCGCGCCGGCTGGACAGCGCCAGCACCTCGACCACATATTGTTTCTGCCCGATGTTGATGGTAAGCCTATCCCCGACCAAGACAGCCTTGGCCGGTTTGACGCGCGCCTCACCGATCAGTACTTTGCCGCACTCGACCGCGTCGGCCGCAAGGGAACGCGTCTTGAAAAAACGCGCCGCGCATAGCCATTTGTCGATGCGGAATTTTTCAGTGTTGTCGTCTGTGCCCAGCATGATGCAAATAGCGTTGACGTCCGCGCGATCAATCGACGGCCCGGCCTGTCCAGTTTATTTATTGTAATAGCGGATGATCTTTCGGCAACTGTTTGGCATACCAGATCGCCAGTTTATGCCGCAACGTTTTTTCTTCAACCTGATCTTCGGGCAAAGGCTGTATGACTTTGTCGTGCACCAGCAACCTGTAAATATACAAAAGCTTCTCGCTTGCCGAATCGGTCGGCTCGAACTCAACCACACCGCGCCCCTCCGCATATTTCACGCCCGCAAGCAGCGCGCCTTTGAACAATTCAGCCTCATGTTTCAGTTTTTTCATGGCGTTCTCCGTTATCCAGTTAACGGCCCTTCGGTGCACTGTCCGGCAATATTGTATACCGGCAGAAATGTTGCGCGGCGAAAGTTGGGCTGTGCGGTCTCATTTGATTCGTAGTATATTGTCCGCTGATTTGGCTTTGAATACACCGATTTCAATACCTTCGATATTTTTCTTGCCGTTAAACTTTCCTCGTCACTTCTCACCACACTACCATTCATTAAGGATCCATCATGTCACAGCTATTTTCAAAAACCACACTGGGAACACTCACCCTGCAAAACCATCTGGTCATGGCACCGCTGACACGCAGCCGTGCCCTCGGCAACATCCCGAACGCACTGATGGCGGAATATTATGCGCAGCGCGGATCCGCGGGGCTCATCATCACCGAAGGCACCTCTCCATCTCCGAATGGCCTGGGCTATGCGCGCATTCCGGGAATTTTTTCCGCCGCTCAGGTCGCGGGTTGGAAGCTTGTCACCGATGCGGTTCACGCCAAGGGTGCGAAGATGTTCATCCAGTTCATGCATTGCGGGCGCGTTGGTCATACGCTCAATCTACCTGCCGGTGCGCGCCTGTTGGGACCGTCGGCTGTGGCAGCCGCCGGTGACATGTATACCGACGCCGAAGGCATGAAACCGAATGGCATGCCGCAGGCGATGAGCGAAGCTGACATCAAGACTGCAATAGAAGAATTCGCTCAGGCTGCGAAAAATGCCGTGGCGGCAGGATTCGACGGTGTCGAGCTGCACGGGGCAAACGGTTATCTGCTCGAGCAGTTCATCCGCGCGAACTCAAACCTGCGCACCGATCGTTATGGCGGTTCGATCGAAAACCGCGCTCGCTTCGTACTCGAAGTTGCCGATGCGGTAATCAACGCCATCGGCAAGGACAAGGTCGGTATACGTTTATCACCGTTCGGCGTGTTCAACGACATGCCGTTGTATGACGCGATGGAGGCGGACTATGCCTATCTTGCGCAACAACTCAACACACGTGGACTGGTCTATATCCATCTGGTCGACCACTCGTCCATGGGTGCGCCCAAGGTGCCTGACTCAATGAAAGCCACATTCCGCAACGTGTTCAAGGGCAAGCTGATCCTGTCCGGCGGCTATGATGCCGCACACGCAGAAAGCGATCTGGCCGCGGGCAAGTGCGATTTGGTCGCCGTGGGCAAAGCGTTCCTCGCCAATCCGGATCTGGTTACCCGTTGGAAAACCGGCGCAGCACTGAATGAACCCGACATGAACACGTTCTATACGCCGGGGCCCAAGGGATATACCGATTATCCGGCGCTGGCTTGATTGGGAGAAAAAACCTGCGGCGTGCGATGCAAGCACGCTGCATCGACTACACCAAGGAATTCTGGTTAGTGTTTCGCCAGTGTCTCGTTGATTGCAGCTTCGAACACGGCAAACGGCTGGGCACCGACGATCACACGGCCTTCCACTGAATCACCCGCAGACCTGCCGAGTATGAATGTCGGCGTTCCGTTTATACCCAATGATTGGGCATATTTGGCTTCGTCACCAATCTCTTTCAGGTGCTTGCCATCGGCCATGCAGCTCTTGAAGGTGTCGCCGTTAAGCGCCAGGTCTTTCGCATAACCGGCCAGCGAATCAACATCGAGCTTGGCCTGATTCTTGAACACCAGCTCCTTCATCTCCCAGAACTTGCCCTGATCTCCGGCACAATGCACCGATTGCGCGGCTTTCAGCGCGAACGGATGCATATCCGACAGCGGGAGATCACGCAAGATCAGACGCAGCTTGCCGGTGTCGATAAAATTCTTTTTGATCTCCGGAAAAGTGCTTGCCTCGAACCGGCCGCAGAATGGGCATTGGTAGTCGGTAAACTCCACCATGGTCAGCGGCGCATCGTTTTTGCCGAGCACGTATATCGCATCGCCCTTGACCGTCAGATTCTGCGGCCCCTGTGGAGCCGATGGTGCCTGCTGGGCCTGTTGCTGCGGTCTGGCCAGCAACTCCTTGATATCGCGCAGCTCCTTGAGTATCGCATCGCCCTGCTCCTTGGTCATTGGTGCTGCCATAACTGTGCCGCTCATCGTGATGATGATCGCGCTCATCATTGCCAATAAAAAACTCTTCATGATTTCTCCTGAATGATTGTTTCCAGAAAATTGATTGGCCAAACTGAAATTTGGCCCATGCCATGTAGGCATTATATTCGCTAATATTGCACTACCCCAATCAAACATCGAATTGCAGGCATGCCAGCCATACACCGTGTTGCCCGCAACCGAAATCGGTCAGGTTATAGAACGTCAAGGGTAATGCCGGTAACGTGCTGGACACGAGGATCAAAAACGCAGAACCGGCACCACTCGCCTGCGACAAATGATACTCGCGGGTAGGCGGTGGTATGATTATATAAATAAGCGATTGGAATATACCGTAAATTGTTATTCAATAATATTCCAAGCAGCAGGCAGTTACCAATGTTGAGAGATGCTTGATTGTTGATGTTTGAAGCAAACATATATCGATAGCTTATGCTCGGCCACGCACCTAGTTGGTTTGTTAGGAATTTCGTACTTATTTGTTTTTGGGGATGCTTGTCGTCCGGATGGGCGCAAGAATCGTTAAAATCAAACGAGCCCGCTCTTTCCTGCCGGCCTAAACTCGTCCGATTTAATGAGCAGGTTCCAATACCCAATCAGGTCACATCGTTCAGGGCACTTTTTCATCTTGACGGATGTACATCGGAGATCAGAATTGACGGGGATATGAGCGCCTCCGGTCATTTTGAAATACATGTATTGCAATTATCGCTCGAGAGCAAGGCAGGGAACAATGACTGGAAGCATGAGCAGGATTTTGTTGGAAATGCCGTGGCACCCACTGCAAGCCTTATCATCAAGAGTCGCGGCCAAGGCTGGCTTTGGAGCCCACCATTCATCTTTGCAGCAGGAAAAACCTACCGGGTCAAAATCAAGGCTAATGAGGGCTCTGTCGAGTTGGTGTCCCCGCCTTTTCATTTCCTTAACTGAACGCCCTCTTCCGCGAACATCGACAGGCTGCTCTGTGTTGAGACAGCCTACATACCAAATGTAGTTACACCTGTTCCGGTGTCGATCTGCCATTCATAATATGCCAATTGCACAAACTTGCCGCATTAGATCCCGGACATCTTCTTTCTTTCCAGTTGCTGCTGCCGGTATAGTTGGCGCGCTTCTTCTTCCTTGAGCGTGTCGTTGATCTCGCGCATCACGCTGACCAGATCGGCCGGTTTCTCATTGCGCTCAAAGTACCCGGTCAGCATGCTTTCCGGGTGCAGTTTGCCGCCCTGGTAGAGCGTCCATATCTCGATGCCGTAGTCGGTAGCCAGCAACTCCGGCGCAAAACGTCCGAAGTAAGTTGCAAGGTTATTGACATCCCGCTCGAGCATTTTGCAGGCGTTATTGTTGCTTGCCGCATCGACGGCCTGCGGCAGGTCGATAATGACCGGCCCATCGCTGCCCAGCAGGATGTTGAACTCCGACAGGTCACCATGGACGATCCCGGCGCACAGCATGCGCACGACCTGGATAATCAGGAAGCGGTGATACTCGCGGGCCAGTTCAGGCGTAAGCGCCAGATCGTTGAGCCGTGGTGCCGCCGAGCCATCGGCACCGGTCACCAGTTCCATCAGCAGTACGCCTTCGAGAAAATTATATGGTGTGGGCACGCGCACACCTGCTGCTGCGAGACGATACAAAGCATCGACTTCGGCGCTTTGCCATGCTTCTTCCTGCGCCTTTCGGCCATACTTGGTACCCTTCTCCATCGCGCGGGCACGACGGCTGTTCTTCACCTTGCGGCCTTCCGTGTAGTCCACGCTCTGGCGAAAGCTGCGCTGGTCGGCCTCTTTGTAAACCTTCGCGCAACGGATCTCGTTGCCGCAGCGCACCACGTAAACCTTGGCCTCCTTGCCGCTCATCAGCTGGCGCATGACTTCATCGACGAGGCCGTCCTGGATCAGTGGTTCGATTCTTTTGGGTGTTTTCATAAGTTGGCGCATGATACCTTGAGTTGGCCAGCGGTCTGGCCCGTATAAAAAAGTTTCACTTTTTCTTGCGGCGGATTATCATCTACGCGCGTCGTGCCGAAACGCACCGCATCAGTTGCCGCATATTTCACGTGTCGTCACTACAAGGAGAATGATCATGGCCAAAGGACAGCAGCGCAAGACCAAGGAAGCGAAAAAACCAAAGAAGCAACCGGTGCCTGCCAAGGTTAGCAATAATCCCTGAGTAAATACGCCCTGATAGAACTCGTATCCTGTCAGGGTTTGAATCTTGGATCATGCCCAAGCGCACTACCCCGGATCATGACCGCCTCGACAGCATTGTTGCCGAGGCGCGCAAACACAGCAGTGAACGCGAAGCGACCTATCGCGAACGTGCCCTCAAATTATTCCCGTGGATATGCGGACGCTGCGGTCGCGAGTTTGCCGGTGCGCGCCTGCGCGAATTGACGGTGCACCACAAGGATCACAATCACGACAACAATCCGCCGGATGGCAGCAACTGGGAATTGCTGTGCCTGTATTGCCACGACAATGAGCACTCGCGCCTTCTCGAGGAACAAACGCGGCCGGGAAACCGTGACAACCATTCGTCCATGGCAACCCATAATCCGTTCGCCGACCTGCAAACTCTGCTGAAGAAGAAATGACGATGCGATGAAATCGCAGGCATAAAAAACAGGGGGCTCCAGCGCCCCCTGTCATTTTACAAACTGCTATCCTTGGCCGGAGCTCAGGCCAAACAGCAACAAATTAGAACAGCGTGAACACGTTGATCGTGGTGGTCTTGCTGCCGATAGCATCAATGTTTGCCTGATTCCAATAACTGCCACTATTCGTGGTATAGGACAACGATGTCATCATGTTCTGCGCCAACTTGTAGGTAGCTGTCAGCATGAATGCATTGTCTTTTGTATTGGCACCGGTAGCTGAAGCACCATTATTAAGGCCATCATCCACACCGCTGTTGGCGAAACGTACGGCCACACCCAGAGTTGCCACATTGGGAACCAAACCTACTTCTGCGGCTACGTTGAACGAACTGCGGGTCAGTGTCCCAGTGCCAGGGACTGCATTAATGGAGGTAAAATTGTAGGCATTGCCATTCACTGTATCAGCGGGTGCCTTTGCATAGGTGACATAGAAACCTACTGGTTTGCCACCCAGTTCACCTTGCATTTGGGCGTCGATCGCGGTTGCTTTGGTAGAAATGACAGTACCAGCACCAGCGCCAGGAGAAGAAGAATCGACATAAGAACTTCCGCTCCAGCTTTGCACACCCACTCCGCTATCCCAACCAGCCAGATCAAAGATATACGCTACTCGTGCGTAAGTGGAGCCATAATTTGCGACTTGCCCGGCATCCTGACTGCCTGGCATGGTCTGGTTATACTTGGTCAAGTTGATGAAGTAGCCGGGGTTATTCACCACAAAAGCGAAACCCGAAGCGCCAGTAGCGGTACCGATGTATTGTTGGGCCGAGATGGCATTGGTGTGTGCACCATTCTCACCACCGACCGGGCTCATTTGATGTACTGCATTGGCACCGGTATTAAGTGTCTCAAAGCCATATGATGCACCTTGAGCATCAGTGGCGAACGGAACGATACCGGCGCGTGTGCCGTCTGCCACTTCGAACAGGAGAGGCAACTTGGCGGAACCTGTAGCAGCCCCACCGGTCTCGCCCAATTCAGACAGGAAACCGGCGTTGTCGCTGATGCGTCCGCCGTAGAACAGGGACAGCTCTCCACCGTTGGACGGCACATAATAAGTGCCATTGCCTGGGTTTACAGAGCCATTTGACGAATCTCCAGGCAGTTGGTTGGTCTTTTCATAACCAAAAGTAGTCAACACAGCCATATTCAGCGTATTGGGTATGGACAGGTGATCGCCTTCCACTTTGCCTTGTGCCCCTATCATCGTGTAAGCACCGGACTTGAACGCACGGCCGAAAGCGGTCAACATCGGAAAGTGCTGGAAATGACAAGCCGCACACTCCATGCCGGTTTGACGGGCGAACAATGGCAGTGCCGACGCCTGAGGAGCAAAAGCGACTGCCATCAATATGCCTATCAGGGAAAGTATGCTTTTTTTCATGGTGACTCCTTCTTTAATTGAAATGACAGAACTCCCGCAAATGTACCTAACCCAACTCGTG
>CAIOKY010000113.1 GCA_903858965.1 uncultured Nitrosomonadales bacterium | reverse complement strand
GCCGCGATGTCCGAGCCTTTGGTGGCGCGTGCCGAGTTGATATCGATCGCGGTCAATGCTTCGGTATGGTCGATGACGATCACGCCGCCGGAGGGCAGGCGCACATCGCGCGCGTGGGCAGATTCGATCTGGTGCTCGATCTGGAAGCGCGAGAACAGCGGCACATCATCTTCATAACGCTTGATGCGGTTGATGTTGCTAGGCATCACCGTGCTCATGAAGGCCAAGGCTTGCTGGTAGACTTCTTCAGTGTCGATCAGGATCTCGCTGATCTCCGGATTGAAGTAATCGCGGATCGCGCGCACTACTAGGCTGCTTTCCAGATAGATCAGCGACGGGGCTTTTTCGGATTTCGCCGCGCCTTCGATCGCATCCCACAATTGTTTGAGGTAGTCCAGGTCCCACTGCAACTCTTCCTCGTTGCGCCCGATACCGGCGGTGCGCGCGATGATGCTCATGCCTTGCGGCACATCAACATGCGACAACACTTGACGGAGTTCGTCGCGTTCTTCGCCTTCGATGCGGCGCGATACGCCGCCGCCGCTCGGGTTGTTGGGCATCAGCACGATGTAGCGGCCGGCCAGACTGATGTAAGTGGTCAGTGCCGCGCCCTTGTTGCCGCGCTCGTCTTTTTCCACCTGCACCAGTAATTCCTGACCCTCACGCAAGGCTTCCTTGATCGAGGGGCGGTTACCGCTGCCGGGTTGGTAAAACTGCGGGGCGACTTCTTTGAATGGCAGGAAGCCGTGCCGGTTGCCGCCATATTCGACGAAACAGGCTTCAAGGCTGGGCTCGAGGCGGGTGATGACAGCTTTGTAGATGTTGCTCTTACGTTGTTCTTTGCCGGCGGTTTCAATGTCCAGGTCTATCAGCTTCTGACCGTCAACAATGGCGACACGGAGTTCTTCCGGTTGTGTCGCATTAAATAACATGCGTTTCATTTTATTGTCTCCCGCGCTCTGACACGGGCGAGACCAAGCTACACGCGGTTAGGCGTTAGAGAGGAGCAATCGTGCAAACAGCCTTGTAATGTGCAAGCGGTTGTTCAATTCAGTTCTCTTTAGATAAATAGCCGGTCTTAAATTGTTGTTCTCTGGGACTTCTGTATCGTGGCTGCGGGTGCGTCGCATCCGCCATGCCGTTGCAAAAGTTCCTCAAGGGGTGGGACAGCAATATTGGCTGCCTCACGGAAAATCCATCAGGTGCTTTGAGCGCGTAAATCAATTACTATCACTGCTGGTACCGGTGAGTGATATTAACCGGGCTGCGGCTGGAAGGGTGGCGGTGCATCGCACCGTCGCTTGTGCCAAAAGATTCTTGGCGGGAATGTATACATCCCAAACTTACCCAATCCAAAACGCGCGAGCGGCGAAGTATAAGCAAAATGAATGGTTTAAGCAAAGATTCTGTTACTTTTCTGACAATCGACGAAAGTGGCGAAGCGCAGCGCAT
Organism: uncultured Nitrosomonadales bacterium; assembly: GCA_903858965.1. Lineage (GTDB taxonomy): Bacteria > Pseudomonadota > Gammaproteobacteria > Burkholderiales > Gallionellaceae > Gallionella. Next base: position 17,105 of record CAIOKY010000113.1, on the reverse strand, counting down.
CGACAATTTCCTGTTCAAGCATTTGAAAGGCGTACCCAAGAGCCACGTCTACCGCATCCTGCGTGGTGAAGTGCGGGTGAACAAGAAGCGCATCGACCAGACCTACAGGCTGAAATTGGGAGACCTGCTGCGCATCCCGCCGATACGCGTCGCGGAAAAGCATGAAATCGAAGAGACTCACATCCCGGCGGTGGAATTTCCGATCATTTACGAGGACGATGCGCTGGTGGTGGTCAACAAGCCATCCGGTATCGCGGTGCACGGTGGCAGCGGGGTCAGTTTCGGCGTTATCGAGCAAATGCGCCGCGCGCGCCCGCAAGCCAAGTTCCTCGAGCTGGTGCACAGGCTGGACCGCGAGACTTCCGGTGTGCTGTTGCTGGCGAAGAAGCGTTCCGCGCTCACTGCGATGCACGAGATCATGCGCGAAGGCAACAGTGACAAGCGTTACTTTGCGCTGGTGCTCGGCCAATGGAAGAATGCCAGGCAGCACGTCAAGTTGCCGCTGCATAAATTCGATACTCCGCAGGGCGAAAAGCGTGTGATGGTCAGGGAAGACGGGCAGGACTCGCACACCATCTTCGCGCTGCAAAAGAGCTGGGAGCCACACAACGACCGGTCTGGATTCAGTCTATTGGAAGCGCAGCTCAAGACCGGACGTACCCACCAGATTCGCGTGCATCTTACGCATCTTGGTTTCCCGATCGCCGGGGACGATAAGTACGGCGACTTCGCACACAACAAGGCGCTGATGAAACAGGGGCTGAAGCGCATGTTTTTGCATGCTTACAGCATTGCGTTTGCGCATCCGTTGACGGGGGAGACGATGAGGCTGGTTGCGCCAATGCCGAAGGAACTGGAGAGTTTTATTGCGAAATTGGATGCGCAGTCGCATTAAAGGCAGAATTTATACAATGTCCGTGCGCACTGAGTACCGCGCGAAGCCCGGTATATCAAAGGATTAAGGCGTGGTTATCTGTAACAGACTCCGCCGGGGAAGCTTGGCGGAATGATCTTAACGCAATTGCCCCTAAACTTTCCGGATGGCTTGCCGATAAAAACCATCCCAGTGGCTTTTTTTAGGTTGAGTGCGATGAGTAATGTTTCCAGATTCCCACCACGACTCAGTATTGTGGGTGGGCGTGAGGTAAAGGGTGCCGTGGGCTTCAGCCCGATAAAATCGGCGCTGGTCAGCAGTTATCCTCTCACGGAAAACGAACAATATAGGCGGCACGAGCGCCAGCAGTTACGCCTGATAGACGACAAGAACGAGCATGAGCGTAGGAGCCTGTCGTCGGAAGACCGGCGTAAAGCCAATTTGCGTGCCAGACAGCAGACGATGCTGGTCGAGTTCCGTTCGGGAAGAAACCGTCGTCGCCATTATCAGCGCGGCAGCGATGTCGTCGTACATATAGACGAAAAAGCGTGACCAACTTTTCGGGGATATCTTAAACCCGGATTTCAAAAACTCGGATTTCAACCCAACGACCCGTCCGGCGTTGCACTACTTGGCATGATTTACTGAGGTCAATCGTGCGCCAAGCATGGCACCTATCGTGACTGCACCTAATCCGGCCAGGGTGAACAAAGAAAGCGGTTCATCCAGAACAGGTACGGCGGCGAGGGCGGACAAGCCGGGCACGATGGCCATGAGTAGTGTCACCGATTGGGCACCGAGGCGGCGGACAGCAAAAGTGTAGAGCAGCATGGCGACGAATACGACCAATACTCCCTGATAGGCCGCCTGCATTGCGATCTCGGCAAATGGTGCCTGACCCATCGTGCTGGGGAGAAACAACCACCAGACAGGTAGATAGAGGATGGCGCTGCCCAATGTGGTGGTGACTGCTGCAGCCAATGGTGGCATGGGATAGCGGCGCAACAGTAGCGTGAACACCGCCCAGGAAGAGGATCCGCACAGAAACAGCAAGTCGCCGAGCATTTGTATGCCGGTCAGATGTGCGCCGTGGAAAAGTGTATCGGCAGCGGTCAATGCGATGCCGATGAAAACCAGCATTAGAGCGACTCGTTGCGCCGGTGACGGTTTTTGCCGCAGCCATAGCCAGGCTATCACGGCGGTGGCAAAGGGTAAGGCACCGGGCAGCAATACCGCTGCGTGGGCGGCCGGTGCCAGGCGGAATCCGGCATACACGGCGACGGAATAGCCTATCCCGCCGAACGCTGAAAACAGCAAAATCACTTTGTACGGTGGCAAAGTCACACGCGATAAAAAAATCAGCGCGATCAGCGCGCCTACGCCAAAGCGCAACGCGGTCACATCCCAGCCGGTCAACATGCCCTTACCGCCGTGACGGCTGACCAGAATGAAACCAGTCCAGATACAAATGGTAAAAAATGCCGCGATCAGGCCGGCGCGGGATGAATGGTGTTCGCTCATGTTGATTTGCAATTGAAGATTAATTTTAGCTGGCCGATGTTCTTGTTCGTATCAAAAATACAGTCACTGCTTCGCAACGCATACTCGATTGCGACCTTTTTCCTTGGCTCCGTAAAGCGCCTTATCTGCAAGATTAAGCAGCACATCCATATTGTCATCCTTGGAAACCATTGAGGTCACGCCGATCGAAACGGTGAAGTGCAGTGGCAGGCCACCTTCCAGTGGTACTCTTGATTTTGCAATAGCTTCTCTCAAGCGCTCGGCAACTTCAGTCGCTTCAACCAGGTCAGTCTCCGGCAGCAGTATCACAAACTCTTCGCCACCGACACGCCCGATGATATCTACCTCGCGCAAAGTCTGCCTGCAGATTTCCGCCAGTTTTATCAAGACAAGATCACCTATCTTGTGACCATAACTGTCATTGACCTTCTTGAAAAAGTCGATATCCAGCATATAGAGGGAGAGCGGCTTGTCATAACGTACGGCACGGCTGAGTTCCTGCTCGGCCTGAACCATAAAATAGCCGCGGTTACTGACGCCGGTGAGATGATCGATATGTGCCTGGCGTTTGAGCTCGATTTCAAAGAGTTTACGTTCGGTGATATCGCGGATTGCGGTCAGTCGTATGGGGATGCCACCCTGCACAATGGTCTGCCCGTGCGATTCGACCAGAACTCGCGAACCATCCTTGCGCAACATTTCATGCTCGATATTGCTTTCAATTCCATCGCGGATATTTGCCATCACTTTGTCTTGATCTTCGGGCGCTATAAAACGCATGATAGGTTGTCCGACGATTTCGTTCTGTTCACACCCAAGAATCTGGGTAAGCTGGTTGTTGACATCGAGAAATTTGCCTTGCGAGGTTATCGCAATCCCTTCGAATGCTCCCGCAGACAATATTTTGAACCTTCTCTCGCTCTCCAGCAGATTTTTCCTTGCGATGTTGATGGAGCGCATGTGAATCAGTCCGCCGAACGCAAACAGGATCAACAGGCTACCCAGTGTGGCAGGAAACAGGAAATACAGCATGCGTTCACGCTTTAAATCGACGAAGGTTGGAAGGTCACCTTCAACATAGACCGTGAGGCCGTATTCAGGGAGTTCCTTTGCAGCAATAACCAAGGGGGAATTTTCTCCTTGGATGCTAAGAAGAGATGGAAATTCATTTTCCCCCCAAGGCGTGATATGCAACTCCGGGAATCCATCCCTCTGGTAAATGGCCATTTTCTGTGCCGTGGACATTCTGCTGACAGGTGACCCCGCAAGTGAAAGCATCTCTTTGTCCTTGTCATGCGCAAGGATAATGACGCCATTCTTGTCCGTCACATAGGAATCTGTTTGCTTGATCAGGAAAGTCAAGTTAGGGACATCTGCCTTGGTGACGACCGTCCCCATGAATTGACCATTGACGATGACGGGAGCAGAAAAGAAAAGTCCGGGGATATGCGTGGTCTTGCCGATTGCATACTGCAGTCCAGGTTGTCCGTTTTTGTTCATCCGGAAATATTCCCGCTCGGCGTAGTTGGTGCCTATCGTTGTATCCGGAGTATTCCAGTTGCTGGCTGCAATCGAGTCACCCGCTGCATTGACCACATGAATAAGGTCAGCATGGAAACTGGTACTGGCAATGGCCAAGGTTTGATCAAGATCTTTCAGCACCGGATCTGCAGTCCAGCGTAATTTCTTCGTCTCAGGGGACAGCTTGGAGGGTATGGTGCCAGGCCCAAACAGAGACAAGGCTTTGTTGACCCGAACCGCATGAACAAAAAATCCGGGAATTCCGCCCAGATAATTCAGGTTTCTGCGTATGCTATCGGCCAGGTCTTGGGCGCGATCATGGGTGAGTTGCGTTTCCTGGCGGATCTGCTCCGTAATGAGCGAGTTGTAATAACTGCCTGAAATGAACCATGTTGCTATGCACCAAAGCGATATCAGTGTGATCACAACCAGCATCTTGGTATAGAAGCTTCGCATCATCTGCTTTTCCCTGGGTCATCCAACGGTTTTCTATAGTGCCATCGTACCGGTCAGCCGACAAATTTTTGTAAATGGGGCTGTCAGCTCTTGGTTTTGGTCAAAAACACCGTCACTTCATCGCGGTCGTGATAAAGCTGTTTCGCCATCATGCGGTAGTTGATGCCTTCTTCATCCAGCAGCTTGCGGATGCCACCCAAGGCGCTGTCGAGAGCACTGACACGCTGCTTCATCGGCAGCTTTAAATTGAAAATCGAATGTTTGCACCAGCCTGCCGCGAACCATTGTCCAATCAGCGTGGCGACCTTGGAAGGTTTTTCCACCATGTCGCAGACCAGCCAGTCCACAGCTTTGCGCGGCGCGTATTTGAAGCCGTCCTGCTTGAGATGTTGCACCAGCGGATGATTCACCAGCGCGCCTTTCATCGGGCCGTTGTCGACTGCAGCCACGCGAATGCCGCGCTTCACCAGTTGCCAAGTCCATCCGCCGGGCGCTGCGCCGAGATCCACCGCCTGCATGCCTTGCCGCAACAAACGCGTCTGCTCGCTGCGATCCATGAATACCTCGATCGCTTCGGCGAGTTTCATCGTCGAGCGGCTTGGTGCCTCTGCGGGCATGGATTGACGTGCTATGCCCATGATGGCATTCGCGCTGTTGTTGGGATCGCTGCTACCGATCAGTGCAGAGGATTTGTCGGGGAAGAAGATATGCAAACGGGTCGTGCGGAGATCATCGTGCAAGCGCCCCAAATTGCGCAACGGTGTCTCCAGCAACGGCTGAAAACGGCGTGTAAAGGTAAACAACAGCTTGCCCTCGTTGGTGTCCGGTGCTTCCAGCCACAGTGTGCCGAATATACCGGGCAGGGTGGCGATTGCATCAAGGATGGGTGTCAGGCGGTCACGTTCAGGAAGCGCCGCGATGGTCTGATGCAAACGGATCAACTGGCGCGTGAAGATCAATTCACGATAGGATAATTTTTGTTCGTTGAGTGCGATGATCACAAAACCGCTACTGGCAATGATTGGCGGTTGCTCTGTAACTATGATGGGTTTCTGTTGCTTGGCCTGGCGCAGTGCTTCCTGCGCGCAATCCTGCTCGAAGCCGGGGCGGCAATATAACAGCCAGTAAGTATGTTGGGTTTTCTGCATGCGCACATTGTGGCACAGGTTGGGGGACCAGCCCGAAGATGGTAATATCCGCGCCTTGTTTTTGGGGCCTGGATGTAATGAGTAAGCGTTACGATTTGATCGTGTTCGACTGGGATGGCACGGTAATGGATTCAACCGCAGTGATTGCGGGTTCGATACAGGCGGCTTGCCGCGACCTGGGTTTGCCGGTTCCCGCAGATGAAACCGCGCGCCATGTGATTGGCCTGGGTTTGGATCAGGCCTTGCATCATGCGGTGCCTGAACTGACTGAGGCGATGCGCCCCGACCTGGTGGCACGCTATCGTTATCATTTTTTGTCACAGGATGCGGCGATACCGTTGTTCGACGGGGCACGTGAGACAATAGCGGAACTGCATGAAGCGGGTTATTGGCTGGGTGTGGCGACCGGAAAGAACAGCAACGGGTTGAACCGTGCACTGGATTCATCAGGCCTGAAGGGTTATTTTCATGCCACGCGCACCGCGGATCGGACTCTTTCCAAACCCAATCCGGCGATGTTGCTGGAATTGATGGACGAGCTGGGCACCAGCGCTGAGCGCACACTGATGGTGGGCGATACCACGCACGACTTGCAGATGGCGCAGAATGCCAAGGTGGACGCGGTGGCAATGGCGCATGGCGCCCATCCGCCGGAACAATTGCGGGAATTGGAACCGCTGGCGCTGGTGGATGATTTCGCGGGGCTACGGAAGTGGTTCAAAGCCAACGCTTAACGATTTTTTAAAGGAATGATGATGTCAGATCAAAACAACTGGGAACGCGGCGTGATGGAAAAGCTGGCGATGTCGGCGATACAGGAACAGCGCCGTGCGCGGCACTGGGGCATTTTCTTCAAACTGTTGACGCTGGGATTCATGTTCACCGTACTGTTCATTTCCATGGGATGGATAGGCAAAAATGACACGACACTGGGTGTCGGAAAACACACTGCGCTGGTAGAGATGCAGGGCGTGATCGCGTCCGACAGTGCGGCGAGTGCGGACAACATCATTCCCAGTTTGCAGGACGCGTTCAAGGATAAAAACACACAGGGCGTGGTGCTGCGCATCAACAGCCCCGGCGGCAGCCCGGTACAGGCGGGGCAGATCAATGACGAGATTCGCCGCCTGCGCGCGCTGTATCCCAAGATTCCGCTGTATGTGGTGGTGGATGATATCTGCGCTTCGGGCGGTTATTACGTGGCCGTGGCTGCGGACAAGATATTTGTCGACAAGGCCAGCCTGATCGGTTCGATCGGCGTGCTGATGGATGGCTTCGGTTTCACCGGTACGATGGCGAAGCTCGGCGTGGAACGCCGCCTGTTCACGGCCGGAGCCAACAAGGGTTTCCTTGACCCGTTCTCGCCGCTCAATCCGGCGCAACAGGAATATGTCAAACAGATGCTGGCGGAGATCCACCAGCAGTTCATCGATGTGGTGAAGCGCGGGCGCGGCAAACGCCTAAAGGAAACACCGGACACCTTCAGCGGCCTGGTGTGGAATGGGCAGAAGGGCGTGGAGATGGGCCTGGCGGATGGCTACGGTAGCCTGGAGTCGGTGGCGCGCGATGTCATCAAGGCCGAGAACATCGTGGACTTCACCACCAAGGAAAGTTTTGCCGACCGTATGGCAAAACGATTTGGTGTGGGCATGGCAAGTGCGTTGCCGGGATTCTCTTCGCAGGTTAACGGGATGAGTTTGCGCTGACGAGTGTGTAGACAATTAACCTTGCGCAGTTTTCTTATCCATGACACTTTCCAGTGCGCGTATTTTAAGTTCGTTAGCGAGAAATAATTTCCGGTAAGAGCTGCCAGATGCCAACACTCATAACACCAATCTCCGGGTGGGGACGCTATCCGGTGCAGCCATGTGAACTGGCACGTCCGGAACGATACGCCGATCTGCGTTCTGACGAGGGCAGCGTGATCGCACGCGGTCAGGGACGCAGCTACGGCGATGCGGCGCTGAATGAAAACCGGCGGGTACTGCTGACGGAACGTGTCGACCGTTTGCTGGAACTGGATGTGGTCAACGGCATTCTGCGCGCCGAGGCAGGCATGACACTGGCGCGAATTCTCGATGTGATCGTGCCCAGGGGCTGGTTCCTGCCGGTCACGCCGGGGACGAAATTCGTTTCGCTGGGTGGCTGCGTGGCGGCGGATGTGCACGGCAAAAACCACCACCATGAGGGCTCTTTCGGCGATCATGTGTTGTCCATCGAACTGATCCTGGCTGACGGTAACCGCGTGACTTGTACACCCGATGACAAGACGGAGCTGTTCTGGGCCACAGTGGGCGGCATGGGGTTGACCGGAATCATCGGCGAGGTGACACTCAAGCTCATCCCGATACAAAGCGCACTCATGCAGGTGCATCATCACGCCGCAGACAATCTCGAACGACTTTTTCACCTGATGCAAGATGCTGAGCTTGATGATCGCTATACCGTAGCCTGGATGGACAGTTCGGCGAGCGGCAAGAATCTGGGGCGCGGTATAGTCATGTGCGGGCATCATGTGGGGACGGCGGAATTGCCGGACGATCTGCATCGTCGCATCAAACCGTCACGCAACCATTCCATACCATTTGATTTCCCCGCATGGGCGCTGAACCCCTTGAGCATATCTGCATTTAATTCGCGCTATTTCAAAAAAGAAGGTGGCAGGCGCTATCCCTTCCTGAGCAACTACGATCCATACTTCTATCCGCTGGATGCGATCGCCAACTGGAACCGCATGTACGGCAAGCGCGGATTTGTGCAGTACCAATGTGTGATACCGGATGCGACTGCATTGACAGGTATCAGGAATCTGCTGGATGAACTTTCCGCAAGCCGTCGTCCATCCTTCCTTGCAGTGCTGAAACGATTGGGCACACAAGGCAGGGGGCTGTTGTCCTTTCCCATGGCGGGCTATACGCTGGCGCTGGATTTGCCGATCCGCGATGCGGGATTGTTCGTGTTGCTGAACAAGCTGGACGAGATCGTTTTGCAGCACGGCGGCCGCGTGTATCTGGCCAAGGATGCGCGGCTTTCTGCGGAGTCGTTCCGCGCGATGTATTCGCGCTATGACGAGTGGCTCAAGATAAAAAAAGAAGTCGATCCTCAAAACAGATTCAGCTCCAGTTTGTCGCGACGTCTGGAGATAGGCTAAATGGAAAAAAAGAAAGGGTCCTCAATGACAGAAGCCGTGCTGATACTAGGTGCGACCTCTGCCATCGCGCGTGCCACCGCTGTTGCTTTTGCCGCGCGCGGCAATACCCTGTACCTGGCCTCGCGCGACGAAGATGAATTGCGCCGCATCGCAGCGGATATTTACCTGCGTTATGGCGTCAATGTCTACTATGGATTGTTCGATGCGGCAGCGACCGATACCCACGAGAAATTCTTTAAATCGGTCGTTGCGATCATGCCCGATCTTTCCGGCGTGGTGCTGGCCTTCGGTTATCTCGGCGACCAGCATGCCGCGCGCGATTTCAGCGCGGGCGCAAAAATCATCGCAGCCAACTTTACCGGCGCGGCTTCCATCCTCAGCCTCTGCGCAAATCATTTTGAAGCGCTGCAACGTGGCTTCATCATCGGTATTTCCTCGGTGGCAGGCGACCGCGGCAGGCAGAGCAACTACATGTACGGAGCTGCGAAAGGCGCGCTCAGCCTGTATCTGCAAGGATTGCGCAATCGCCTCTATTCCAGCGGTGTGCGGGTCATCACCGTCAAGCCCGGATTTGTGGATACCGCGATGACATATGGATTGCCCGGATTATTTCTGGTGGCCTCACCGCAAAACATCGGCGAGCGCATCGTGCGCTCGTTGGATAAATCGGCTGACGTGGTCTACCTGCCGTGGTTCTGGCGCTACATCATGCTCATCATCAAGCACATCCCGGAACCCATCTTCAAGCGGATGAAATTGTGAGTGCAGCGCAAGCAGGCAAACCTGTTGTTGCGGCATTCGATTTCGACGGCACGCTGACGCGGCGCGAAACCTTGCTGGCGTTTCTGTTGCACACCTTTGGCGCTGCTGCGATTGCGCGTCATGCGCTCGTGTTGTCGCCAACCCTGGCAGCCTATGCGCTTGGCCTGATTCGCAACGATGTTGCCAAAGAGAGAGTGTTTGTCCGGTGTCTGGGTGGGATGCGCATGGAAGAGTTGCAGCAGGCGGGTGAGCGGTTCGCGATGCATGTACTGCCGGGCATGCTCAGGCATGAGGCCATGCAACGCCTTGAATGGCACAAGCAGCAGGGTCATCGCTGTGTGGCGATCAGCGCGTCGCTGGAATACTATGTACGGCCATGGGCGACCAAGGCCGGCTTCGAAGACGTGATCGCCACGCGTTTGCAGATAGGAGAACAGGGATGTATCACCGGAAAAATTTCTGGAGCAAATTGCTTCGGCATCGAAAAGGTGCGGCGACTGGAAGATTTGCTGGGCGTGCGTGATGGATATATTTTGTATGCATACGGTGATAGCCGCGGAGACAAGGAGTTGTTATCGTATGCCGACCATGCGTATTACCGGTACATTCCGGACTGCGAATCCGGGGCTGATTGAATCGCTGTCGCCGCAGGAAAATTAATGGATAAAAACACTTCATTTCTCGGCAAACAGAGCGTTACATGGGTGCTTGGGCTCGTCACATTCGTTCTGATTTTTATCTATCACACTTACCCGCTTGGACTGAGCGATTTCTGGTGGCACCTGAATACGGGCCGCTGGATATGGTCAGAGGGTGGACTGCCGAGCGACGACCCGTTCCTGTTCAGTTCGCCGTCTCCGCTGGATGATCGCGCCAGCCTGATCCTGCGCGGCTATCCTTTATTTCAATTGCTCATACTGGGTGTCTACAGCATGGGTGGCATCTATGCGCTGATGGTGCTGAAGGGTTTGCTGATGACCCTGTTCTACGCCATCCTGTGGAATCAACTCTGGCGCAACGGATTGCACTCCTTGCTGGCATTGGCTGTTGTTGCTGCGTTGCCCTTGCTGTTCTTCCGCTTCGACGAACTGCGCCCACAGGTTTTTTCCTTCATTGGCACTCTGCTGGTGCTGCAATGGACCGAATACATTATCGCAAACGGGAAGCAGGGGAGGCTGCTGAAATGGAATAGCCTCGTGGCGCTGCCTGTCATCATGCTGCTTTGGGCGAATCTGCATCGCGGTTTTATCATCGGGGTGGGCATCCTGCTGGTGTACCTTTTTTCGGAATGGGTCGCGCGCAAGCGCGGCATCAATGCATTGCCGGATGATGCATTCCGTCGTTTTGCGATCGTGGTTTTTGTTTCGATCGGAATTGCATTTTTCAATCCGGCAGGTGTAACGGCCATGTGGGCCAGCTTCACCGAGGTTTCCGGGCCATTTTCAAAAGTGATAGACGAGTTTCTGGGTACGATCAGATATTTCGAATTCATAGGCATGAAACAATTTGGTTACCTGGTTGTGGCCGTGGCGGTCATCCCGTTCCTTGCCCTTTTGTTCAAATGGCGCAAACTGAGCGTGGCTCACTTTATTCTGGTTGTGTCGTTCCTGATCGCCGGGATACTGTCGTTCCGTTTCAGCCTGATGATGGTCACCGTTGTGCTTTCCATCGCCAGTATCTATTTTGCGGACGGACTTAACCGCGGCCTCTCGATCGGCAAAGGCCTCACTATCATTCTGTTGTGGTGCCTCTCGACGGGATTCCTGGCAAACTCGGCATTCAGCCGCACTGCGCTTGCTGCAGCGCTGCTGGAAAAAGGCGTGATCCCTTCCGCTGCGGTTGATTACCTGGCTCAATCCAATATATCGGGAAACATATACAATTTTTTCGAATACGGCGGTTACACGAGCTGGCGGCTCTATCCGCGCAAGATATTTATCGATCAACGCAACCTGTCATGGGATATATATGAGGAATACTCAATGGCATGGCGCGGGAATTATGCTGAAGTATTTCAAAAATATAATGTAGGCACTGTTTTCTATCCTGTTAATGACAGGGCCACCGGCAGGCCATCCCGACTGGTTGCAGGCCTTCTCAACGACAACCATTGGGCGGTGGGTTACTATGACAGACAAAATATTATTTTCATAAGGCCGGACATAAACAGCCATTTGCCATTTCTCAGCAAGCAGGCAGTCGTGGACGATATACTCAAGCGCCTGAATGGCACAGATAAAAGATGAACAGAATATTTGAACTGTTGCACCTGATTTTCCCCCGCAGCATCTGTGTATAAGAAGAGGCGACTTGATGTCTGCCATACAGAATTTTATTCATGCTAGGCGCGGCTTGTTCTTGGTTGCGATTATTTTCGGCTTGGTGGGCATCAGCTTGTTACGCAAGATTTTTGACCCTGACATCTGGTTCCACATGGTGGTTGGGCGCGAAGTGGTTCGACAGATGCAGGTACCTGGGGTCGAGTTTTATATCTTGCCCATGTTAGGCGAGCCGGGTGAGTTTCATGAATGGGGCTTTGGCGTCATTTACTACTTCATCAACCAGTATTCCGGTTATATCGGCATGGCGTGCATCAATGCCGCGATAGGCTGCGGCATCCTGATATTTCTGTATAGGGCCGCACGCGGGGGGGTAAATCGGAATGGTGGCAATCCCTGCCGGTTATTGCACTGGTGCTTTGGGTGATAGAACCGCGCATTAATTTCAGACCGGAAACGTTTCTGTATTTGTTGCTTGCTGTCGAGATATTCTTGCTGGAGAACTATCTTCGGCACAGGAAATTATCATGGTTGATACCCTTGCCATTCCTAGCGTGGTTGCTCAGCCAGATACATCCTTCGGCGATTTTTCTCATTGATGTGTTTGGCATGTATTCATTACATGCCATTCTTTCGACAACTGCGAATAAATTCAGGAATGCAGCTGAGCTTGGTGTCATTGCACTCGCAATGGCTATGGGGGCAGTGCTGAACCCGTATGGCTTGAAGCAACTTCTGCTGCCGTTTTACTTCCAGAATGATGCGTTGCTAAGTAGCCTGACTGAATTCCTGCCAGTGTTGCAGACCGAGTATGCCCCTCGCTTTATTGCCATAGCCGTCATCGGATCGATTGCCATATTGTTGAACCCGAAAAGACGGCTAGTCGACTTCATGTTGGCCTGCTCATTTGCCATCCTGGCTCTCAAGTTTGCTAGGAATACCGCATTGCTGGGCATAGTCATGTTTGTCCCCATCAGGAATGCGCTTGAGTATTGGGTGGGAAAAATATCTGGAATGGCCGCGCGCAGACTTGTTATGCTGTGTTCGGTTGTCGCGGGAATAGCGGGGGTCGCAGCAACTGGTATCGGGCCTTCATGGGGAGCGGGGATTTGGGAAGAAAATACGCCCTACAAAAGTGCAGCGCTGATAAGAAAATATGATGTACAGGGAAATATCCTCAACTTTTTCCATCTGGGTAACTATCTGGCATGGAATCTTGATCGTCCTGTGTTCGTAGACGGACGCAACTATGAAAATAACAGAGCCGTACAGCTGCATGATGCAATTTTCAGGGGTGATCAGGGATGGCAGGAAGTTATATATAGGTTTAATATCCAAGCCATTGTGACGCCTGCTACACTGGATTATTCCGGTGAAATAATACCTTTGGTTGCTGCTCTCGAGAATGACCCTGATTGGGTACTTGTCGGCCAGGAAAAGGCGGGACTGTTATTCTTGAAAAACCCGGTGCAAGAGGGGGTGCGGACTCTTCCCAAAAATATAATATGGCGTCAGGCCATCGAAGAATTGAATAACACAATGGCACTTAATCCAGAAAGCAAGGAAACCTACCGATCGCTTGCTACAGCTTACGGCCATCTCGGGGATGACGCGAAGCAGGCGTATTTTTCCAGGAAATTTTCGGCGCTTTCCAATTGATGAACCTGACTATACAAGATTGACCAATCGAAATTGAAGAAACTGTTTGATCTACTCCGCCTGATGCGCCCCCACCAGTGGGTGAAGAATACCTTCGTGTTTATCGGATTGCTGTTTGGTCATGCCTGGCACGACCCGCATCTGGTCATGCAGGCGGTGATCGCATTTGCCGCATTCTGCCTGGTATCCAGCGCGATCTATACGCTCAACGACATTGTTGATATCGAGCAGGACAAACAGCATCCGAAGAAGAGCAAACGACCATTGGCTTCCGGGTCGGTATCTATTTCCGCCGCGATCCTGCTTGCGGCGATACTGGGTACGCTGGGTTTGGTGCTGGCCTATGCCGCGTCGCAAACAGTGCTCATCATCCTGATCGGCTATGCGCTGATGAATGTCGCCTACTCGCTCAAGCTCAAGCATGTGGTGATTCTGGATGTGTTCGTCATCGCGACCGGCTTCATGCTGCGCATACTTGCGGGCACATTGGGAATCGGTATCCCGCCTTCGCAGTGGCTGTTGTTGTGCGGCCTGATGGTGACGCTGTTCCTCGGCTTCACCAAGCGCCGCGCAGAGATCATTGCCTTGGCAGAAGATAAGACCGCGCATCGCAAAGTGCTGGAACAATACAGCCCTGTGCTGCTGGACAAGATGATAGGCATCACCGCCTCGGGCGTGATCATGAGTTACAGCCTGTACACGATGAACGCGGAGACGATACGCATCCATGGCACGGCCAACCTGATCTATACCGTGCCCTTCGTGATGTACGGCGTGTTCCGCTACATCTATCTGCTGCACCACCAGAACCGCGGCGGCGACACCGCACATGATCTGGTGCGCGACCCGCATATGCTCATCGTGGTCGGTGCGTGGGTGTTGACGACACTGTTGCTGATCGCATGAGCGATAATGTGTTGAGCGGCTGGCGCTTCCACGCGCTGCTGCTGGTCGTGCTGCTCAGCGCGCTCGGCTATCTGGGATTCTCGCTGTGGGGCGGCTGGCGTGAGGTCGTTGCGGCGCTGGTTCGTGTTGGCTTTGTAGGTACGGCCATCGCGCTCGCGTTGTCGCTGCTCAACTACGGTATGCGCTTTGTGCGCTGGCAGAAATTCCTCGCGTTGCTTGGTCATCGCGTCCACACGCCCGAAAGCCTGCGCATCTATATCGCAGGATTCGGCCTGACGATATTGCCGGGCAAAGTCGGCGAGACGATACGCAGCGTGTTCCTCAAGCGGCATGGTGTGACTTATCCGGAGAGCCTCGCGGCGTTCTTCTCCGACCAGTTCTCCAATCTCATCAGCATGCTGGTACTGATCGCGATCGGACTGTGGGCTTACCCGCAATACCAGACGACCGTGATGATTCTGGTAGGGCTGATCGTGATCGGCTTGATTATTCTCCAGCAGACTTCATGGCTGCAAGCGATCGAGCATTTCGCGCAACGGCATCTGCCTGCGCGGCTGGGCAGGATCGCCGAGCACGCCATCGAGATCATCCTGCATTCCGGGCGCTGCTTCAGCCTGCCCATGCTGCTGTATGGCATGGCGCTGGGCATTGTGGCTTGGGGTGCGGAAGGCGTAGCGTTTTATTATGTGGTGAACCAGCTCGACGGCGGCATCTCGCTGCAGGCCGCATTATTCATCTATGCGTTCGCGATGGTGGTCGGTGCGCTGAGTTTCTTTCCCGGCGGGCTGGGCGGCATGGAAGCCACGATGGTCGCACTGCTGATGTTGAACAACGTTACGCAGCCTCAGGCCGTCGCTGCGACCGTGTTGATCCGGCTCGCGACGCTGTGGTTTGCGGTCGGATTGGGCATCGTTGCGCTGAGCATGCCGGAGCGCAAGGCATCCTGACAGAGCATTAATGTAATAGATGCTTAAGTTCTTGTAGCACATTGAGCATGATGTGCTGCTGGGCCTCGGCGACCGGATGCAGATTGTCGGCCTGGAATTGGTCTGCCTTCACGCCTTCGAGCAGGAACGGCAGCAGCAGGATGCCGTGCTTCTTCGCGACGCGCGGGAAAATATTATCGAATTGCGTGACATAAGCCTCGCCGTAATTGGGCGGCAGCTTCATGCCGACCAGCAGTACCTTGGCACCTGACTTATGCGACCTGTCGATGATGTCATTAAGGTTGGTCTCGATGTCCTTGATCGGTGCGCCGCGCAAGCCATCGTTTGCGCCCAGCTCGACGACCACGATCTTCGGCTTGAATTGTTGTAATGCCTTGGCGATGCGCTGCCTACCGCCGGTGGTGGTCTCGCCGCTGATGCTGGCATTCACGACCGTAAAATCGGACTGCGTGCGTTGCAATTCCTGCTGCAACAGGTGCACCCAACTTTTTTCTATGGCGATGCCATAGCTGGCTGATAGACTGTCACCGAATACCAGTATGTTTTTTGCGGCGAACGCGGAGCAGGGCAGCGCAAGTGCGACGAACAACAAAGCTAGCTTCAACGTGGTGGTGGCCACACCGCTCATGCTTCGATACACCTTGCTGCGCAAGTTACTGGTGAAGCTGCTAGCCATCCCACTAAGCAACCCCCAAACGGTTGCCAAGTGGTTGGTTATCAGCACGAACGGAGTGGTGGCTGGGTTAAGAAACCGTTCGCCCTGAGTAGTCCGCGTAGCGGGCGTGTCGAAGGGGATAAGGTTTCTAATAGCTGAATTAAGGTTGGCAATCAAAGGAAGATTTTTCATGGCAGTGATTGTGCAGGCAGAAGGTCTCACCAAGCAAGTGCAAAGCCCATCAATAGACGGTGAAGGGGAGCCGCTGGTCATTTTGCACGAAGTCAATTTCAGCGTGGAGGCGGGCGACAGCCTCGCGATCCTAGGCGCGTCCGGTTCCGGCAAGTCCACGCTGTTGGGATTGTTGGCCGGGCTGGATGTGCCCAGCAGCGGCACGGTGTATCTGGACGGGACGGACATTTTCTCGTTCGATGAAGATGGTCGCGCGCGATTGCGCGGCAAGCTTGCGGGCTTCGTGTTCCAGTCCTTCCAGCTGCTGCCCGCACTCACCGCGCTGGAGAACGTGATGCTGCCGCTGGAGCTGCATGGCGCACCCGATGCGCGGGTGCGCGCTACGGAAGCCTTGCAGCGCGTGGGATTGACGCAGCGCATGGATCATTTGCCCAAACACCTGTCCGGCGGCGAACAGCAGCGCGTCGCGATCGCGCGCGCCTTTGTCGTCCAGCCCAAGATATTGTTCGCCGACGAGCCCACTGGCAATCTCGACGCCGCCACCGGCAGCCAGATCATAGCCCTGATGCTGGAACTCAACCGCGCGCAGGGTACCACGCTGATCCTCGTCACCCACGATGAAGCGCTAGCGCGGCGCTGCAACAGGCAGTTGCATCTGGCGGCGGGGCGGGTGATGTAGCACGAAATGACTGTTCGATTTTTTAATTCTCGCAACTAAACGGTGATTTTGTGAAGCCAAAGACACAGCGAATGTTTTCAGGTAAGCATCGGTATCACAAATACGATATCGCGACTGGGCAACTTGAAACTGCAATCAGATTATTTCTAGTAGATGGTTGCGATATGTTTTCTGTGGTCACTCTTGCGGCGGCAGCTGGCGAAATACTTCACCAATTAGTGTTAAATGAGGGGAAGGAGCCGTTTGTAGACTATGTTTGTTGTCGCCGACCGAAAACTGACCCATCTATAGGCGTTATGCCGACTTAAAACTGACCCAGGTGTTCTACTTGATCTGCCCAATTTTTGGGCAGGAG
>CAIOKY010000112.1 GCA_903858965.1 uncultured Nitrosomonadales bacterium | reverse complement strand
TCCAGCAAGTCTGAACTGATATGGAAGTTGGCATAATATTCGTTGATCTCATCCTGCAATAATTGGATACGGTGTTGAGCGCGTTGCAGGCGTTTGTTGGTGCGAACGATACCCACATAGTCCCACATGAAGTGACGCAACTCCGCCCAGTTGTGCGAGATGATGATTTGCTCGTCGGCGTCCGTCACTTTGCTCTCGTCCCAGTCGGGCAAATCTGGTGCTGCTTCGACGGGTTTGCCAAGAATGTCCTGGACTGCGGCATCGGCAAACACCAGACATTCCAGTAGTGAGTTGCTGGCAAGCCGGTTGGCGCCATGTAGCCCGGTATATGCGGTTTCTCCCACCGCATAAAGATTTCCCACATCAGTGCGTGCATGCAAATCGGTGACGACACCACCGCAGGTATAGTGTGCTGCGGGAACCACAGGAATGGGTTCTTTGCTGATATTGATGCCCAGGCTAAGGCAGCGTGCGTAGATGGTCGGGAAGTGTTCCTGCAGGAATTCAACAGACTGGTGGGAAATGTCCAGATAGACGCAATCCAATCCGAGCTTTTTCATTTCGAAGTCTATGGCTCTTGCCACGATGTCGCGCGGGGCGAGTTCCGCTCGTTCATCATGCCACGGCATGAAACGCGTACCGTCCGGCAGTTTCAGGATGCCGCCTTCGCCGCGGACAGCTTCACTGATCAGAAAAGATTTCGCGTGAGGATGGTACAGGCAGGTGGGATGGAACTGGATAAACTCCATATTGGCCACGCGACAACCGGCGCGCCAGGCGATTGCGATCCCATCACCGGTGGCTGTGTCCGGGTTGGTGGTATAGATATAGACCTTGCCGGCTCCGCCAGTGGCCAGTATGGTGTTTTGTGCGGCAATGGTGATGACTTCATCGCTCATGCTGTTCAGCGCATAGATGCCATAGCAGCGATTATCCTGCCGCCCCAGTTTATTGCCAGTGATCAAATCGACTGACATATGGTGTTCCAGTACGGTGATGTTCGGATGATTCAGTACGCGCGCGGCGAGAGTTTCCTGCACGGCGTGACCCGTCGCATCGGCTGCATGGATGATGCGACGGCGGCTGTGCCCACCTTCGCGGGTAAGGTGATAACCCATATCATTGGATTCGTCCCGGGTGAACGGAACTCCCTGATCGATCAACCAGTCTATAGCCGCTTTACCGTGCCCGACGACATAGCGTGTTGCAGCCTCGTCGCACAGGCCGGCACCGGCGGTCAAGGTGTCCTGAATGTGGGCATCCAGCGAGTCTTCTCCGGATAATACCGCAGCAATACCGCCCTGTGCCTGGCCGCTCGCGCCATCCAGCAATGATTTTTTGGTAATCAGTCCTACCCTGTGGTGTTCGGCTAGCTTGATGGCCAAGGTCAGTCCCGCTAGGCCGCTACCGATGATCAGCGTGTCAAATCGTAGCAATTTGAGTCTCGGTGTGTAGATTCGGATTGGGACTATAACAAAACTGCTGTGTTTTAATGGGTGGATTTGTAATCTGAGCTGATATTTGTTTGTCAGGTAAAGTTGTACCGACTTTTGAAGCTGTGCTGACGTGGATGGTACGTAGCGGTTATAATCTCCGCGCTGAACGAATTGTCCAGCAACATAATAATTGAAATGGTCAGGGATGGCAGAGCGAGATGTTGATCAGCAACTGGTAGAACGCGTCCAGCGCGGCGATAAGCAAGCCTTTGATTTGCTGGTATCAAAATACCAGCGTAAGCTCGGGCGGCTTATTTCCCGGTTTGTGCGCGATCCGGCAGAGGCCGAGGACGTTACGCAAGATGCGTTTATCAAGGCTTATCGCGCGTTACCCGGCTTTCGCGGCGAGAGTGCGTTTTATACATGGCTGTATCGCATCGGCATCAATACGGCAAAGAATTACCTGTTGGCGAACAAGCGCCGTGCGCCCACCAGTACGCCGTTTGATACGGATGATGCGGAGTCGTTTGAAGAGGCCAGCCTGCTTCGTGAGGTAAGTACCCCGGAAAATGAACTTATGAGTAAACAGGTTGTCGACGTAGTTCAGGCTTCATTGCAACAGTTGCCGGAAGATCTGCGCAGCGCATTGACTTTGCGCGAGATAGAAGGCTTGAGTTATGAGGAAATTGCCAGTGTGATGAATTGCCCCGTCGGAACGGTACGGTCGAGAATTTTCAGGGCGCGCGAGGCGGTTGCAGAGAACCTGCGTCCGTTGTTAGAAACCAGCAAGGGTAAGAGGTGGTAGATATGAAGCAAGAAATTTCCGCATTGATGGATGGCGAGTTGTTCGAGGATGACGCGGGGAAGGTGCTTGACCAGCTAAAGCGAGATTCCACGACCCGTAAAAATTGGGCAGCTTACCATTTGATTGGCGATGTGTTACGCCAGCCAGATCACATCCATTCAGATTTGAGTGCGAAGATACGCGAACGTATGCGGGATGAGCCTGCATTGCTTGTTCCGCGCAGCAATATGGCCAATCAAAAGATGCGTATGTTTGCCTTGTCTGCAGTGGCTTCGCTTTCGGCAGTCGGCGTGGTGGTCTGGATGTCGTTACAGATCAGCCCGGAGTTGGCACCCCAAGCGGCAATGCATGCTGCCAATACGCAAATCCAGCCTAGTTCGGAAAATTATTTGATTGCGCATGAAGAGTTTTCTCCCAGCACCGATATGAATGGCAGCGCATCCTATATCCGCACGGTTTCTTACGGTAGCGATGAAGCCGCACCTAAAAAAACTCCAAGCGAAAAACAGGCCAAATGATAAGTAGTAAAGGGGAGCGGTGGCTATGAAGTTGCGAATCGCGCTTTGTGGAGCGCTACTGATTGTTGCCAACGCCTATGCTGAAGAACGGTCGAGCGGCCTTGATTGGCTCGAGGTTGCGGCTTTTGCCGGACATCAAACCGATTACAGCGGAGTATTCGTTTATCAATATGGCAATCACGTCGAGACTTCAAATATCGTTCACATTAACGATGCGGGCGGCGAATACGAGAAGCTGGAAAGTCTAGATGGACCCAAGCGGGAAATAATCCGTCATGATGGGCAGGTTTGGAGCTACATCAATCACCAGATGGTACAGATCGATAGTCAGCAGGGACATAGCAGATTTCCATTTTTATTACCCGAGCAATTGTCCGCCCTGAACACCAACTATCAGGCCAAATTGCTGGGGCAGGAACGGGTGGCGGGATATAATGCCCAGGTCATCCTGTTCCAGCCCAAGGACAACTTGCGTTATACGCATAAAGTGTGGGTGCATACCGATTCAGGCTTGTTGTTGAAGGCTTCTGTGTTGGGCGACAAAAATCAAGTGGCGGAACAATATGCCTTTACCCAATTACAGATTGGCGGCAAGATTGATCGCTCTTGGGGGGGGAGATGCGATTTGGTGGATGTTCATGGTAAGGATTCGTCCAACCCGCCGAAGTCGGTCAAAGGAATTACCCCCACAAATAGCGGATGGGTGGCCGATATGCTGCCTGTCGGGTTCAAAAAGACGATGGAAATTCTGCGATCAATGCACGGTAAAGATGCTCCTGTGGTTCAAATAGTGTATTCCGATGGTTTGAGCGCAATTTCAATATTCGTCGAACCGAATGACGGGGATGAAGATGATGTGGATGGCTTGTCCAGTCGAGGCGCAGTGAATCTGTATCACAAAGTGCTGAATCAGTATTTAATTACCGTGGTGGGGGAAGTTCCGCCACACACGGTGATGCAAGTAGTGGATTCGGTACGCTATAACGGTAAGTAATAATCATGCTGGAAACGCGAGCCATAATCGTGCGGACCGATGGAAAATACGCCCTGGTTGAGGCCAATCGGGCGAACGGTTGCGAACAGTGCAGTGGTAGAGGTTGCGGGGCGAGCAAGCTGTCCCAGTTGTTTTGCAGCAAGCCGCGTCAATTCCGGGCAGACAATCAAATCAATGCCGGCGTCGGCGATCAAGTCATCGTATCCGTTGCCGAGGGCGCGGTATTGCGTGGAATAGGATTGGTATATCTGTTGCCATTGATGCTGTTGCTGATGGGCGCGATGCTCGGCAATATGGGCGCGGCGCATACCGAACAACGTGACGTCTATGCTTTTGCAGGTGCATTGCTTGGATTGGGCGCCGGTTTTGTTTTCGCCAAGTGGATATCTCTGCGCCAAATCCGCAGTCGTTTTCAGCCTTATATAACACGGCGATGGCAGGAGTAGGAGAGCTCATGCTCGGCAGCCGCTCCGTGTCTGCAAGCTGGGTCGCCGGATGCCAAGAGGCTGTTAATTTTGATGGGGGAAATCGCATGCTGGGAAAATATACGAGCCTGCTCATTCTGGTCTGCGGAATAGTTTGCAGCGCAACAGTTCAGGCCAAGGAATTGCCTGATTTTACCGATCTCGCGGAAAAGCAGGGTGCGGCGGTGGTCAATATCAGTACCACGCAGATCATACGTAACGAACAGAATATTCCCAATGTGCCCGAGGGAGATCCGTTCTACGATTTCTTCCGGCGTTTTGCGCCGCAGATGCCGCGCGAGCAGGAATCCCAGTCGCTGGGCTCGGGTTTCATCATCAGTGCGGATGGCTACATCATGACTAATGCGCATGTAGTGGAGCATGCCGACAAAATTACCGTACGCCTGACCGACAAGCGCGAATTTCGCGCCAAGGTCATTGGTGCCGACAAGCGGACTGACGTGGCGTTGCTGAAAATAGATGCGACGGGTTTGCCGAAGGTCAATGTTGGCGATCCGGACAAACTGAAGGTTGGCGAATGGGTTGTTGCGATTGGATCCCCGTTCGGTTTTGACAGCAGTGTGACTGCAGGCATCGTCAGTGCCAAGGGACGTTCTTTGCCACAGGATAATTTTGTGCCGTTCATACAGACCGATGTGGCGATCAATCCCGGCAATTCCGGTGGGCCGTTATTCAATATGAACGAAGAAGTGGTCGGTATCAATTCGCAAATCTATACCCGTTCCGGCGGTTCGATGGGTTTGTCTTTTGCGATACCGATCGATGTGGCGATGCAAGTGTCCGACCAATTGCGCACCAGTGGCAAGGTGACTCGCGGGCGAATCGGAGTGACGATACAGGAAATGACCCGCGAACTGGCCGAGTCGTTCGGTTTGAGCAAACCCGATGGAGCGCTCATCAGCAGCGTGGAAAAAAATGCTCCTGCGGACAAGGCGGGCATTGAGGCCAGCGATGTGATACTCAAATTCGACGGCAAGGATGTGAATAGCTCCAGCGATTTGCCGCGCCTGGTGGCCGCTATCAAGCCGGGCAGCAAGGTCACAGTCGAGTTGTGGCGCAAGGGTGAGACCAGGAAAGTCACCGTTGAGGTTGGAGAGATGAAGGAAGACAATATGCAGGCCCGTGCATCTGAAAAGCCGGATGAATCTACCGGCGAGACAGTTGCACGTCTGGGAATTTCAGTCAGTGAATTAAGCAAGGATCAGCAGCAAGAGTTGCAAATCAATGGCGGCCTACTGGTGGAGGATGTCAAGGGATCGTCTGCCCGTGCTGCCGGGTTGCACCAGGGCGATGTGCTGCTGGCGATCGGCAACGTGCAAATCCGCTCTCTGGCGCAATTCAATGAATTCATCAAGCAGGTTCCGAAAGGGAAGAATATCGCGTTGCTGGTGCGGCGCGATGACAGTGCCTCGTATGTGGCGATCAAGCTGGACGAGAAGTAATTACAGTCCTGCGTGTCCCGCCCAAATCGGCTAGAATTCGCACTTTGCGAAAACGCCGGTTCGGGCGGGATTTTTATTTTGGGCTCTATGCAGCATATCCGTAATTTCTCCATCATTGCTCACATCGACCATGGCAAGTCCACTTTAGCTGACCGCATCATCCAGTTGTGCGGCGGCTTGTCCGACCGCGAGATGGAGGCGCAGGTGCTCGATTCGATGGATCTGGAGCGCGAGCGTGGCATCACCATCAAGGCACAAACTGCCGCGTTAAGCTATAAGGCGCGCGACGGGCAGATATATAACCTCAACCTGATCGATACGCCGGGCCATGTGGATTTTTCCTATGAGGTGTCGCGTTCGTTGTCCGCTTGCGAGGGCGCGCTGCTGGTAGTGGATGCCTCACAAGGTGTGGAAGCGCAGACCGTGGCGAACTGTTATACCGCGCTGGATCTGGGCGTCGAAGTCGTGCCGGTGCTGAACAAGATCGATCTGCCATCGGCAGACCCGGAAAACGCCATCGAGGAAATCGAAGAGGTGATCGGCATCGACGCCCATGATGCAGTGCGCTGCTCGGCCAAAACCGGTGAGGGCGTGCAGGACGTGCTCGAAGCGATGATCGTCAAAGTGCCCGCCCCCAAGGGCGATCCAGAGGCACCGTTGCAGGCGCTGATCATTGATTCCTGGTTCGACAATTATGTCGGCGTGGTCATGCTGGTGCGGGTGATGAACGGCACGCTCAAGCCCAAGGAAAAAATCCTGTTCATGGCTACCGGCGCGCAGCACCTGACCGAAAACATCGGCGTGTTTACACCCAAGTCGCAGGCGCGAGAAAGTCTGAGTGCGGGCCAGGTCGGTTTTGTCATCGCCGGTGTCAAGGAACTGAAGGCAGCCAAGGTGGGTGACACCATCACCCATCTGAATAAACCGGCGCAGCAGGCATTGCCCGGCTTTAAGGAAGTGCAGCCGCAGGTGTTTGCCGGGCTGTTTCCGGTGGAATCCAACCAGTATGAAGCATTGCGCGACTCGCTGGAAAAGCTCAAGCTGAACGATTCCGCGCTGCGCTATGAGCCTGAAGTTTCGCAGGCATTGGGCTTTGGTTTCCGTTGCGGCTTTCTGGGATTGCTGCACATGGAGATCGTGCAGGAGCGGCTGGAGCGCGAGTTCGATATGGACCTGATCACCACTGCGCCGACGGTGATCTATGAAGTGTTGCTGCGCGATGGAAAAATATTGGTTGTGGACAATCCGTCCAAGATGCCGGATCCATCGAAGATCGACGAGATACGCGAGCCTATTGTCACGGTGAATCTGTACATGCCCAACGAGTACGTGGGGGCGGTCATCACGCTCTGTACCCAGAAGCGTGGAGCGCAAATCAACATCAGCTATCATGGCAAGCAAGTGAAGCTGGTCTATGAAATGCCGATGGCCGAGATCGTGCTGGATTTTTTCGACAAGCTGAAATCGATATCGCGCGGTTATGCTTCGATGGATTATGAATTCAAGGAATACCGGGCGGCTGATGTGGTCAAGGTGGACATGCTGATCAATAGCGAAAAGGTCGACGCGCTGGCGGTGATCGTGCACCGCGCCAACAGCCAGCATCGCGGACGCGAAGTGGCGGCCAAGATGCGCGAGCTGATACCGCGCCAGATGTATGATGTGGCAATACAGGCGACTATCGGCTCGAACATCATCGCGCGCGAGAACGTCAAGGCGATGCGCAAGAACGTGCTGGCCAAATGTTATGGCGGCGACATTTCGCGCAAGAAAAAGCTGCTGGAAAAACAAAAAGCCGGCAAGAAGCGCATGAAGCAGGTGGGCAGCGTGGAAATTCCGCAGGAAGCTTTTCTGGCGATCCTGCGTGTGGACGATTAAGGAGACGTAATGGATTTTGCACTGATTATGTTCGTGCTGCTGGTGGTCACCGGCGGTGTATGGTTGCTGGACCGCTTCGCCTTGGCGGCCAAACGCGGCAGCGGGGTTGCCGAGCCCTGGTGGGTGGAATACGCAAAAAGCTTCTTCCCGGTCATCCTGGTGGTGTTCTTCATCCGTTCTTTTTTGATCGAGCCGTTCAAGATACCTTCCGGTTCGATGATCCCGACCCTGCAAGTGGGTGACTTTATTCTGGTGAATAAATTCAGCTATGGCGTGCGCTTGCCCATCATCAACCAGAAGATCGTCCAGCTTGGCGATCCCCAGCGCGGCGATGTGATGGTGTTCCGTTACCCGGAAGATCCCACGCTGGACTATATCAAGCGCGTAGTCGGCGTGCCTGGAGATACGGTGGAGTATCGCAACAAGCGCTTGTGGATCAACGGGGTCGAGCAAGCCCAGCAAGCTGACGGGGATTATAATTATGTTGAGACCGGCCTGAACTTTGTGCATACTGAAAAACGTATCGAGACCCTGGGCGAACGCAAGCATGCGGTGCTGGTCAATCCCGAAATGCCGACTTTGCACCTCAGCGCGGTGGCCGAATTCAGCGGGCGCGAGAATTGCAGCTATGACAATGACATGGTGCGTTGCAAGGTGCCGGCAGGGCAGTACTTCATGATGGGCGACAATCGCGATAACAGCCGCGATAGCCGCTACTGGGGATTCGTCCCGGACAACCAGATCGTCGGCAAGGCATTTTTCATCTGGATGAATTTTTCTGATTTGAAGCGTATAGGGATGTTGATTAACTAAACCGGTCGGGAGGGAAGAATGTATACAGCAATGCCAATGCAACAGCGCGGATTGAGTTTTGGCGGGTTTATTTTCGGAGCTTTCCTGCTGGTGCTTTTGAGCATCTTTGGCTTCAGGCTTATCCCTGCATATATTCAGGCATCGGAAATCAAGAATATTTTTGTAACGA
This sequence comes from uncultured Nitrosomonadales bacterium, assembly GCA_903858965.1. Lineage (GTDB taxonomy): Bacteria > Pseudomonadota > Gammaproteobacteria > Burkholderiales > Gallionellaceae > Gallionella. The sequence continues at coordinate 3,819 of CAIOKY010000112.1, read as the reverse complement.
TCGCACATGATCCCGATATGCAGAAGGCTTCCGAGCATGACATCAAGGCATCCTTCGAGAGACGCGCTTCGATCGATGCCATCACCGCGATCCATGCCGATGATATCGATATTTCCACCGATGAAGGCAGGCCGGTATTGAATGCCAGTTATTCCGTCAAGGTTCCGGTAGCCGGCAATATCAGCCTGATCATCGAATTCAAGCCAAGCAGTGAAGGCAAATAGGGATAGCCTGAAAACGCAGGGAGCATTGCGCGGCAGCGAGCTGTGCAAGAAACTGGGGTATGTGTTCAAGCAGCCGCAACTACTGCAACGTGCACTGACCCATCGCAGCTATGCACCGGAACACAACGAGCGCATCGAGTTTCTGGGTGACAGCATCCTTGGCTGCGTGATTGCCAAACATCTATATAGCAGTTATCCGCAGTTGAGCGAGGGCGAGTTGTCGCGGCTGCGCTCCAGTCTGGTCAGGGAAGAAACGCTGGCGGCACTTGCGCAGCAGCTCGACTTGGGTAGTCATCTGAGACTGGGTGAGGGTGAACTCAAGAGTGGCGGATTCCGCCGCCCATCGATACTGGCGGATGTGCTGGAAGCCTTGTTCGGTGCAGTGTTCCTCGACGGCGGTTTTGCCGATGCGGAAAGGGTCGTGCTGGATTTGTATGTGCCCTACCTGGAAAATGTGGACGTGCGGACACTGGGCAAGGATGCCAAAACCTTGTTGCAGGAATATCTACAGAGCAAACGGATCCCGTTGCCTGTATACAGCGTCATTGACACGCAAGGAGACGCGCATGCGCAATCTTTCCAGGTGGAATGCGTCATCCCATCATTGAAGATTTCCGCGCGCGGCACGGGAACCAGCCGCCGCATTGCCGAACAACAGGCTGCACAAGCAGCCTATCAACAATTACCGGCCAGACAATGACAGAACAACCAACAGAATTAACAGGCACCCGCGATATGGGTGCCTCAACACAGCCATTTCGCAGCGGCTTCATTGCCATCGTCGGCCGGCCCAATGTAGGGAAATCCACGCTGCTCAATCATTTGATCGGGCAGAAGATCAGTATCACTTCGCGCAAGGCGCAAACCACGCGCCACCGCATCCACGGCATTTACACCGATGAACACGCACAGTTCGTGTTCGTCGATACCCCGGGATTCCAGACCAAGCACCTCAACGCGCTGAATCGCGGCATGAACCGCGTGGTGACCAGCAGCCTGCGCGATGTGCAGGCAGTGTTGTATGTGCTGGAAGCGTTGCGCTACGACGAGCGCGACCAGGAAGTGCTCAAGCTGTTGCCGGACAACCGGCCGGTTCTGCTGGTGATCAACAAGATCGATGAAGTGGCGGACAAAGGCCAATTGTTCGCGTTTGCCGAACGTGTCGCGCAGGATTTCAAGTTTGCCGGCATCGTGCCGGTCAGCGCCAAGCTGGGCAGCAAGCTGGACGAATTGCGCGCGGCACTGCGCAGCCATCTGCCCGAAGGTGAATTGATCTATGACAAGGACGACATCACCGACCGCAGTGAAAGATTCCTGGCCGCGGAGATATTGCGCGAAAAGATATTCCGCTTTACCGGCGATGAGTTGCCGTATTCGACCAGCGTGGTGATCGAGCAATTCAAGATGGAAGGCAAGCTGCGCCGCATCCATGCCGCGATCCTGGTGGATCGCGAAGCGCACAAGGCGATGCTGATCGGCAAGAAGGGCGAGAAGCTCAAGGAGATTGCCACCCAGGCGCGACTGGACATGGAAAAGCTGTTCGACGGCAAAGTGTTCCTCGAGGTATTCGTCAAATTGCGCAGCGGCTGGGCGGACGATGAACGCGTATTGCGCAGTCTCGGCTACGAATGATTCGGGGATATGAATGACCCGGGACCATGAATGATCGAGGGTCATCGATGACGGCAGGTTACGCATGACCGCAGCAAGCCGCAACAGGCATCAGGATGAACTGGCGTTCGTGTTGCACAGCTATCCGTTCCGCGAAACCAGTCTGATCATCGATGTGTTCAGCCGGTCACATGGACGGCTCGCGATCGTGGCGCGCGGTGCGCGGCGTCCCAAGTCCAGTGTGCGCGGTGTGCTGATGAATTTCCAGCCATTGCTGTTGAGCTGGTTCGGCAAGGGCGAGGTACGCACATTGCATGGCGCGGAGTGGCAGGGCGGCCAGCCTTATCTGCAAGGCACGGCGTTGATGTGCGGATTCTATTTGAACGAGCTGCTGATCAACCTCCTGGCGCGCGACGATCCGCATCAGCAATTGTTCGACTATTATCAAGCCACGTTGCATCGCCTGGCACACGAATCAGACCACGCCGCGACGCTGCGTTGTTTTGAGAAGCATTTGCTGCAGGAGTTAGGTTACGCACTGCTGCTGGACCGCGTAGCGGGCAGTGATGAGCCCATACAGGCAGAACTCTGCTATCGTTATGCCGTGGAACGCGGTCCGCTATCGGATGACAGCGGGCCGGGTGAGGGAGATGCCGCCTGGACAGTTTTACAGATGTCGGGCAAAACTCTGCTTGATATGGCCACTGATGATTATTCCGACCCGGTCACCGCACAGCAGAGCAAGCAACTGATGCGCATGCTGTTGAACCATCATCTGGGCGGCAAGATTCTGCACACACGAGAATTGATTAAGGACTTGCAAAAACTATGATCAAGCTAGGATTAAATATAGACCACGTCGCCACATTGCGCCAAGTGCGCGGCGCACGGTATCCCAATGTGGTGCGAGCGGCCTTGCTCGCGGAATCCGCCGGGGCGGATGCGATCACGCTGCACCTGCGTGAAGACCGCCGCCACATCCAGGACCGCGATGTGGAAGTGCTGCGCGACATGCTGCAAACGCGCATGAATCTGGAAAGCGCCGTCACCGGCGAAATGATCGCCATCGCGCTGCGCGTCAAGCCGCATGACCTGTGTCTGGTACCGGAACGCCGCGAAGAATTGACCACCGAAGGCGGGTTGGACGTGGTGCGTTATTTCGACACCATCACAACAGCCTGCGAGCGCTGCGCCGCAGTGGGTATCCGCGTGTCACTGTTCATCGATCCCGACCAGAAGCAGATCGATGCCGCGCGCCGCACCGGTGCCCCGGTGGTGGAATTGCATACCGGAAAATATGCCGAGGCGGACAATGTGCCGGAGCACAAGCATGAACTGGAACGCATCCGAATCGCTGCGGCACACGCCCATGCGCAAGGATTGCAGGTGAATGCCGGACACGGCCTGCATTACCACAATGTGCAGCCCATCGTCGCCATCCCCAACCTGGTCGAGCTCAACATCGGCCATGCCATCATCGCCGAGTCGCTGTTCATCGGGCTGGAGGCGGCGGTGATGAAGATGAAGGCCTTATTGAACGGACAGCAGTGATACACGGTATCGGCACGGACATCGTCGAATACGCGCGCTTTGAGAAAATGTTTGCGCGTTATGGTTTGCGCTTTGCCCGGCGCATCTTGAGCGCATGCGAGTTGGCCGATTATCAAGTCAGCGCCAATGCGCCGCGATTTCTGGCCAAACGTTTCGCGGCCAAGGAAGCCTTTGCCAAAGCGGTCGGCAGCGGACTGCGCGAACCGGTAAGCTTGCACCGTATCAGCATCACCCATGACGGCCTCGGCAAGCCTGAGCTGCAGTTCGACGAAGCGCTGCGTACCCATCTGGCGCAATTGGGTATCAAAGGCCATCACCTTTCCATCAGCGACGAGCGCAACATGATCATCGCCTTTGTGGTGTTGGTGTTGTCGCCGACCGAAAACTGACCCATCTATAGGCGTTATGCCGACTTAAAACTGACCCAGGTGTT
>CAIOKY010000111.1 GCA_903858965.1 uncultured Nitrosomonadales bacterium | reverse complement strand
TGATAGAATGTCACCAAAAATGTTTCCCGTCAAAATCACATCGAACTGTTTGGGTGCGCGTACCAGTTGCATCGCTGCATTGTCCACATACATATGTGACAGTTCCACTTGAGGATATTCCTTCGCGACATCCGTCACGATCTCGCGCCAGAACATGCTGGTATCCAGCACATTGGCTTTATCGACCGAACACATCTTGCCCTTGTCATTCGAACCGGCACGTTTCATCGCAATCCGGAAGCCGACATGCGCCACGCGGCGGATCTCCGACTCGCTGTAATGCATGGTGTCAAAACCCTGCCGTTCGCCGTTGTCCAGCGTGCGTATGCCGCGCGGCTGGCCGAAATAAATGTCGCCGGTCAGTTCACGCAAAATCATGATGTCCAATCCCGATACCAATTCCGGCTTCAGGCTGGATGCATTGACCAATTCGGGATACACCATCGCCGGACGCAGGTTGGCGAACAAACCCAATTTCTTTCGGATACGCAACAGACCTTGCTCCGGACGCATGGGCCGTGGCAGGGTATCGTATTGATATCCACCCACCGCGCCGAGTAACACCGCATCGGCCGCGAGTGCCAATTTTTCAGTCGCGGGCGGAAATGGATCGCCCGCGGCATCGTAACCCGCGCCGCCAATGTGCGCGTATTCCAGCTCGATCTTCAAACCGTCGCGGCGCAACGATTCCAACACTTTCGCCGCCTGGGCGACAATCTCGGGCCCGATGCCGTCACCCGGCAATACTGCTATCTTCATTGATATTTCCAGTCAGGATTACACATCAGTTATGCAAACAACCATGGTTGTGCCGCACGGCGTTTTGCCTCATATGCCTTGATCTCGTCGACATGCTGCAGGGTCAAACCGATGTCGTCCAAGCCGTTCAACAGGCAATGTTTGCGGAACGATTCAACTTCAAAGTGATACACCTTGCCATCAGGCGCACCGATGGTCTGCCGCTCCAGATCGATCGCCAGCTTGTAACCGGCATGAGCTGTTACTGCCTTGAACAATTCATCCACCTGTTCAGCAGCCAGGCGGATCGGCAACAGGCCATTCTTGAAGCAGTTATTGAAAAAGATGTCGGCAAAGCTGGTCGCGATGATGGCGCGAAAACCGTAATCATCCAAGGCCCAAGGCGCGTGTTCGCGCGACGAACCGCAACCGAAGTTTTCGCGCGCAAGCAAAATTTGCGCGCCTTTGTAGCGCGGCTGATTCAATACGAAATCCGGATTGAGCGGACGCTTCGAGTTATCGCCGCCCGGCTCACCGTGGTCCAGATAACGCCATTCATCGAACAGATTGGGACCGAAACCGGAACGCTTGATCGACTTCAAGAACTGTTTGGGGATGATCGCGTCGGTATCGACATTGGCACGATCCAATGGAACAACCAACCCGTTCAGTAATGTGAATTTCTGCATTACTTGCCAGCCGCCTTTTCCAATTTCTCGCCGCCTTGCTGGATATCCTTGCCCAAACCTTCCATGGTATTGCAGCCCGCCAACATCCATACCGCCAAGAACAATGCTACCGCCTTCATCATTAGCTCCTTTGTTAATTAATCGTGCTGATGTCAATAAAATGTCCCGCAATCGCCGCAGCCGCTGCCATTTCCGGACTCACCAAATGAGTACGCCCGCCCTGCCCTTGCCGCCCCTCAAAGTTTCGATTGGACGTCGAGGCACAACGCTCGCCCGGCAAGAGCTTATCGTCATTCATCGCAAGGCACATCGAACAGCCAGGTTCACGCCATTCAAAACCCGCCGCGATAAAAATCTTGTCCAGGCCTTCACGTTCGGCTTGTTGTTTCACCAGGCCGGAGCCGGGCACTACCATCGCCAGCTTTATATTCGCCGCAATATGCTTGTCCTTTGCAACCTCGGAAGCCGCGCGCAAATCTTCTATGCGCGAATTGGTGCAGGAGCCTATGAATACCTTGTCAATGTTGATTTCAGTGATTGGCGTGTTCGCTGCCAAGCCCATATACTGCAACGCACGTTCGGCAGCGTGGCGCTTGACCGCATCGCTCATCGTTGCGGGGTCAGGCACGCGCCCGTCGATCGCCACCACCATTTCCGGCGATGTGCCCCAAGTCACTTGCGGCTTGATCTGTATCGCATCCAGCTTGACCACCGCATCGAACTGCGCACCGTCATCGCTATGCAGCGTATGCCAGTAAGCTACGGCTTTATCCCACGATTCACCATGGGGTGCGAATGGACGTCCCTTGAGATAATTGATGGTTGTATAGTCCGCCGCGACCATGCCCGCGCGCGCGCCAGCCTCGATCGCCATATTGCACAAAGTCATGCGCCCCTCCATCGAGAGGCCGCGTATCGTGCTGCCGGCAAACTCGATCGCATAGCCGGTCCCGCCAGCGGTACCGATCTTGCCAATCACCGCCAGCGCGATATCCTTCGCCGTGACACCCCTACCCAAGGCACCCTCTACCAATACCTGCATGGTCCTGGTTTTTTTCATCAACAGACATTGCGTCGCCATCACGTGTTCGACTTCAGACGTGCCAATACCGAAGGCCAGCGCCGCGAAAGCGCCGTGCGTGCTGGTGTGGGAATCGCCGCACACCACGGTCATACCGGGCAAAGTCGCGCCCTGCTCCGGCCCGATCACATGCACGATGCCCTGGCGCACATCGGACATCTTGAATTCGTTCACGCCGAACTCGGCGCAATTGCTGTCCAGCGTCTCCACTTGCAAACGCGATATCGGATCGGCGATACCCTGCGCGCGTCCGGTGGTGGGCACGTTATGGTCGGCTACGGCCAGTATCGAAGCGGTGCGCCAAACCTTGCGTCCGGCCAGCTTCAACCCCTCAAACGCCTGAGGGCTGGTCACTTCATGCACCAGATGGCGGTCGATATAGATCAACGCGGTACCGTCGGCTTCCTGCCGCACCACGTGAGCATCCCAAAGTTTGTCGTAAAGAGTTTGCGCTTTCATGTAATTTCGCCAGCCTGTCACTACGTTTTTGAACGTGCAATTATGCCACAACAGGGTCAGCTTGGCATAAGCCTGTAAGCAAAACCCCGAACGGCAAAACAACTTTACGGAAAATCGCAAACCATCACGGGCACTGGTGATGTGGGCTGCGGCTATTCAATATTACAAACATGGCCATACAAAATATAACGCCGGTACGGCTTCGTGATAGCATATTTCATGACTGCCAAATTCCGTCGAAACAACTTTGACGTAGCCAACGTCGTTAACGTGACCGATCCCGCTTCGGTCGGTGGCGCGGTGGAAAATATTTTCCTCGATCTTTTTCCCAGCGCAAGTGTCGGCACCCTGCGGGATGCGATAAGCCACATAACCCGGCTTTATCGCGGCGAACATCCCGGCTATGCGGCATGCGATACCGGCTATCACGACTTGCAGCACATCATGGATGTGACGCTGGCCAGCGCGCGCTTGATGGATGGTTACGAGCGCTCCCAGCATAAAGGGATGGAGCTGGGCGAGGAATTATTTACCTTTGGTATCTTGCTGGCGCTGTTCCATGACAGCGGCTACCTGCGCAAGCGCGGCAGCGAAGACGACAGGCAAGGTGCGGAATTCACCCTCACCCATGTCTCACGCAGCGCGGAATTATTGAAGGATTATATGCAGGCAACGGGCATGGGCAAGCTGGCGGAAACGGCAGCCCAGGTGGTGCATTACACCGGCTACGAAGTGCCGGTAGACCGCATCAAGGTACCCTCGCCCGCTTACCGTGCCATCGGTAATCTGGTGGCTTCGGCAGACATGCTGGCGCAAATGGCGGATCGTTGTTATCTCGAAAAATGCCATGACCGGCTGTACACGGAATTCGTTCTGGGCGGCATTGCAAAAAAGCGCGACGAACAAGGCAATGAGCTGGTCATCTTTTCTTCACCGCAAGACCTTGTGGTAAAAACCCCGGGGTTCTACCGCAGCGCGAAAAAACGCATGGATGAAACCCTGGGTAGCGCTTACCGCTATGCCGAAAAACACTTCAACGGACAAAACCTGTACCTTGAGGCGATTGAAAAGAATATCCTGTTCGCGGAATATGTGATCGCCCACGACGCCGACATCGGCATGCTGCAACGCACACCGCCGCAGACTCCCGGTTCCGATCAAGCCTTCCCCGAGACCGCAGACCGGAAACAGCTGGTGGAAGACAGACGAAGGATGACCGGGGACAGAAGAAAGAATGTGGCGGTGCGCTATCCGGATCTTCTGGACAGAAGAGAAAATAGCGGCGACCGAAGGCAGGATGTTTCAACGAAAAAAGGTAACCAATAAATATTAAAGGCTGGGTTCAATTGGGCTCCGCCCCCAGTAGTTAATGTTGCGTTGGCACCGGAAAACATTTCGAGCCTAACCCCTTTAACTCGCGTTGTTCTACTCTTTAACTACTCATAGCGTCACTCCTTAGTGAGAAATTTTAGCAACATTGGTAGAGAAGTAGCAGATATCATTTATCTGATTCCCATTTTTTATTTGGTAAATGACAGATTGATTGTGCCCATCGCGAGCTGTGAAAATTGGCTGATCCTGAAACAGGTAAATTCTTTGAATTATCTCAGCATTAGAATAAATTCCCATGTCAGTCGAGCGAATATCTCCGTTAATAACATAAGAAAATTCCTTTGCTGTATTTCCCTTGTCAAATATATATTTTTCTTCGATTAGAGTCTCTGCGCGGGGTGTATGATCCGAACCTTGGGCCATATTGAAAACAGTAGCGAACGCTAATTGGTTGTGTGTTCTGTCCTGATTGCCACAAGATTTTTGTCCAAAATCATGAATGCCCCCTGATTGATCGATAAAACTATTTATCAATGCAAATTGGTCGAGACTGCACTTTGTCGAAATGTCTTCACCTGGTTTAGAAATATAAACGTCTGAACTATAAGCGCCACGAGAACCATACGGATAGTCTTGTATAAGTACAGTCTGCTCGGCCACGTTTGGATCAAGACGCAATCTGTAATATGCCGTTCCCAATTCACCATCTTTGCTTGAAACATATTCGTGCTGATAATCATGTAAAGGAGGAGGAAGCACAAATCCGGCTTTAATAAAAGCCTCCTGATAGTAATCTTCCCAATTTCCCTTAGTACTAGGATGAGTCTGAGAACGAGAGTTATATTCTCGATCTTTTTTGTTTTTCTCAAAAAGCTGCTGATAAACTTTGAGAAGGGGTTTGCAGATTGTGTCGTCTTCACTGTACATCAAGGTCACTTTGTCGCAGAGGGATTCCGGAGTGCATAAAGACGATTTTCGACTTGCTGCAAGAGCGGACTGTGCTTGTCCAGTCACTAGGCCCAACTTATAGATTCGTTCTTGATAAACCGTCTTCAAACAATCCGAATCCTGACAAGTGTTACGAACCTCTTTCAGCCAACGCCTTTGTTTTTTGGTCTCGTTTTGTCTGTTGTCACTTCGCGCAATTGCTTGCTTGTATGTTTTGTTCAATTCCTCATCCAGCCTTGATAGCTCATCATTTCCGCAGACAAGTTTTTCAATTTTCGATATCGCTTTGATGCAATCAAAGCTCGCCGCCTGCGTAGGCAATGCCAAAGCCAACGAGCCAAATAGATACAAGCTTGCTAAAGATACGAAGGGTACCGGAGTCAATTTCTTTTCTTCGCACATCACCATTCTCTCCTATCAATCCAAGACATCTTCCCCGGTCACCTTACGCCGTTTGTTGCATACTCTTCGCGCCCAGCTTCCACGCTATCAGCAATAACCCCAGCAATGCCACTCCCGCGCTGCATGAATATAGCACGCTCGCGCCGTAGTGCTGCCAGATCGGGCCGCTGACCAAGCCGCCCAGCATGCCGCCCGCGCCGTAGGTAAGGCTGCCGAACAGGGCCTGGCCCTTGGACTGATGCCTCCCCTGAAAGAATTCATGCACCAGCCCGATCGATGCGGCGTGATACGCGCCGAAGGTGGCAGCGTGCAACACTTGCGCGACGAGCAGCAACGATAAAAAATCCACACCCCAGCCGATCAGCATGAAGCGCAGCACCGCCGCGCTGAAACTGATCAGCAGTATGCGCGTAAAGCCGAAGCGGCGCACCAGCCAGGGCATCACGAAGAACACGCCGATCTCGCAGATCACGCCAAGCGCCCAGAGGCCGCCCACCGCGCTTTTCGCGTAACCATGCTCGACCAGGTAGATCGAGTAGAAGGTGTAATACGCACCGTGTGCCACGGACATCAGGAAGCATGCGCCGAACAAGGCCAGCACGCGCGGTTGCAGCACGATCTGTTTGACCGGCTGGCTGTCGGTGTGGTGCGCCAGCACTTCGGTCGGCGGTATCTGCCGGGCGAACAGCACGATGCCAAACTCCAGCGCCGCGCCCACCCACAACAACCAGACGATGGCCATATGGTCGAGCGCATAGCCCAGCCCGACCACCGAGGCGATGAAGCCGACCGAGCCCCACGAGCGGATGCGCCCGTAGCGCGCGCTGTGCTTGCCCAGATACGTGAGCGTGGTCGCCTCCACCAGCGGCATCGAGGCGCTCCAGAAAAACCCCATCAGCGCCAGCACCAGGAACATGCCCCAGAAACTGGTAGTTGCGAACACGCCCAGGTAGCACACCGCACTCAGCGTCGCGGCGATCTGCACCACCAGCAATCTTTTACCCGTGCGGTCGGCCAGTGTGCCCCACAAGGTTGGCGCGATCATGCGCATCACAGGTTGCACCGCAATCAGGATGGCGATCTCGATGGCGTCGAAGTGGATGGACTTGAGGTACAGGCTCCAGTAGGGCGCGAACATCCCCACGAAGGCATAATAGAAAAAATAGAATCCGGCGATGCGCCAGTAGTAGTTCTTGGGGGTAGACATATCGGTACAACATCCAAACGGCGCACATTATCTCACGCGGCAAAAATAATTTTGCATCCGCCCTTGAAATGGAAGATTAGACCCCCATTAGCTACCAGTTAAAATTTGGAGAACGGCATGGAACTGAACGATACCAACCCGCAAGTCGAGCCTCAACCGGCCACGGCAAACGCCGCTGAAGTGATGCCCGGCCTGGACGAGATGCTCCAGGAAGCCGAACGCAAGGCGCAGGAACACTATGATGCCTGGATGTACGCCAAGGCCGAGGGCGAGAACATCCGCCGCCGCGCGATCGAGGACGTGAGCAAGGCGCAAAAATTTGCCGTGGAGCGTTTTGCCAACGAGATGCTGGCGGTGAAGGACAGCCTGGAAGCGGGTCTGATCGTGGAAACCGCAACGGTGGAAAGCTTCAAGAGCGGCATGGAGCTGACCCTCAAGCAAATGTCCGGCGTGCTGGAAAAATTCAATATCCGCGAGATCAACCCGGTCGGCGAGAAATTCGATGCCCACAAGCATCAGGCCATCGGCATGCTGGACAGTGACCAACCCGCCAATACCGTGGTCAGCGTGATGCAGAAGGGCTATGCGCTGAATGACCGCGTGCTGCGCCCGGCATTGGTGATGGTGTCCAAGGCCAAGGGATAGTCCCACCCCCTTCCCCCGGCGGGAGAAGGGCTAAGCTTCCCTCTCCCGCCGGGGGAGGGATTAAGGGAGGGGGAGCACTTGAAATATCCAGCGCCGCCCTGATGTTAAGCGGCAAGCAACAAAAGTATTCAATCTTTAAGTATTCAACTGAAAGCCAATTTAATTGAAAGGATGCATCATGGGAAAAATCATCGGTATCGATCTGGGCACGACCAACTCTTGCGTGGCCATCATGGAAAATGGCAAGACCAAGGTGATCGAGAACGCGGAAGGCGCGCGCACCACCCCGTCCATCGTCGCCTACATGGAAGACGGTGAAGTGCTGGTCGGTGCACCCGCCAAACGCCAGGCCGTCACTAATCCGACCAATACGCTGTATGGCGTGAAGCGTCTGATCGGCCGCCGTTTCGACGAGAAGATGGTGCAGAAGGATATCGACATGGTGCCTTTCAAGATCGTCAAGGCCAAGAACGGCGACGCATGGGTGAAAGTGCGCGACAAGGAATTCTCCGCTCCGGAGATCTCCGCGCAAGTGCTGATGAAAATGAAAAAGACCGCCGAAGACTACCTCGGCGAACCGGTGACCGAAGCGGTCATCACCGTTCCGGCTTATTTCAACGATGCACACCGCCAGGCCACCAAAGATGCAGGACGCATCGCCGGGCTGGATGTGAAGCGCATCATCAACGAGCCTACTGCTGCCGCACTGGCTTTCGGCCTGGACAAGCAGGAAGGCGACCGCAAGATCGCGGTGTATGACCTGGGCGGCGGAACGTTCGATATCTCCATCATCGACATCGCCGAGATCGAGGGCGAGCACCAGTTCGAAGTGATGTCCACCAACGGCGACACGTTCCTCGGCGGTGAAGACTTCGACATGCGCGTGATCGACTATCTGGTCGATGAATTCAAGAAGGAAAGCGGCATCGACCTGCGCAAGGACGTGCTGGCATTGCAACGCCTGAAAGACGCGGCGGAAAAAGCCAAGATCGAATTGTCCAGCGCGCAGCAGACCGAAGTGAACCTGCCTTACGTGACCGCCGATGCAACCGGACCTAAACACCTGGCGGTGAAGATCACCCGCGCCAAGCTCGAAAGCCTGGTGGACGACCTGATCGCGCGCACCATCGAGCCATGCAAGATCGCGATGAAAGATGCGGGCGTTTCCGTGTCCGACATCGCCGACGTGATTCTGGTCGGCGGCCAAACGCGCATGCCGATGGTGCAGGAAAAGGTCAAGGAATTCTTCGCCAGAGAACCACGCAAGGACGTGAACCCGGACGAAGCCGTCGCCGTTGGCGCAGCAATCCAGGGCGGTGTATTGCAGGGCGAAGTGAAGGACGTTTTGCTGCTCGACGTGACGCCATTGTCTCTGGGTATCGAAACCATGGGCGGCGTGATGACCAAGCTGATCAAGAAGAACACCACGATCCCGACCAAGGCTTCGCAAGTGTTCTCCACCGCCGACGACAACCAGAACGCGGTGACGATACATGTGCTGCAGGGCGAGCGTGAAATAGTCTCCGGCAACAAGAGCTTGGGGCAATTCAATCTGTCCGACATCCCGCCCGCACCGCGCGGCATGCCGCAGATCGAAGTGACTTTCGACATCGACGCGAACGGTATTTTGCACGTATCGGCGAAGGACAAGGCGACCGGCAAGGAGAACAAGATCAAGATCCAAGCCAGTTCCGGCTTGAGCGAGGCGGAGATCAAGCAGATGGTGCAGGATGCCGAAGCCCACGCCGAGGACGACCGCAAGGCGCTGGAACTGGTGACGGCGCGCAATCAGCTCGACTCGCTGATCCACTCCACGCACAAGTCGCTCAAGGAATATGGCGATCACCTGACCGCTGACGAAAAATCTGCGATCGAAGCTGCCCTGAAAGACGCCGAAGCGGTCGTGAAGGACGACGACAAGGATGCCATCGAAGCCAAGACTGAAGCGTTGGCGACTGCCGCGCAAAAGCTGGGCGAGAAGATGTACGCTGCCGAACAGGCCAAGGCACAGGCCGGTGACACCGCTGCCGCATCTGGCGCGGAAGCCAAGAAGGATCAGGGCGACGTGGTGGATGCAGAATTCACCGAAGTAAAGGACGAGAAGAAATAAGCAGCAAAAAACTGGAGGCCGGAGGCTGAAAATCCCCGGCCTCCGGCCTTTTTCGTGTTCTAATCCCTTGTCCCTCTAACCAGTTATCCAGTTCCAGAACATGGCAAAAAAAGACTACTACGAAGTGCTCGGCGTCAATCGCGATGCTTCTGAAGAAGAAATAAAAAAGGCTTATCGCAAGCTGGCGATGAAGCACCATCCCGACCGCAATCCGGACAACCCGAAGGCCGAGGAACATTTCAAGGAAGCAAAAGAAGCATACGAGATGTTAAGCGACACGCAGAAGCGTGCCGCCTACGACCAGCACGGTCATGCCGCCTTCGAGTCCGGCGGGATGGGCGGCGGCAGTCCGTTCGGCGCGGGTGGTGCGGGAGCAGGCTTCGATTTTTCAGACATCTTCGGCGACATCTTCGGCGGTGGACGCGGAGGTGCGGGCGGTGGGCGTAGTAGTGTGCAACGCGGCGCCGATCTGCGCTACAACCTCGAGATCACACTGGAACAGGCCGCACGCGGCACCGAGACCAAGATCCGCATCCCGACCATGGAGGAATGCGAGACCTGTCACGGCTCGGGCGCCAAACCGGGGACTTCGCCGACCACCTGCACCACCTGTGCGGGACATGGCCAGGTTCGCATGCAACAGGGCTTTTTTTCGATCCAGCAAACCTGCCCGCGCTGTCACGGCACCGGCAAGATGATCACTTCGCCGTGCAAGGACTGCAGCGGCAACGGCCGCATCAAGCAGCACAAAACCCTGTCGGTAAAGATTCCGCCCGGCGTGGATAATGAAGACCGCATCCGCCTGACCGGTGAAGGCGAACACGGCGCGAACGGCGGGCCGCCCGGCGATCTGTATGTAGTGATCAACACCAAGCCGCACGCGGTGTTCCAGCGCGACCACAATGACCTGCATTGCGAAATGCCCATCAGCTTCAGCACCGCCGCGCTCGGCGGTTCGATCGAGATTCCCACGCTGGACGGGGTAGCCACGATCAAGATCCCTGCCGAGACGCAAAGCGGCAAGATATTCCGTTTGCGCGGCAAGGGCATCAAGGGCGTGCGCAGCTCCAGCCATGGCGATCTGCATTGCCACGTGGCGGTGGAAACCCCCATCAATCTGACCGAACGGCAGAAAGACCTGTTGCGCGAATTTGAGGCGATCAACGAAAAGGACAACGCACGCCACAACCCGCGCGCGAAGTCCTGGATGAACAAGGTCAAGGATTTCTTCGCGCAGTAGCGCGGTGACTTTTCCCTTCCGTTACAAAATCCTGTTGCGCTTGCACGCAACAGGATTGGTCTGCTTACCGGGAAATTTTTCTGCGGAACACCCAGCCGCGCCAACTCCAGAACACCAGGCCGCCGAGCAGGATGGCGAATAACAACGCCTCTTCGATCCGCTTCAAGTCATGCAGCCACAATTCCATCGCCTGCCCGAACAGATAACCCGCACCGCCGATACCAATCGCCCAGATGGCTGCACCCAGCGCGTTGAACAACATAAAACGCCCGGCCTGCACCGTGCTCATGCCAAAAGCCAAAGCGCCTACCATGCGCAAACCATAGAGGAATCGTATACCGACGATAAGCATCTCGCGATGACGCTCTATCAGTGCATTGGTGCGCTCGAACGCGGGTACCAGCCGCGGAAAACGCGACAGCACCCACGCACCGCGCCATCGCCCCATCCAGAAATAAAACTGATCCCCGAGAAAGCCGCCGAGCAATGCGATAGTGATCACCCAGTGTAGTTGCAGATAACCCTGATGCGCGGCGAACCCTGCCAATATCAACAGTGTCTCGCCCTCCAGCAACGTACCAAAAAACAGCGCAACGTAACCGTAGTCCGCAATCAGACCGAAAAGACTCACGACAGGGCTACCAACAACTGAAGTTTTTCAGGCAGCTCACTTTGCGGCGAACACTTCGCGCAAAAATACCGCCGCCTGGGCCCACGAATCCTTGTCGGCGACAGCGTCGTAGGCGATCGGCAGTTTGAATTTCTTGCCCAGTTCATCCGCCTCCGGGTTGCTGAATGCATGCTTGGCACCGGGATAAGTGACCACCCGGTAATTCACTCCCGCGCTGTCCATTTCCTTCCTGAATTCGGCAACCTTGTCGGCTCCTATCATCGGGTCCGCCTCGCCGCTGAAGGAAATGACGTGCGCCTTCACCTTCCATGGCTTGGCGGGATTTTCCGTGCCAAGCACGCCATGGAAACTTGCCACCCCTTTCAAATCCTCGCCGATGCGCGCCATGTTCAGTACCACGCCGCCGCCGAAGCAATAACCGAACGCCGCAATCCTGGTGGCATCCACGGTTGCATGATTCATCAGCAACTGCATGCCCGCTTCAAAGCGCGCCTTGGCCATCGGCAGATCCTTGCCCACCTCTCCGGACAGCTTGCCTGCATCATCGGGATTGTCGACCACTTTCCCGTCGCCGTACATGTCGACCGCCAGCGCGGTATAACCCAGTTCCGCCAGCATGCGTGCGCGCTTGCGTGCGTACTCGTTCTGTCCCCACCACTCATGCACGACGATCACGCCGGGGCGTTTGCCCTTGATGGCATCGTCATAGGCGATATAACCTTTCAGCGTCGTGCCATTCGCTTCATAGATCACTTCTTTTCCCTGCACCGCTGCTTGTGCTGCGCCACCGAAACAGCATAACGACAACATCAATAACAAGCTTTTCATGATTCTCCCTCGTATGGAACTGCGCGATATACCACTGCCCGCCCTTACATTTCTCCTACCTGCACCGGTTGCTGCACATAGAAAATCTTCATGCTTTGACCGCGAATCTTTCCGAGCAGCTTTGCAGCGAGCGCGTCATCGATGATGAACTCGACCTTGACCGCCAGCTCGCCGGCCAATTCGAAAAATGTCTCCTCGTGCATCTTGCCATGGCGGCCGAATCCCGCAATCGCGCGGAATGCCGAACCGCCATGCACACCCAGCGACTTGGCCTCTTCCAGCAACCACTCATACAGGGGCTTGCCGGCGTGGTGTTGCTTCTCGCTGACGTAAAAAGAAAGCAGGTTCATAGTTACGCTCCTAAGACTGTAGCCATTTCAAGGTCTGGATTCCCAGCACCGTCATCAGCAGCGATCCGCCCAGGTGGGCCGCGATGATACCCGCTCCCCACGCATACTGGCCGCGCAGCAGCAGCGTGACGGTCTCTGCGGAAAAAGTGGAGAAAGTGGTCAGCCCGCCGAGAAAGCCGGTGATGATCAGCAGCCGCCATTCCGGAGACAATCCCGGATACTGGGTAAAGAAAGCCACTGCAAGACCGACCAGATAACCGCCGATCAAGTTGGCGGACAGCGTGCCCAGCGGCAACTCCGGCAACGCCGGATTGAGCCACAGCCCCAAGCCCCAGCGCAGCCATGCGCCGCATGCCGAGCCGATTCCGATTGCGAGAAAAGCGTAGAACATCACTGTGACCCCGTATGGATTCCGTCATCCAAGAATTGCATGTGCGTCATTCTACAACACGCACCGGCGCAAAGCCTCCACCCGGCGTGCGGAAATTGGTGGTCTGCCCCTGATACAGCCGTGCCGCAAGCAGTTGCACGCGCCCGTCATAGACGTAACAGCGCACATCATACTTGAGCGAAACCGCCCCGGCATCATTCACGCATACCGCGCGCTCACCCGGTGGCGCCAATCTCTGCGCGACATAATCGGACTGCAATATCTCGCCGAATACCCGCTTGGTCAGATTGCCGCCGCGGTACGCGCCCTTGCCGCCATAGCCGCTGTTGGGCTTGAAGAACAGATTTTTGCGCTCAGCCCACAGCATCTCTTCCATATTCTGATGCACTTCGATGGTATGCGGCACGCCTGTGTGCAAGACCGCGATATCGGCCTCGTCCGCACCCAGCGTGCGCAAGTCTTGCGCATCGGTCAAGCGCGCCAGATTGCGCTTGTCCGCATAGCGCGCATAGTGCGCAGGCGCGGGTGTCAGCACCACGCGCCCGTCCAGAAGAGAGCGCCGCAATGCGGGATGCTGTTGCAGGGAAAAATCCGTCAGGCGGTTGTACGCCATATCGATCTTTTCAAAACCGAAATACAAACCATCTGCACGCGCCTGCAATGCCACAGGGTCGGCGATATATACCGCTATCCCGGCGCTTTCAAGCATGCGCTTTGCCAGCAGGAATTCGGGATACAGATATTGCTCTTCCGGCTTTTCATCGATGATGGCCATATTCCTGAGCAGTGCGGAACCGCGCTCCAGGCGCCACTCGTTGCGGAACATCGCCAGAAAAGAAGGCTCGAGATTGTCGATGGCAACCGCCTTGCCGGGCATGACCACGTCGTGCTGGCTATCGATCAGGAACGCATTGAGGAATGCGCCTCCCGCGTTGGTATTGATCTCGATCAGGTGCACGCCCTGTTCGTTGAGATGGAAGTCGTAACCGTAGAACACGCCCTTGGCCTTGGGTCTCGCTTCATCGCTGGTCACTCGCCAGCCCGACAACCCGACCACCTTTTCCACCGCCGAAATCACCTCGTGCATCTTGCGCAATTGAATGGAAGAAATGAACACCGGCGCTGCAGCAAAAAGATACGGGCAGCGCTCTTTCACCAGAACATGCCATGCCTCGCCCTGCGCCTCCATCGCCCGTTGCAGCGCGCCCTGATTCAACCTGGCTGCATGACTATCCGCATTGAGCCGTTCTGCCTCGTTCACTACAGTCCCAGCATCTTTTGTTTCAGGTCGGGTTGTGCAGGCCTGTCACCGAGCCATATCTTGAACAACGCACGATTGAATCCTTCGCCCGGAATGCTGCCGCGCAGCGCGCCATTTACAATGATCTTTGTGCCGGTGTCCGGAAGATAATCCAGGTTGACCACATCACCCTCTTTGACCTCGCCGACCGCGTGGAAGATCGCCGTCAATTCCCTGAGCTGCGGCTCCAGCGCCTGCAACTCTGCGGGCGTGTGATTTGCTGCCAGCACCTCGTTAAACCCCTTCAGCATTTTTTCGTCGCTGATCTCGCGCAGGATATTCAGGGATATCCGCTTCTCGCCGGGCTGATTCAGCGCAGCCTCCGCCACATGGGTCTTCTCGCCCAGATACAGTCCCGCGACGTATACCTTGAAGAAGAACTTGATGCGCAGACCCGCACCGTTCAATGCCAGGTCGCGGCTGCCGAGATGGATGCTGTCCGCCAGCTTCACCCCGGACACTTCCATTGCGCTCGCGTTCCCGCTCAGCAGCAGACAACACAAAATCAATAATATCTTTTTCAATTCACATTCCTTTGAGCAACTATAGTGGTAAACAAGGCAAAAGCTGAATCAAAAATCAGCGAGCGGCCATCAGGCGGGGAAGGCCGGAGCGGAGGAACCGGAATGTGCATTTACGTACATGAGGATTCCGAACACCGCCCGACCCCGCATCACGGCTGCGCAGCATTTTTGAACAGCTTTTTACAGTGCTTCGAAGATGCCGGCCGCCCCCATCCCCGTCCCGATACACATCGTCACCATGCCATATTTCAGCTTGCGCCTGCGCAGCCCGTGCAGCAGCGTCGCGGTGCGTATCGCGCCGGTCGCGCCGAGCGGATGGCCGAGCGCGATCGCGCCGCCGAGCGGGTTGACGATCTTGGGGTCGAGGCCGACATCGCCTATCACTGCCAGTGATTGCGCGGCGAAGGCTTCGTTGAGTTCTATCCAGCCCATGTCGTTCAGCGACAAGCCCACCTGCTTCAGCACACGCGGGATCGCTTCCTTCGGGCCTATGCCCATGATCTCCGGCGGCACGCCTGCGACCGAGTAGCCGAGGAACTTGCCGATCGGCGTCAGGTTGTAGCGCTTCAATGCCGCCTCGCTGCACAGCAGCACCGAGCCCGCGCCGTCCGACATCTGCGAACTATTGCCCGCGGTCACCGAGCCTTTTTGCGCGAACACGGTTTTCAGTTTGGCCAATGCCTCGAGTGTCGTATCCGCGCGCGGCCCTTCGTCCTGCGCCACGTCGCGTCCCTTGATCTTCACCTCGCGCGAGTTCATGTCGGGTATGTGCTCGCGAATGTGGTAAGGCGTGATCTCGTCCTTGAATTCACCGCTGTTGATCGCCGCGATGGCGCGCT
>CAIOKY010000110.1 GCA_903858965.1 uncultured Nitrosomonadales bacterium | reverse complement strand
GGCATTGTTAACATGTTCCGTAGCGGGCAGAAGACCATGGGTGCCGTGGTGCTTCGTGATTTGCTCGGGGTAAGTAGTCCAACCATTCAGCGTGCAGTCAAATATACCGGAGATAGCCTGGATGCTCCGCTAGACTACAAGGCTGCCGAGGAATACCGCCGCGCCTTTCTGGAAATGGAAGATGAATGAGCGACCCTGCTACGTCTATGTCCTGATGTGCTTCAACGGAAGGATTTATATCGGGATGTCTGGCGACGTGGAGAAGCGTTTTTCTGCTCATGTCGCCGGGCGCGGTTCCGTATACCTGTTCAAGCAGAGGCATCTCCAACATCAGCGGTCGTATCCCAAGTAACGTTGGATAAAAAGTGAGTTTTGTAAATTAAATTATTGAAACTGAACATCTGAAAGCGAGAGGAAATTTGTCGAACAGTGCAAGGCGGTTGAGAAATTCTACAAATGAGATAGTATTCCAACACCCCTTAGGAGAATAATTGCTTTACCTAGAACTACTATGCAATGTGGTGGTTTGTGTAAGTGATGTGGTGTTAAACAACTAGTGTTCATACGGTCCAGTTTTTGCTTCACTCAATAATGGACCGGACTGCTACAATTTCAGCCAGCCTGTAGTCCCTTACTTAAGGAGGTATAGCATGTTGCTCTGGTTTGTCATCGCCTACTGGATCATTTCTGTCGGGATAGGTCTTTACGCCGCTACGCGCGTACACAACACCCGCGACTTCGCCATTGCCGGTAGGCGTTTGCCTTTTTACATGGTCACAGCGACCGTGTTCGCTACCTGGTTCGGCTCGGAAACGGTGCTCGGCATTCCCGCAACTTTCCTCAAAGAGGGACTGCATGGCGTGGTCGCCGATCCATTCGGCGCTTCGATGTGTTTGATTCTGGTCGGACTGTTCTTTGCCGCGCCGCTGTATCGCATGAACCTGCTGACGATAGGCGATTTCTACAAGAAAAAATTCGGCCGTAGTGTCGAAGTATTGACCACGATCGCTATCGTGATTTCCTACCTGGGCTGGGTGGGTGCACAGATCACCGCGCTGGGGCTGGTATTCAATGTGGTGTCCGCTGGTGAGATCAGCAAACTGGCCGGGATGTGGATAGGTTCAGGCACCATCCTGATCTACACCTTCTTCGGCGGCATGTGGGCGGTGGCGATCACCGATTTCCTGCAGATGATCATCATCGTGATCGGCATGCTGTATATCGGTGGCTCGGTAAGCAATATGGTGGGCGGCGTGAATGTGGTGGTCGAACATGCTGCGCAGGCGGGCAAATTCGATTTCTGGCCGACTCTCGATCTGAAGGAAATCATCGCCTTTACCGCGGCGTGGGTGACCATGATGTTCGGCTCCATCCCGCAGCAGGATGTGTTCCAGCGGGTACAGTCATCCAAGACCGAGAAGATCGCCATCTGGGGAGCGGTGTTCGGCGGTTGCCTGTATTTCGTGTTTGCCTTCGTGCCTATGTTTCTGGCTTATTCCGCCACGATGATCGATCCCGAGATGGTGAAGGGATTGATAGATGATGATCCGCAGTTGATCCTGCCCACGCTCGTGATGCAGCACGCGCCGTTGTTCGCGCAGGTGATGTTCTTCGGTGCGCTGCTCTCCGCGATCAAGAGCTGCGCTTCGGCAACACTGCTGGCACCCTCAGTCACCTTTACCGAGAACATCCTCAAACCGATGCTGGGACACAAACTGTCCGACCACAAGATGCTGCAAGCGATGCGCGGCGTAACAGTGGCGTTCACGATACTGGTCACACTTTATGCGATTAATTCCAAGGCCAGCATATTCAAGATGGTCGAAAACGCCTACCAGATCACGCTGGTTGCGGCATTCATTCCGCTGCTTGCGGGTGTCTACTGGAAGCGTTCCACCAATCAGGGCGCACTGGCGGCGATATTCTGCGGCCTGTCGGTATGGCTTGCCATCCTGGTGTTCGGCTCCGACGATCCGTTTATACCGGCGCAGTTTGCCGGACTTTTTGCCAGCATATTTGGCATGATTGCCGGTTCGTTGCTGCCGAATGTGGTGGGGGGACGCCTGCCCGAAGAACCCGGGCATGCCGAGCTGCATCATCTTGCCGCAAGCCATACCGGGCACGTGGCGGAACAGCCGCACCATCATCCTTCCCATAAACAAACATAACGAGTGTCATCTTCCTGTCATAATTTGTTCATATTCTCGCAATCCCGGGTCGAATATGGGATATGGAGATAAGGAATAAATGATGAATGCGAAGATATTGATTGTGGAAGATGAGCCGGCAATCCAGGAATTGCTGGCATTCAATGTGATGCAGGCGGGCTTTCAGGCGCTACGCGCTGAGGATGCGGACGGCGCATGGCAACAGATACGCAACAATGCGCCAGACATGATCCTGCTGGACTGGATGTTGCCGAATACCAGCGGCGTGGTGCTGGCGAAACAGTTGCGTGCCGACGCACGGACCAAGGACATACCGATCATCATGCTGACCGCGCGCGGCGAAGAGCGTGACAAGATACTGGGTTTGGAATCGGGCGCGGACGATTACATCACCAAACCGTTCTCGCCGCGCGAATTGATGGCAAGGATACGCGCGGTGTTGCGCCGACATATTCCGGCCTTGCCGGATGAAACGGTGACGGCAGGCGGGCTGGAACTATCGCCTGCCACGCATCGCGTGAGCGCAAAAGGCAAGGGCATCGAACTGGGTCCGACAGAATTCCGCCTGTTGCATTTCTTCATGACGCATCCGGAGCGAGTGTATAGTCGCACGCAATTGCTCGACCAGGTGTGGGGGACACAAGTGTTCGTTGAAGAACGCACCGTGGACGTGCATATCCGCCGCTTGCGTGCCGCGATGGAACCCGTCGAGATGGATAATGTGATACAAACCGTGCGCGGCAGCGGTTACCGGTTTTCGACGAGTTAGAACAGGGGACGATTTGCGTGATTTCTGGTTAAGGGCAAGCCTGCCGGTCTGGTACGGAGCCGTCGTGGCACTGGCGTTATGGGGCATGTTCTCGGCCACAGTCGCGTTGTTATTCATGCTGGCGTTGTTGCTGACGGTGATGGTCTACCGTGCGCGGCAATTGTATAAATTGGGGGTGTGGCTGCAGGATGCGCGTCCCGAAACCATTCCCGAAGCCGATGGACTCTGGGACGATACGTTTTCGCAACTGTACAAGATGGTCAAGCAGCACAACCAGACCAAGCAGGAACTGGCTTCAGAACTGCATCACATCGAACAAGCTACCGCAGCGCTGCCGGAAGGCGTGGCGATCCTTAACGAAGCGAATCGGCTCGAGTGGTTTAACCCGCTTGCCCAGCAACACTTTTACCTGGATGCCGAACACGACACCATGCAGGACATCACTTATCTGGTGCGCCAGCCGGAATTCATCGAATATCTTCAGGAATCGAATTTCAACGAGCCGCTGATCATGACACCGGCACGGCATGACAATATGGTGTTATCCATCAAGCTCATTCCATACGGCGGCAACAAGCGCTTATTGATCAGCCGCGACATCACCCAGTTCAAACTGATTGAGTCCATGCGCCGCGATTTCGTTGCGAATGTGTCGCACGAATTGCGCACGCCATTGACGGTGGTGAGCGGCTTTGTTGAAAATTTGCAGGACATGTCGGACCTCAATCAGGACAGTGCACGCCGCGCTTTAGACCTGATGGCCGAGCAAACGCGGCGCATGGACAATTTGGTGGCGGATCTTTTGACCCTGTCGCGGCTGGAAAACGAGCAAAGTCCTTTGAACGAAGAAGCGGTCGATATCAAAGGTCTGCTTAATGAGGTTTATCAGGAAGGAAAATTGCTCAGCGGTGAACGCCATGTGTTGCGTCTGGAGCTCGCCAGTACAGCCAATTTGTCCGGCAACCGCAATGAACTGCATAGCGCGTTTGGCAACTTGCTCAGCAACGCGATCCGCTATACCCCGGATGGCGGCGAAATATTGCTGCGCTGGTTTGAGCGCGATGGTCAGCCGGTATACGCAGTGCAGGACAGCGGCATCGGCATCGCCGCCCAGCACATTCCGCGCCTTACCGAGCGTTTCTACCGCGTGGATCGCAGCCGTTCGCGCGAGACGGGCGGGACAGGTTTGGGGCTTGCGATCGTCAAGCACATCGCGATCCGTCATCAGGCCAAGCTGGAGATTTTGAGTGAGGAAGGGCATGGCAGCACTTTCTCGCTGGTATTCCCGGTCAAGCGGGCGCTGCGTTAAGTTTGTTCCGTCTACCCGGAAAAAATCAGCGTGCCGCGCCAGAAAGTTTGACGCGCACGCAATCGGTCAGACGCGTTTGCCAGCCGGGCGAAAATGAAGATGTTCCCGCGCGCTGCGCCGTGCCCCAGATCGGTTGTGGGAAATGTTTGTCGTGCGCATAGCGCGGGATGACATGCCAATGCAGATGAGGGGTCAGGTTGCCGAGGCTGGCGAGATTGATCTTGTCTGGTTGTAGCGCTTCGCGTATCGCCGCTTCGACGGCGAATACGGTTGCCATAAAATGCTCCCGTTCGGCAACGGAAAGGTCGGTCATCTCCCTGATGTGCTGCTGCCAGATCACGCGGCAAAAACCCGGATAGTCGGCATCTTCAATCAGCACCACCCGGCAATTGGCATCCTGCCACAGCAGCTTGCCACCGGGTTGGTTGCATAGTTCACAGTTCATTTACAGTAATACTCTTTCGATACCGCCGTTATTTGCCTTGGCCACATAGTCCGGCAACCAGTTCTCCCCGAGCAGATGCTTGGCCATTTCCACTACGATGTAATCGGCTGTCGTGCCGCTGTCGTCGTTGTAGCGCGACAAACCTTGTTGGCAGGACGGGCAGGAGGTCAGTATCTTTATATCGCCCGTGAAACCATCGTCACGCAATGCACCCGCACCCTTGCGCATTTCTTCTTCCTTGCGGAAACGCACCTGCGTCGCGATCTGCGGCAAGGTCACGCCGAAGGTGCCGGATTCGCCGCAGCAGCGCTCGTTGAGCGCCACATCCGTGCCCATCAATTCGTTCACCACCTTGAGCGGCTGATAAGTCTTCATCGGCGAATGGCATGGATCGTGATACATGTAGCGCACGCCTTCTACGCCTTGCAGTTTCACATTCTTCTCCAGCAGGTATTCGTGGATGTCGAGCAAGCG
The DNA here is from genome assembly GCA_903858965.1 of uncultured Nitrosomonadales bacterium. Classification (GTDB taxonomy): domain Bacteria; phylum Pseudomonadota; class Gammaproteobacteria; order Burkholderiales; family Gallionellaceae; genus Gallionella. The sequence continues at coordinate 14,634 of CAIOKY010000110.1, read as the reverse complement.
GCAGCCGGGAAATATCTTGTCGAACTGGTATTTCAGCAACTGGTCCATGCAGGTTCCGCATGACACGATCACCGTCTTGATGTCGAGATAGTTCAGCGTGTTCGCAACGCGATGGAACAGCACGCGATTATCGGTGGTGATCTGGTTGGCCTTGTCAGCCTGTCCCGAGGCATTTTGCGGATAACCACAGCACAGGTAGCCCGGCGGCAACACGGTGATTGCGCCGGTTTCGTACAACATCGCCTGCGTTGCCAATCCGACCTGGCCGAACAGGCGTTCCGAACCGCAACCGGGAAAGTAGAACACCGCTTCGCTGTCCTCATTCAATTTGTGCGGATTGCGTATGATGGGCACAATGCTGTTGTCCTCGATGTCCAGTAGCGCGCGAGAGGTCTTCTTGGGCAAATTGCCCGGCATCGGTTTATTGATGAAGTGGATCACCTGCGCTTTCATCGGTGTGCCGCCGACTGTGGCCGGTGGTCGTTTGGTCAGGCCTTTCAGCATACCGAAACGCTTCGCGAACTGGTAGGCGACGCGCTGTGCCTTGTATCCCCACTCTATCATCACCTTGCGCACCAGCTTGATGGTGGCCGGATCGGTACTGTTGAGGAACAGCATCGAAGCAGCGCTGACCGGACTGAATTTCTTCTTGCCCTGCTTGCGCAGGAAATTGCGCATCGCCATCGACACATCGCCGAAGTCGATGTCCACCGGGCAGGGATTCAGGCACTTGTGGCATACCGTGCAATGATCGGCGACATCGTTGAATTCGTCGAAATGCTGGATCGAAACGCCGCGCCGTGTTTGTTCCTCATACAGGAATGCTTCGATCAGCAGCGAGGTGGCGAGGATCTTGTTGCGCGGCGAATACAGCAGGTTGGCGCGCGGCACATGCGTGCTGCACACCGGCTTGCATTTGCCGCAGCGCAAACAATCCTTGATCGAATCGGAGATTTCGCCCAGTTCGCTTTTTTCCAGGATCAGGCTTTCCAGTTCCATCAGGTTGAAACTGGGCGTATAAGCGCGCTCCAGGTTGCCGCCCGTGAGCAACTTGCCTTTGTTGAAGTGGCCTTCCGGGTCGACCTGATATTTGTAATCGGTGAACGCGGTGATTTCTTCGGGTTCAAGGAAATCGAACTTGGTGATGCCGATACCGTGCTCGCCCGAGATCACGCCGCCCAGGTCTTTTGCCAGCTGCATGATGCGATCCACTGCGGCATAAGCCTGTTGCAGCATCAGGTAATCGTCAGAATTCACCGGTATGTTGGTATGCACATTCCCGTCGCCGGCATGCATGTGCAGCGCGATGAACACGCGGCTCTTCAGGACACTTTGATGGATGACGTTGCACTGGTCGAGAGTGGGCTGATAAGTGCTGCCGCTGAAAATATGGCGCAGCGGATCGCGCACTTCGTGTTTCCATGAGGCGCGCAGCAGATGGCGCTGCACCGCGTCGAACACCGTGACCGCATCCTGTTTGTCCTGAGGCACATATATCCCGTCCCCCAGCGGCGCATCCAGATTATCGTTCAACCATTGCCAGCGCTTGCGCACATCAGCCAGCAGCTGTTTGGTCTCCTGCACGCGATTGCCCAGCAGTTCCTCGTTGCCGAGTTGCTTGTCGTCCTGGTAATACAGCGGCAGTTCCCCGGCGAAAAATTCATCCAGCGCGTCCAGCAGCTTGAGCTTGTTGTGCAGCGACAATTCGATGTTGATGCGTTCTATGCCGTCGCAATAATCGCCCATGCGCGGCAGCGGAATCACCACATCCTCGTTGATCTTGAACGCGTTGGTGTGTTTGGCGATCGCGGCAGTGCGCGCGCGGTCCAGCCAGAACTTCTTGCGCGCCTCGGCAGATACGGCGATAAAGCCTTCGCCGCTGCGTAGGTTAGCTAGGCGTACGATCTCCGAAGCGGCTTGTGCCGCCGCATTCGCATCATCGCTGACCACATCGGCGACCAGCACCATCTTCGGGCGCGTGCCGCGCTTGGATTTGGTGGCATAGCCCACTGCCTTGAGGTAACGTTCGTCCAGATGTTCCAGTCCCGCCAGCAGCGCACTGGGATGCGCATCCATATAGGATTTTATTTCCACGATCGCGGGCACCGCTTCGCGCACCTGGCCGAAGAATTCCAGGCACACGGTGCGCGTGTGCTTGTGCGCGCGGTGCAGGATGAAACGTGCCGAGGTGATGATGCCGTCGCAGCCTTCTTTCTGGATGCCGGGCAAACCGGACAAAAATTTGTCGGTGACGTCCTTACCCAGACCGGCCTTGCGGAATGCGCTGCCGGCGATGGTCAGGATTTCGGGCTTACCATGCGGCGTCTTGTTGATTGGAGTTTGGCCGTCTGCCTCGAACCGGCTGATGCGGAATCGTACACTTTCTACGTCGTGGATCTTGCCGAGGTTGTGATCCAACCGCTCGATCTCCATCCATAAACCATCCGGCGTGACCATGCGCCATGACGCCAGGTTGTCCAGCGCGGTGCCCCACAGCACGGCCTTCTTGCCGCCCGCGTTCATCGCCACATTGCCGCCTATGCATGAGGCATCCGCCGAAGTCGGATCGACCGCAAATACCAGATCGTTTGCCTCCGCCGCTTCCATCACGCGCCGTGTCACCACGCCTGCGCCGCAATGGATAGTGGCATAGGGTTCGCTCAGGCCGGGCAGGACGAGATGTTCGACGGTTGAAAGCGTCTCGAGTTTTTCGGTGTTGATCACCGCCGAGAATTTATCCAGCGGGATCGCGCCGCCGGTGTAACCGGTGCCGCCGCCGCGCGGAATGATGGTGAGCCTGAGCGAGATGCAGGCGCGTACCATCGCGGCGATCTCTTCCTCAGTATCGGGATGCAACACCACGAACGGATATTCCACACGCCAGTCGGTCGCGTCGGTGACATGTGATACTCGCGCCAGGCCGTCGAACTGGATGTTGTCGCGACGCGTGATGCGCCCCAGTACGCGCATGACGCGCTTGCGCAATTCCAGGGTCTGTTCGAATTCGCGGGCGAATTGATCGACTGCCATCCTGGCCAATTCCAGCAAGCGTTTAACGACCTCGTTGTCCTGGCGTCGTTGCTCGATCGCATTCAGGCGATGATGCAGCGCATCGACCAGCGCCGCGCGCCGTTTACGATTGCCGAGCAGGTCGTCCTGCAGATATGGATTGCGCGACACCACCCAGATATCGCCGAGCACTTCGTACAACATCTGCGCGGAACGCCCGGTGCGGCGCTCTTCGCGCAGCGTATTGATGATGTCCCATGCCTCGCGGCCGAGTATGCGCAGCACGATCTCGCGGTCGGAAAACGAAGTGTAGTTGTAGGGGATTTCGCGTAAACGTGCGGTCATGACTTTACTTTGGATTTTCTTTGGCTCATCAAGTCTGGCATTTTACCTGAATGCAGCGAGGTACTCGACCATCCTGAAGATGCGGATAAAATACCGGTTCCATGAGCCAGCATTCCGACGACCGGCAATCCGGGCCTTCATGCGCAAAAGTATTTTTCGCGCTGTGGCCGGCTGCCGCAGAGCGCAGTCAGTTGGCCGCCTGGCGGAAACCTCTGCAACGCCTGTGCCGCGGGCGCGCGATGAGCGACGAGACACTGCACAACACGCTGGTGTTCCTGGGTAATATCGAACAGTCCCGGCTTGAAACGTTGCAACTTGCCGCACTGGAAGTCAGCGCTGTGTGTTTTGAATTATGTTTCGAGGTGGCGCGTTATTGGGGACACAATCACATCGTGTATGCCGCGCCCGTTCATGTGCCGCCAGCGCTGGCGCAATTGGTCGATACGCTGGAACAACGCTTGGTGAAGCATCATTTCAACTTCGACCGGCGCGAATACAAACCGCACGTCACGCTGTTGCGCAATGCACACTGGACGGACGCGCCATTGCCGGAGATGCCTCCGGTGCGCTGGCAGGTACACGACTTCGCGCTGGTGCAATCCGTGCGCGAGGATGGGCTGGCGAATTACCGGGTGCTGGAGAGGTTTCCGCTCGCACTAGCGTAGAATCGATAACCTACACGACTAACAAGAAACACGCATGCAAACCAACTTCAAACCACAGACCCATTACGAACGCATTGGCGGCGAAGCAAAGGTGCGCGCGCTGGTGCAGCGCTTCTACCAATTGATGGACGAACTTCCCGAGGCTTATGGCATCCGCAAACTGCATGCGGAAGATCTGCAAGGTGCAACGGACAAGTTGTACAAATTCCTGACCGGCTGGATGGGCGGGCCGCAGTTATATGTCGAGGAATACGGGCATCCCATGTTGCGCGCCCGCCATCTGCCCTTCGGCATAGCCTCTGCCGAGCGCGACCAGTGGCTGTTGTGCATGGATCAGGCGCTGGGCGAAGTGGTGGAAGATGCGGCGTTGCGCCAGGAATTGTCCGCCGCATTCGCCAAGGTCGCCGATCACATGCGCAACCGGGCCGACTAACTGAGTGAAGCCTCACCCATCGTCAAAATGATCTTGCCCAGCACGCTGCCCTTTTCGATCAGGCGATGCGCTTCGGCGGCCTCATTGAGCGGCAGTGCATAAGAGACCAGCACGCCCAGTTCGCCGGCTTCGACCAGCCTGGCGCCCTGCTCGAGTATCTTGCGCTGGCGTATGCGCTCTTCGTGCAGTTTCATCACCTGCGGCGTCAGCATCATCTCGTAGCAGATCGACAGATTGCGCAGCCGTGCCAACTGCGCGTCTTCCAGCGATAACGGGGTGGAGAGGATGGTGACGATCTTGCCGCCGATGCGCGCCGCATTGAACGAGCGCAGGAACGTGTCCCCGCCCACCGTGTCGAGCACCACATCCACTCCCCTGCCGCCGGTCCAGTCCACCGTGTCGACGACGAAATCCATTTCCTTGTAGCGGATGATCTTCTCCGCTTCGAGCCCTTGCGCCAGCCCTTCCTTTTTGTCGTCGCTGACCGTGACGGCCACGCGCGCGCCGAGATGGTTGGCCAGCTGCAATGCGATATGTCCCACACCGCCGGTGCCGCCGTGGATCAGGATGGTCTGCCCGGCTTGCAGATTGGCGCGCTCGACCAGCGCTTCCCATGCGGTGATCAGCACCAGCGGCAATCCCGCAGCGTCTTGCAGGCCGACATTCTTTGGAGTCGCCGCGCAATATTCCTCATGCACCGTGGTGAATTCCGCGTAGCAGCCCGGCTCACCGCCCTGGTTGCCGCCGATCCCGCCATTGTTGAAGAACACCGCATCGCCTTCCTTGAAGCGCGTCACCGCACTGCCGATCTTCTCGATGATGCCCGCGCCATCGCAACCCAGTATTGCGGGTAATTTGTCGGGGTGATAGATCGGCTTGGCACGCAGCTTGGCATCCAGTGGATTGACCGCGGCGGCGGCGAGTTTCACGCGCACATGATTGGGCGAGGGCAGCTCGGGTTTTTCGACATCGTACTGGGCCAGCACACCAGGGCCGCCTGCGGCCGCCATCAGAATTGCTTTCATCGACAAATCTCCGGATTGGTCATTCGCTATTATACGTATGTTAAACTTCATGCTGCTTTTTGACGAATTCCTGTGTGAGCCTCAAGAACTGTAGCGAGCTGAGTTGACTGCTAGGCGCCGCGCAGCGAATGACGAGGCATACCGTGTTGGTAGACGCACCCGCAAGGAGTAGGCCGTGCGGTGCCCGTAGCTGACGCTACGACCGCTACGCACAGGATTGAGCGAGCATGTAACAACGCAGTCAACCAGCGCAGTAAGTTATTGAGGCTCACAACATGTCTGGAAATACATTTGGTACTTTATTCACCGTGACATCGTTCGGCGAATCTCACGGCCCGGCGCTCGGCTGTGTGGTCGACGGCTGCCCGCCGGGCATGTCGCTGAGCGCCGCCGACATCCAGCATGACCTCGACCGGCGCAAACCCGGCACCTCGCGCCACGTCACGCAACGCCGCGAATCGGACGCTGTGGAGATATTGTCCGGCGTGTTCGAAGGCAAGACTACCGGCACGCCGATCGCATTGCTGATCCGCAACGAAGACCAGCGCAGCAAGGATTACGGCAACATCGCCGAAACCTTCCGTCCCGGCCACGCCGACTACACTTATTTGCAGAAATACGGCATACGCGATCATCGCGGCGCGGGGCGCGCGTCGGCGCGCGAGACCGCGGTGCGCGTTGCGGCGGGCGCGATCGCGAAGAAATGGCTGAGCGAAAAATACGGCGTGGTGGTGCGTGGCCACATCGCTCAGATCGGCGAGATCGAGATACCGTTCAAGAACTGGGATGTGGTCAACGACAACCCGTTCTTCGCGCCGGATGCCGGCGTGGTGCAGACGCTGGAAGATTACATGGACGCGTTGCGCAAGTCCGGCGATTCGGTCGGCGCGAAACTGACCGTGGTGGCGGAGAACGTGCCGGTGGGTTTGGGCGAGCCGGTGTTTGACCGCCTCGATGCCGAGATCGCCTACGCGCTGATGAGTATCAACGCGGTAAAGGGCGTCGAGATCGGCGCGGGTTTCGCATCAGTTACCCAAAAGGGCAGCGAACATGGTGACGAGATGACGCCGCAGGGTTTTCTGTCGAACAACGCCGGCGGCATACTCGGCGGCATCTCCACCGGGCAACACATCATCGCAAACATCGCGATCAAGCCCACTTCCAGCATCCGCATCCCGCGCCGCTCGATCAACCTGCAGGGCGAGCCGGTGATGGTCGAAACGCATGGCCGCCACGACCCGTGCGTCGGCATCCGCGCCACGCCGATCGCAGAGGCGATGCTGGCGCTGGTGCTGATGGATCATGCGTTGCGGCATCGGGGGCAGAATGCGGATGTAGTGTGTGGGACGCCGAAGTTGCGTTAGGACTCCCCATGACCGAGCAAGAAGAGCGTTTCGTTCATTTCGCGTCATGCATCACTTGGCTAAACAATGCATGGCGATTGCTAAACACGATTCACACGCAGTCAGATAACCCACTTATTGGGCCTGCCTTCCGCTTCGCGCTTGTCGAGTATTGCAAGCCGTACAAGCTATCGCATGACATCAACAAGAAATTCAAGCTCGATACATCGCTTATTCCGAAAGAGCGCCTTCCGCTGCATGAACGAATTATCTCCTCTCGCGATCAAATTCATGCCCACTCTGATCTCACAGTCACGGATGCCAAGCTCCATATCCACGAATTTATGGGGCAGAGACATACGTTTATCCCACAGAACATCATTTATGGCACTGAAGAATTCCAGAATCTTCAGGAAATTGTCTCACTCATTGAGGCCACACTCGACAACATGTACATTCATTTGAAAGTGCTTGTAAATGCGCTTACGCCTTAGTTCGGCAGTCAAGAGAAGCTTCGCAAAAACGTGCAGCCCTTACTTTTCATAGAGCAGTGGTAAATAAATATCGAGCAGGGCAGTACTTTACTAAATCAATAAAAAAGGGAGGTAAAAGATGCTATTTGATACATTTGATCGGACTGGAAATGCTGAATTTTCTTTTCCTAAGCAAGTTGTGTTTCGCGCACTCTGTATGGCCGTAGAAGGACTGAAAGGAATGGCTATTGACAATCGTGATGACATTGCAACTCGGTTGGACGTCAAAACCGGAATGAGTGCATTTTCTTGGGGCGAGAAGATAGCTATCGGGGTTGCCGGAAGCGGCGCAAATTCCGCTGTAGTCTCTGTTCAGTCTGCTGCGAAAACCATATTCGGATCGGCGACAACTCACGGCAAAAATCGTGAGAATGTGAGGGAGATTATCACTAACACGTCAAAGCTCCTCGCTCAGCATGGTTCACAGTGGGAGGAAGAAATGGGACTGAAACCGAACGCTCAAGGATCAACTTCACTTGGACAGTCGCCGAGTTTGATTGCTGACGAACTCACGAAGCTCGCAGCCCTAAAAGAGCAGGGACTCTTAAGCCCTGAAGAATTCAGTGCGCAGAAAGCACGGCTACTAGGCAGCTAGCGGCGAGTCGTTGAACGCGTAAGGCTAAATGCAAAAACCGCCGGGGGTTGCCCGGCAGCAAGTTACCTTTCTTGTCTTGCCAAGAAAGGTAACCCAAAGAAATCGCCCCCGGTTTGTGGCTTCGGCATAACCTGAAGGTTAGCCTACGCCGCAACAAACTGCTGCGCAGTGTGTTGTCGCCGCTACGCGGTGCCCTGCGTTGCTCGACTGGTCAGGCTTCCTCATAAACTCGCACGATCCGCTACGCGTCCACGTGCTCGAACATATTCGTCAGAATTCCCTGACCGGTCTGCGCTACTCGGCGGCGCACAGGGGAAATAGCGAAGCGGTTTTGTGTGCGCTGCGCGCACGGATTTTGTTGTAATTGTTAATGTCGGGCTACGCCCGACATAGTGGGCAAGGCCCACCCGTCTTTTCGGTTTTGCTTTTTCATCCCATGTGCACCGCCTCGATTAGACGCGAACGAGCGGTGGGGTTGGGCGAGCACTGATGAAACAACTAGCCATTCGACTAGGCTGTCAAACGACGCCAGCCAAGTCGCTGGTTATGTTTGAGCACGTGGCCGCGTAGCGGATCGTGCGAGTTGCGCAGCCCCGCTTGTTTGTGTCTGATCGAGGGAACGCCGTAGGCGCGGTAAACCTGGGCGGCATTTCTTGGATTACTTTCTTTGGCCGCACAAAGAAAGTAATCGGCGTGCGGGGCCGCACCCCGCGACTTTAGATTTTGGCGAAGCAAAAGACTAAGCGACCTTCGTCGCTTTCTTCCGTTTCCCTATATGCGCCTCACCGCGCTGCTTGGCCAATTCAACCTGCTTCTGCCGTTCCAGCGCAGCAGCGCGTTTATCCGGAGTCAAGCTGTCATAGCAATGCGGGCATGAAACGCCGGCCTGATATTTGGGCGAGGCCTTTTCTTCAGCGGTGATCGGGCGCGAGCAGCCGTAGCACAATTCGTAATGTCCCGGTGCCAGGCCTTGCCCGACCGCGACGCGCTGGTCGAACACGAAGCACTCGCCTTGCCACAAGCTCTGTTCCGCCGGAACGTTCTCCAGGTATTTCAGTATCCCGCCCTGCAGATGATAGACCTCGGGAAAGCCCTGCTGCAGCATATAGGCCGAGGCTTTTTCGCAGCGTATGCCGCCGGTGCAGAACATCGCGACGCGCGGCTGCTTTTGCGGATCGAAATGGGTTTTGACGTATTCGGGGAACTCGCGGAAGGTGGTGATGCGCGGATCGACCGCGCCCTTGAACGTGCCGACATCCACTTCGTAGTCGTTGCGCGTGTCGATCAGCAGCACATCGGGATCGCTGATCAGCGCGTTCCAGTCTTCCGGCTTGACATAGTGGCCGACCAGTTCGGTGGGATCGATGCCCGGCACGCCCATCGTGACGATCTCTTTTTTCAGCTTGACCTTCATCCGGTAGAACGGCGGATGGTCGGCGGCCGATTCCTTGTGCTCGAGGTCGGCCAGGCGCGGGTCGCTGCGCAGATACGCCAATATTTTATCTATGCCGGAACGCGTGCCGGCGATCGTGCCGTTGATGCCTTCGTCCGCGAGCAACAGTGTTCCCGTGATGCCCAGCGCATCGCACTGTGCCAGCAGCGGCCCACGCAGGGCCGTGCAATCGGTCAGCTTCACGAATTTATAGATTGCTGCTACGACCAGGGGATTCATCTTTACTATTATCTTTTGGTTCATTTCTTTTGGGCTATTCCCGATTTAGGGCAATTGCTTTATCACTGATGTAAACTAGTTTAATCCAATCAAGGAGAAAAACCATGCAACTCGACGATCGCAGTCTCGATATCATATTTCGTGAAGCGCGTACCCACAGTGTATGGCTGGACAAGCCGGTCAGCGACACGCTGATTCACCAGATCTACGACCTGATGAAGTGGGCACCGACCAGCGCCAATTCCAGCCCGGCACGCATCGTGTTCGTGTGCAGTGCGGCAGCGAAGCAGCGCTTGCTGCCGGCCATCGCGCCGGGCAACGCGGAGAAAACTCGCGCTGCGCCGGTCACTGCAATCGTTGCATACGACACCGAATTCTATGAAAACCTGCCGGCGCTGTTTCCGCAAGTCGATGCGCGTTCGTGGTTCATCGGCAACCAGGCAATGATAGATACCACGGCGTTCCGCAATGGTTCATTGCAGGGCGCTTATCTGATCCTTGCTGCGCGTGCGCTCGGGTTGGACGCCGGCCCGATGTCCGGCTTCGACAATGCAAAAGTGGATAAAGAGTTTTTCCCCGGAGGCAAGGTCAAATCCAATTTTCTGGTCAACCTCGGCTACGGAGACCACACCAAATTGTTCCCGCGCAATCCGCGCCTGCCGTTCGCGGATGCGGCGCAGATTTTATGAGCGTATAGTAGCAAGCACACGATATTCCGGAAATGTGATGATGCCTAGCCTGACAAGATACCTGCCTGCGTTATTCGCGATTGTGCTGATTAATCTATCCATCGTGGGATGCGCACAAAAGGGCTTGATGCAAAAGGAAAGTCGGCTGAATCCGCAAAGTGAGGTTTGCCGCAACTGCCATGTGTCCAACATAGCTGCGGGGGCCAAGGATTTCAGCAACATATACGCCAACCTCAAGTCGCATCACCCGGTCGGGGTTAGATATCCGATTGGCACTTCTGACAACCAGAACTTTAAACTGCCGAACCGGCAGACCACGGATATCGCGTACTTCGACAGGAATGGCAATGGCCAGCCTGATAGCGACGAGATCCAGTTGTTCGGGCTGAACGGCGAAGTAACGGTCGAGTGTGCTACATGCCATGTACAACACGGCGGTTCACGGGCATCTTCGCCCGCCGGTTTTTATCTGCGCGTTGCCAATGTCGGCAGCGCAGTGTGCATAACCTGCCATCGCCAATAGCGGCAATTAGAAGTCGCGCTTCAGCGCGCAGCGGTTATTTTCTTCGCCTCGTTCAGTAGAAAGTCCCTGAAAGCCAATGCCGCACTGGAGAGGCGCTTGTTGCTGCGATGCGCGATAAACCAGTTACGCAGCAGCGGGAAATGTTCGACGTTGAGCATAACCAGTTTGCCGGTTTCCAGTTCAAGTCCAACACTGTGAAGAGACAGTATCCCGAGTCCTAGCCCGGCTTCAACTGCATGCTTGATGGCCTCGTTGGTTTCCATTTCCATGCTGATTCTTGGTTTGATTTTGTGTTCTGCAAATACTCTTTCCATTGCTCCGCGTGTGCCGGATCCCTTCTCCCTGGACAAAAAGGTCTCTGCCCCCAGTTTGGCAAGTTTGATGTGTTTCCGATTGGCAAGCGGATGATCTGGCGGTGCAATTACAACCAAAGGATTTTCGAGGAATGATTCCGCTACGGTATCTTGTCCTTCTGGAGGAAGTCCCATGATTGCCAAGTCGGTCGAGTTTTCCGCCAGCTGCTTCAATACTGCGCCTGTATTGGCGACCTGAAGATTGGCATTGATACCTGGGTAACGCTTCAAGAATTGTGCGAGTAATTTTGGAGCGAAGTATTTGGCAGTGTTGACAACAGAAAGTGTGAACTTGCCTTTCCCGGTTCCTTTCATCTCCTCGAACACGACCTCCATTTCCGAGAGTTGTTGTGTGATGCTGCGACTGTAATGAAACAGCTCGCGACCGGCCTCGGTGAGGAATATTTTCTTGCCCATCTGTTCGAACAAGGGCAGGCCGATATTTTCCTCGAGCTGCTTGATCTGCATCGACACGGCGGGCTGGGAAAGGTATAGCTGCTTCGCCGCCAGCGAGAAGTTGAGCTGGGTAGCCACGGATTCAAAGACCTGTAATTGTCGTAAAGTTAGGTGTAGCATCGTATTCCGCCCGATGATTAATGTATAAGGTAAATCTTATCATAACCATCAAAATAATTGAATTGTGCTTATGAGTCGTAAAGACTACGATGCTTTCCATGCAGTATTTGTTTTAACCGCGTCGCGTCGCGTCGCAACTTTTGAGAAGGAGTGCAATCATGGCAGTGAAGAAATATAACGCTGGTGTAAAAGAATATCGTCAAACTTACTGGGAGCCGGAATACAAGATTCAAGATACGGACATTCTGGCTTGCTTCAAGATCACTCCTCAAGCTGGCGTGGATCGTGAAGAAGTTGCTGCTGCGGTTGCCGCCGAGTCTTCGACCGGTACCTGGACAACGGTCTGGACCGACCTGTTGACTGACATGGATCACTACAAGGGCCGCGCCTATCGTATCGAAGACGTGCCTGGCGACGATACTTGTTTCTACGCATTCGTTGCTTACCCGATCGACCTGTTCGAGGAAGGTTCCGTGGTCAACGTATTTACCTCGCTGGTGGGTAACGTGTTCGGCTTCAAGGCATTGCGCGCATTGCGTCTGGAAGACGTGCGTTTCCCTATCGCTTATGTGAAGACCTGTGGTGGTCCACCACAAGGTATCCAGGTTGAACGCGATATTCTGAACAAATACGGCCGCCCTTTGCTGGGTTGCACTATCAAGCCCAAACTCGGTTTGTCCGCCAAGAACTACGGTCGCGCCGTTTACGAATGCTTGCGCGGCGGTCTGGATCTGACCAAGGACGACGAAAACATCAACAGTCAGCCATTCATGCGCTGGCGTGCCCGTTTTGATTTTGTGCAGGAAGCGACACTGAAGGCAGAACGTGAGACTGGCGAACGCAAGGGCCACTATTTGAACGTGACGGCTCCTACCCCTGAAGAGATGTACAAGCGTGCCGAATATGCAAAAGAGATCGGCGCACCGATCATCATGCATGACTACATCACGGGCGGTTTCTGTGCGAACACAGGACTCGCAAACTGGTGTCGCAACAATGGCATGCTGTTGCATATCCACCGTGCGATGCACGCTGTGATCGACCGCAATCCGCATCACGGTATCCACTTCCGCGTGTTGGCCAAGATTCTGCGTCTGTCCGGCGGTGATCACCTTCACTCCGGTACCGTAGTGGGCAAACTGGAAGGCGACCGTGCACCAACACTGGGTTTTGTTGATCTGATGCGCGAAAGCTTCATCAAGGAAGACCGTTCACGCGGTATCTTCTTCGATCAGGATTGGGGCTCCATGCCCGGCGTGATGCCTGTCGCTTCCGGCGGCATCCACGTTTGGCACATGCCTGCGCTGGTCAACATCTTCGGCGACGATGCCTGCCTGCAATTCGGCGGCGGTACATTGGGTCACCCATGGGGCAACGCTGCCGGTGCCGCAGCCAACCGCGTGGCGCTGGAAGCTTGCGTGGAAGCACGCAATGCAGGCCGCGAGCTGGAAAAAGAAGGCAAGGACATTCTGACCAAGGCGGCCAACAGCAGTCCGGAACTTAAGATCGCCATGGAAACATGGAAAGAGATCAAGTTTGAATTTGACACAGTGGACAAGCTGGACGTAGCCCATAAGTAAGCATCGAGCCAACGGCGCGTGATGCATGCGCCGTGACTTGATCAATCGACTTTTAAAAAGGAAACCAAAATGAGTGAAATGCAAGATTACAAATCACGTGTTAGTGACCCCGCCAGCCGCAAGTTCGAGACTTTTTCGTACTTGCCGGCAATGAACACAGACCAGATCAGGAAACAGGTTGAATACATCGTCAAAAAGGGCTGGAATCCGGCAATCGAACACACCGAGCCAGAGCATCTGATGGATAATTACTGGTACATGTGGAAGCTGCCGATGTTCGGCGAAACCAATGTGGATACGGTAATCAAGGAAGCGGAAGCCTGCCATAAGGCTAACCCGAGCAACCACATCCGCTTGTTGGCTTATGACAATTATAAGCAATCGCAAGGAACGAACATGGTGATTTTCCGCGGCAAGACGGTTTAATCGCGCACGGGCAACCGAAATCGAATCCCCGTTGCCGCAAGGTGGCGGGGATTTTTTCTGGAGGCTAACAAATTAGGGAATCGATATGAGCGATATCATCAAGCAATACAGAATCGAAAAGGAACCTTATTATCGCGCGGTCGCCGATGAGGTTGATCTTTATCAGGCGGCCTATTCAGTGCGCATGCCGATGATGCTGAAAGGCCCGACCGGTTGCGGCAAAACGCGGTTTGTCGAATACATGGCGTGGAAGCTGGGCAAGCCGCTGATCACCGTGGCATGCAATGAAGATATGACCGCGTCCGATCTGGTCGGGCGTTTCCTGTTGGATGCGCAAGGCACGCGCTGGCAGGACGGCCCGTTGGCAATTGCTGCACGGTATGGCGCAATCTGTTATCTCGACGAAGTGGTCGAGGCGCGCCAGGACACCACCGTGGTGATCCATCCGCTGACCGACAATCGCCGCGTGTTGCCATTGGAAAAGAAAGGCGAGCTGGTGCATGCGCATGCGGATTTCCAACTGGTGATTTCCTATAATCCGGGCTACCAAAGCCTGATGAAGGATCTGAAGCAATCGACCAAACAGCGTTTCGGTGCGCTGGATTTCAGCTATCCGGCGCACGATGTTGAAACGGAGATTGTCGTGCATGAGAGCAAGATCAGCGCAGAGATCGCCGGAAAACTGGTGTCGATCGCCGAGCGCGCTCGCAACCTCAAAGGCCACGGTTTGGACGAGGGGATATCCACGCGGATGCTGGTTTATGCAGGCAATCTGATTGCAAAGGGAGTCGAGGCGAAAGCGGCCTGTCGCGTGGCACTGGTCAGGCCGATCACCGACGATCCGGATATGCGTGATGCGCTGGATGC
>CAIOKY010000109.1 GCA_903858965.1 uncultured Nitrosomonadales bacterium | reverse complement strand
TCCCACGCGCGTTGAGCCTCATCGAATATTGCAACGTGTTCTGTAGGTGCCTTAAGTTCATCAAGAAGACACTCGTCACGGAAGTGGTGAACGTTCTGGATGAATGACTTAACGGAACCACGTGCTTGACCAATTCGTATCCTTTCTCCCATCTCACTACTGCGCTGAACCTTATCGCGCGCGAGTGCCTCGCAAAGTATTTTTACGAGTGGCCCATTCCCGGACAAATATACGCTGTACAAATCATCATCTGCATCAATATGCTTGGTGGCGATGTCCAGCCCCACCAATGTTTTTCCCGCACCTGGCACGCCTGTCACGAGGCAAATCGTTTTATGTGAATTCTCTCTCGATGAACGGATGATTTCAGAAATTGCGGCAGAGGTCTGACTCAGATTAGTGGCGCTAGCGTCTCTACGTGTTATTTCGGCAACAGAATGGTTGTTGTAGAGCGCCATTGCTGCCTCGATTATTGTTGGCGTTGGGCAATAACGGCCGCTCTCCCATTGATTCACATCTATGTCGTTACCATCAACAAAACCTAGCACCTCCTCAATTATTTTCCCAAGTTGAGTTATGTTCGATTTAATCGGGAAAAGCAGCCTGTCATTTTGTGGAGTAACTGCAATTATCGGAACAGCAGTTTTTGCATCCGTAGCGATCAAGATAGGCGCGATGTGTTGCTCATGGCTCGTGTCATGAAAATTTTTTAAGTCCAGCGCATAGTCGCAAACTTGGTCCAAGGCGTAGGTGGAGAATTCACTTTCACCAACCTTAAACTCAAGGACAAAAATAACTGGCCCAATTAGCAATACAACATCAATTCGTCGCCCCATACGGGGAATTGAATACTCGAAATAAATTGAGCCTTGGTGGGGCGTGAGTATTTCGCGAAGAATTTCTATTTGCACTAACCAAGCGCCGCGTTGAGTTTGCTTTAGTGCAAAATCATTATTGAGGGCGAGTTTGCCAAGTATCTGCTCGGTTGAAGACCGAAGGAAGTTAGAAATTGAATCAGAGTAGTACTCTCGCTTCATTCGCTTGGTCTCTACTGTTATTAGCAACAATTAGAAAAAGTTGTGGTTGAAAAACATGCTTTGAATTGTGAGACATATCCATCTGAAGAGGATATTTACAGGGAATCCTATCAGATTTCGGCGCATGACTTGCTGCGATCAACCCAACCTTTAAACCTTACATCGGCGAGATCAGCACGCTTTTGTACAATTGCTTCAGCTCGCCGCGCAGTGGTGCGGATGATTGCCTGTCGATTTCCGGTCTCAATACACTGCATCATGGTCGCCAACATTGATCGGGATTATTTCCTCGTCGTGGATCAACAATTCCAGCGTGATGCGATATGAGAGATTGATTGAAACCGAGTGCAGACCTTGCAGTCTGCCGCTCAGAGGATGCAGCCGCAGCGAGGGATGATGCGGGTTCATTTCCAGCAGCTGCAAGGTTTTGAGGTATTGCTTTTCCAGATCGGGATGGCGTTTGAGAAAACGCGCGGCGCGTCTGTTGTATTGCTCGGTGAAGATCAGTGCGAAGGTCATGCAGCCTTTTTAATGCGCTTGATATGTGCCGCCGGTGACTCCTTCACAAATCGCCCTGCCTTGACATCCGCATGCGTCTCGGCCAATGCCGCTTCCAGCTCGCATTCGCGCAGATAATGGTATTGCGCGATATCCATCACCACGAAGCGCTCCTTGCCGCGTACAGAAACGATCGCTTCGGGTTGTTTCGCCAGCGCATCTTCGATGGCAGCGATGCCTTTGGTTTTGAGATCGTTGGCGGTCAGAGTGGCCATGGTTTACCTCCTCATGGAGTCATTGGTAGTGTGCATGATAGTACGCTCAATAGTACGATTAATCAAGCGCTAATTCATGCTGAGCTCACATAGGCGAGGAGAAAGTTAGGCCTGGAGGTTGCGGGTAACTGATCACGGGGGTCAGCATCACCAACATCCAACTCCCGCTTATATAAACGCCGCAGCCGACACACCAAAGCGCGCAGCCAGTGCCTTGGCTTGCCGCGCGTTGATCTGGCGTTTGCCGTTCAGGATTTCGCTGACTACCGATTGACGGCCTATCTCATCCGCGAGATCGATTTGTTTCAGTCCGTTTTTTTCCATCAGCATGCGCAGCACTTCGCGCGGCTCCGCATCCGGGATGACGTAGTGCTCTTTTTCGTAATCTTCAACCAGTTGGCCCAGCAGCTCCAGCAAACCCGCGAGTTCGTGTTTTTCGTTGTCGCCGACGATATCCAGCACGCCATTCATCAGGTTGACTGCTTGCTTGTATTGGGTCTTGTTGTGGATCGTGCCCACTTTGAAGGACAGGGCTTTTTCCAGGGAATGCCAAGCCGGTGCAATGATTTTCGGATCGATCGCCAATGTGTTCATTTTTTCCCGCTCCTTTGCATTTTGTTCCAGTCGTCATATTCCGCGTGGGTGAACACGAAACGGATATAAAGTCTTTGTCCGTTGTAATGGATCGCCGCGATCACCCTGAAGTTGTTCCCGCCCACGTCAAATACGGTATAGGGTGCTACGTAGTCGGCAGAGTTAAATGTCCGCCGCACATCATTAAAGTTCGCAAAGCTGGCATTCTTGACAACCCGGTACCAAGCTTCCATCGGCACCCTGGCGCCAGGATGCTTTTGCCAGAACTCAATGAGTGCACTTCTGGAAATAATTCTCATGGCAAACTATATCGCATATTGCGATATGCATGCAAGGTATTCTGGAAAGGTCGCAAATTGCGATCTTAAAACTTGAAGTCGCCAATTGCGATTTCAAACTTCCTAGTGTGGCGAGGTAATCACAATTTGTGACCACTTCGCCCCTCCCCTTTGCGGTATTCTACACAATCGTCGATGTCGGCTGCATCCAACATGAAATGATGCGCACTTACCAGATTTCTTTGCCAACCGGCGCTCCGGTGTCTAGGGGTTTATGCAGGTTCTTGATGGTGATGCCGCCCAACAACTTGTCCAGTTTATATGCCTTGCGGCGCACCGGCTCGATGACGATACGGCCCTGCTGTTCACGCACTAGTCTGCCCCAGCTCGACATGCGCAGCGGCCATGACGGGCGCCGGTATGCGCACTGCGGCGCTGTTGCCCCATTTTTTTACGATGACTTTCATGATGTGTTGTTTTCTACAACGGCGAGATCAGCACGCTCAATTCATCCCTGCCAGAACCTTGGCTACCGTTTCACCCATCGCGGATGGAGTCGGGCAGATGGTGACGCCCAGTTCGCGCAGCATCGCGACTTTTTCTGCGGCACTCTCGCCCGCCGATGAGATGATCGCCCCTGCGTGGCCCATGCGGCGGCCTTGCGGCGCGGTCAGGCCGGCGATGTAGGCGACCAGCGGTTTGCTCATGTGTTCCCTGGCAAAGATGCCGGCTTCGATCTCCTGCTGTCCGCCGATCTCGCCTATCATCAGCACGACTTTGGTGTCTTTATCTTGTTCGAATCTTTCCAGCACATCGCGGTGCGAGCTGCCATTGATCGGGTCGCCGCCTATGCCCACCGAGGTGGAGATGCCGATGCCCAATGCTTTCATCTGGTCGGCAGCTTCATAGCCCAGCGTGCCGGAGCGTCCGACGACACCTACATTGCCGCGCATGTAGATGTGCCCCGGCATGATGCCGAGCATCGCTTCGCCGGGGCTGATGGTGCCCGCGCAGTTGGGGCCGGTCAGCATCATGCGATCTTCCTTGCAATAGCCGCGCAGGAAATTCTTTACCGTCATCATGTCCTGGGTGGGGATGCCATCGGTGATCGCGACGCAATATCTGATGCCCGCATCGGCCGCTTCCATGATCGAATCCGCCGCGGATGCGGGCGGCACGAAGATGATGCTGGCCTCGGCGCCAACATCGCGCACCGCCTGCCTGACGGTGTTGAACACCGGCTTGCCGAGGTGCTGTTGCCCGCCCTTGCCGGGCGTGACGCCGCCAACAACATTGGACCCGTAGTTGATCATGTCCTGCGCGTGAAAGCTGCCGATCTTGCCGGTGAAGCCCTGCACGATGATGCGCGTGGATTTATTGATAAGTATTGCCATTACGCGTTACCTCTACTTTGG
Source organism: uncultured Nitrosomonadales bacterium (assembly GCA_903858965.1). Classification (GTDB taxonomy): domain Bacteria; phylum Pseudomonadota; class Gammaproteobacteria; order Burkholderiales; family Gallionellaceae; genus Gallionella. Next base: position 4,170 of record CAIOKY010000109.1, on the reverse strand, counting down.
CTTGTCGAATTTTCCCGGGCGACCACTTCATTGCGCGCCTTGACCGCTTTTTCAGCCGCATCAGCGAGGGTCTCTGCCACGATGATGGGCAGGCCGCTCTCGGCGATGATGCGCCGCCCCGCTTCGACATTGGTACCGGACAGGCGCACGATCAACGGGACTTTCATGTCGATCTTCCTGGCTGCATGCACCACGCCCTCGGCGATCCAATCGCAGCGGTTGATACCGGCGAAGATGTTGACCAGCATCGCCTTGACGTTCTTGTCGGCCAGCACCAGACGGAACGCCTTCTCGGTGCGCTCGGCGGAAGCGCCGCCGCCCACGTCGAGAAAGTTGGCGGGCTCGCCGCCGGCCAGCTTGATCATGTCCATCGTCGCCATCGCAAGGCCCGCGCCGTTGATCATGCAGCCGATGTCGCCGTCCAGTCCGATGTAGTTCAGGTCGTGATCGGCAGCCGCCACTTCGCGCGGGTCGATCTGGCTCGTGTCGCGCAATTCGGAAATTTCGCGTCGGCGGAACATCGCGTTTGTGTCGAAGTTCATCTTGGCGTCCAGCGCGACCAGCTCGCCGCCGCGCGTCAGCACCAGCGGATTGATCTCCAGCATGTTGGCGTCAAGGTCGCGCAGCGCGCGGTAGCAACCCTTGATGATTTTGACGGCCTGATTGAAATGCGCATCATCCACGCCCAGCGAGAACGCCATCTTGCGTGCCTGAAAATCCCGCAAGCCGACGGCAGGCTCGACATATACTTTCTTGATCGCATCGGGATCGGTTTCGGCCAGCTCCTCGATCTCCATGCCGCCTTGCGCGGAACCGACCAGCACGACACGTTCGGAACTGCGATCGACCACGATGCACAGATACATCTCTTTGGCGATGTCCGTCCCTGCCTCGACATACACGCGCGCGCAGATCTTGCCCGCGGGGCCGGTTTGTTGTGTGACCAGTATCTTGCCGAGCAGGTCATCTGCCGCATCTTCGACTTGCTGGTGTGTCTTGCAGACCTTGATGCCGCCAGCCTTGCCGCGCGCACCGGAATGTATCTGCGCTTTCACTACCCAGATATTGCCGCCTATCTCGCGTGCGCGCTGCACGGCTTCTTCCGGGCTGTGTGCTACGCCGCCCTCGGCGATCCTGACGCCATAGCCCGCCAGGATCTCTTTCGCCTGGTATTCATGGATATCCAAACTATCTCCCCCTTATTTTAATTCCTGATAAAAACGATCACTGCGTTGGCTTCGTCTTCGGCTCCTAGCCGCACTAAGTGTGCTGTCTTCGTCGCCTTATTCTCGCCGCCTTGTGCTCGCTTTTTCAGAAATTAAAAATATTGTTATTGAATTATTTTTTTGCCGCGATCGCTTCCGCCGCATTGACGACATTGCTGGCCATGCGCGCCGACGCGGCATCGATCATGCGTCCATCCAGTGATGCCGCCCCCTTGCCTTGCGCCGCCGCTTCCTTCAACGCGGCGAGGATACGCTGCGCCTTGTCCACTTCCGCAGCTGGCGGGGTGAACACTTCATTGGCGAGCGCGACCTGCGACGGATGGATCGCCCATTTTCCCTCGATGCCCAGCGCGGCACCGCGTCTTGCCGCGAGCATGAAACCTGCGGGGTCCTTGATGTCGCCGAACGGGCCGTCGATGGGACGCAGGCCGTAAGCGCGGCAAGCGACGGTCATGCGGCTGATCGCGAAGTGCCATTGGTCGCCGGGATAATCGGGATTGAGTCCGCCAATGTTGATGGTGCGCGCGCGGTTACTGGCCGCGTAGTCGGCCACGCCGAAATGCAATGCTTCGAGCCTACCTGCTGCGCCATTGCGTGCTATGTCCTCGACGTTGGCCATGCCCAGCGCGGTCTCGATCAGGGCCTCGATGCCGATCTTGTTCTTCAAACCCTGCTGCGCTTCGAGCTGGTTCAGCATCGCCTCGACCATGTACACGTCCGCGTGTACGCCCACCTTGGGCACCAGCAGCGTGTCGATCTTGCTGCCAGCCTGCTCGACCAGGTCGACCACGTCGCGCACCATGTATTGGGTGTCCAGCCCGTTGATGCGCACCGAGAGCGTGATGCCGTGAGCCTTCCAGTCCAGGTCGTTGATCGCCCGAATGACGTTCTTGCGCGCCTGTATCTTGTCGTCCGGCGCGACCGCGTCTTCAAGGTCGAGAAAAACAAAGTCCGCTCCGCTCTTCAGCGCTTTTTCAAACATGCCCGGATTGGAACCGGGCACGGCCAGTTCACAGCGTTGCACGCGTTGCACGGAGGCCTGATATAAAGTGTGGCTCATTTATTCTTTCCTGGGTTGGGTTAGTTGCTGCGGTGATCTGTCAACTGTGGAATAGTAACTAATCCATTTTGGTAAGGTCAATCGTTATCAACAAAAGTGGCGCAACGAAATAAGGTTGAATCTCACAACGGCGAGATCAGCACGCTCTCGCGCAGCTTCTTCAACTGGTCGCGCAGCTCGGTGGCGCGCTCGAACTCCAGGTTCTTGGCGGCTTGCAGCATCTCCTTTTCCAGCCGCTTGATCTCCTTCGACACATCCTTCTCGCTCATCGCCAGGTATTTCGCCTGTTCCTGCGCGGCCTTGAGCTGGCTGCGCGCGACATCGGGTTCGTACATGCCTTCGATGATGTCCTTGATGCGCTTCTGCACGCCGATCGGCGTGATGTTGTGCGCGAAGTTGTAGGCGACCTGTTTGGTGCGGCGGCGCTCGGTCTCGTCGATGGCGCGCTTCATCGAGTCGGTGATGCGATCCGCATACAGGATGGCCTTGCCGTTGAGGTGGCGCGCGGCGCGTCCTATGGTCTGGATCAGCGAGCGCTCGGAACGCAGGAAGCCTTCCTTGTCGGCATCGAGTATCGCGACCAGCGACACTTCCGGGATATCCAATCCCTCGCGCAACAGGTTGATGCCGACCAGTACATCGAACATGCCCAGGCGCAGGTCGCGGATGATCTCGACGCGCTCGACGGTCTCGATGTCGGAATGCAGGTAGCGCACCTTGATGCCGTGCTCGGAAAAATAATCAGTGAGGTCTTCGGACATGCGCTTGGTCAGCGTGGTGACCAGCACGCGTTCGCCCAGCTTCACGCGCAGGTTGACCTCGGACATCAGGTCGTCCACCTGGTGGATCGCGGGACGCACTTCGATCTGCGGATCGATCAGCCCGGTGGGACGCACCAGTTGTTCGACCACCTGGCCGGCATGCTCGGCCTCATACACGGAAGGCGTGGCCGAGACGAACACGCTCTGGCGCATCACCTTTTCGAATTCGTCGAAGCGCAGCGGGCGGTTGTCCATCGCTGAAGGCAGGCGGAAGCCGTAGTTGACCAGGTTTTCCTTGCGCGCACGGTCGCCTTTGTACATGCCGCCGATCTGCGGCATCATCACGTGGCTCTCGTCCAGGAACATCAGCGCGTTGGGCGGCAGGTAATCGATCAGCGTCGGCGGCGGCGCGCCTGCAGGTCGCCCGGACAAATGGCGAGAATAATTTTCAATGCCCTTGCAGAAGCCGATTTCGTTGAGCATCTCCAGGTCGTGGCGGGTGCGCTGCTCGATACGCTGCGCCTCGACCAGTTTGTTCTCGCGCTGATAGAACGCGATGCGCTCGGCCAGCTCGACCTTGATGGTCTCGAGCGCTTCCAGCACGGTGCTGCGCGGCGTAACGTAATGGCTGGACGGATACACAGTGTAGCGCGGCACCTTTTGCAGGATGTGGCCGGTGAGCGGATCGAACAGCGACAGGGTTTCCACTTCGTCGTCGAACAGCGTGATGCGCAATGCGGACTCGTTGCTTTCCGCCGGGAAGATGTCGATCACGTCGCCGCGCACGCGGAACTTGCCGCGCGAGAAATCGATCTCGTTGCGCTCGTACTGCATTTCGATCAGGCGCTTGATCACGTCGCGCTGGTGCATCTTTTCGTTATGGCGCAAATGCAGGATCATGCCGTGATAATCGACCGGGTCGCCGATGCCGTAGATCGCCGAGACGGTCGCGACGATCACGCAATCTTCGCGCTCCAGCAGCGCCTTGGTGGCGGACAGGCGCATCTGCTCGATCTGCTCGTTGATGCTGGAATCCTTCTCGATATACACGTCGCGCGACGGCACGTAGGCCTCGGGCTGGTAGTAGTCGTAGTAGGAGACGAAATACTCGACCGCGTTCTCG
>CAIOKY010000108.1 GCA_903858965.1 uncultured Nitrosomonadales bacterium | reverse complement strand
GTGTGCTGCACAACAGCGGGTTGGTGGAACACTTGCAAGACCTCGAGATTATCGAGTTAGTCAGCCTTTTCACTGCCCACTATTTTGAAGCTGGCGAATCTGTTATCGATTTGGATGATGAGTCCACGAAGAATGCTTTGATGATACTGGTCGAAGGCAAGATCGAAGTCAGCGCCATGGTAAACAACGAGCCGGTATCATTGCTGCTTGAATCGCCCGGCGATCTGGCCCGGATCATGAGCTTTGTCGGCGGTGGCATGATGAACATCAGTGCGGAAATAAAGATAAAAAAGGATAGTACCGTTCTGTTATTGCAACGTTCCAGGCTGGAAACGTTACTGGATACGCGCCCATCCATCGTCTATCACGTGTTGAGCAATCTGGTCAGACATGTGCATGGCGTGGCCAGGCGCAAGAATGCCGAGAATGAATTTCTGCACGATTATATTTATCGCACGTATGGGCGATAACCAACTGCAGTCAGCAGTCCGTAAAACAATTCTTTCACATTGAGCAGGTCAACCAGAAAACTATCGGCTTGGCGCTTATTTCGACACGACAACCAACCCGCGCGCCTTATTGCTGACCGTATCTATGGTGTTGATCGCCTGTTGCAGCATGCTGATGCTGACCCACGCCGGCGGATATTTGTATTTGGCCACATCGAGTATCAATACGCTGTCGGACTGCGCGTCATAGGCAGCCAAGGCTGACCAGTGCCCGCCGCCGACCTGTCCGAGATTCGCACGAAAATAATTGGCCAGCACGAACTGTCCGTCATCGCCCAGCGCTTTTTTCAGCAAAGTGCGCAAGCCTTCTTCGCTGATAGTATCGCCCGCGATGGAGATCGCCTTGACACCTTGATGGGACAGCGTTTCAGCCATCTGTTCTCGCGTCATGCCCATTTCCATTACAGTCTTCGCACTGATGACCTTTGCAACTTCGGGAGTGAAGAAATTGCTTTGGGTGAAGTAGGCATAGGGCGCATAAGCCGGGTCAACAGGCTTCGTTATCGGCATCGCGTTGAGCACCGTGACTGCGCTGGCCACGGAACAATACGACTGGGTGATCTGCGCGGTGAAGTTCGGTGCAAGCTGCCAGTAGTCCGCATCCGCCGGCATGCGGGCGCGCAACGCTTTGCCTTCTGCGGAGTCCCAATAGACGACGGTGGGTTCTGCACTTGCCGTCGACGCGGCTGGTGCTTCGCCAAAAGCCGACGACACGAAAGCACAGAGAAACACCGCGAGTATGAAATTCTTCATGTGTTGCCTTTCTGTTTCTGCGTGGGCGTCACGATCAGGTTCAGCTTTAGCGGAACACGACGGTCTTGTTGCCGCACACCAGCACGCGGTCTTCCACATGGTAGCGCAGGCCGCGCGCCAATACTGCCTTTTCGATATCCTTGCCGTAGCGCACCATGTCATCCACGCTGTCGCCGTGGTCGATGCGCATCGTGTCCTGTTCGATGATGGGGCCGGCATCCAGTTCGTCGGAAACATAGTGGCAGGTCGCGCCTATCAGTTTCACGCCGCGCTGGAAGGCTTGATGATAAGGCCGGGCGCCAACGAACGAAGGCAGGAAACTGTGATGGATGTTGATGATGCGTCCGGCATAGCGGATGCATAGATCCGGTGGCATGATCTGCATGAAGCGCGCCAGCACCATCACGTCGCCGCGCTCTGCATCGAAGCGGCGTGCGATCTCTGCGAAGGAGGCAGCTTTGGCTTGCACATTGTCCTTGGGCATATCCACGTAATGAAACGGGATGCCGTGCCATTCGACGAAGCCGCGCAACGATTGGTGATTGGAGATGACGCAGGGAATGTCCACGCGCAACTCACCGCTGCGCCAGCGATGCAGCAGGTCATTCAGGCAGTGATCATGCTGGCTGACGATGACTACCACACGTTTTCTGACATCAGAATCGCTGACCTGCCAGCTCATCTTGAATTCGGCAGCCAGCGCGGCGAAGCGTGTGCGCAATTCCGTTGCATCAAATGGCAGCGATGAGGCACGGATCTCCTGGCGCATGAAGAAGCGCTGCGTCTCCTGGTCGGTGTGATAGCTGGCTTCGACGATCCAGCCGCCATGCTGCGCGACAAAGCCGCTGACTGCCGCGACGATGCCGACCCGGTCGGGGCAGGAGAGTGTCAGGGTGTAACGGTGTTCGGTCATGCCGGCTCCTTAAAAGTGCGGCAGGCTGTTAAAGCGCCATGCCCTGATCGCGCAAGTATTCTTCATATGTACCATGATAATCGGTGACGCCTTTCGATGAAATCTCGATGATGCGCGTCGCCAGCGATGAAACGAATTCGCGGTCATGGCTGACGAACAGCAGCGTGCCCTTGTATTCCAGCAGCGCGGTGTTGAGCGACTCGATGGATTCCATGTCCATGTGGTTGGTCGGTTCGTCCATCAGCAGCACGTTGTTCTTTTGCAGCATCAGCTTGCCGAACAGCATGCGGCCCTTTTCGCCGCCTGACAATACCTTCACCCGTTTTTTGGCATCGTCACCGGAGAACAGCAAACGGCCCAGCGTGGCGCGCACGGTCTGGTCGTCATCATTAGGCCCGCGCCAATAAGTCATCCAGTCGGTCATGCTTTTGTCTTCGGCAAAATCAGCGGTGTGATCCTGCGCGTAGTACCCGATCTTGGCCTTGTCGGTCCACTTGATGGTGCCGGTGTCGGGCGGCAATTCGCCAACCAGACAGCGCAGCAAAGTGGTCTTGCCGATACCGTTAGGGCCGATGATGGCGACCTTCTCGCCCGCATCAATGCGGAAATTCACGTTGGAAAAAAGCATCTTGTCGAAGCCCTTGGCCATCTTCTGTACTTCCACCGCGGTGCGATGCAGTTTTTCGCGCTCGTCATATTCAAAGCGGATGAACGGATACTGGCGGCTGGATGGTTTGATGTCTTCTATTTTTATTTTGTCGATCTGGCGCGCGCGCGAGGTGGCCTGCTTGGCCTTGGACGCATTTGCCGAGAAGCGTGCCACAAAGGCTTTCAGCTCGGCGACCTTTTCCTTGGCCTTGGCATTGTCCGACGATTGCTGCTCGCGCGCCTGGGTGGCGGCCAGCATGTACTCGTCGTACGTGCCGGGGTAGGTGGTGATCTTGCCGTAGTCCAGATCAGACATGTGGGTGCACACGCTGTTCAAAAAGTGGCGGTCATGCGAAATGATCACCATCGTGCAATTGCGCGCGTTGAGGATGTTTTCCAGCCAGCGTATCGTGTTGATGTCGAGGTTGTTGGTCGGCTCGTCGAGTAGCAGGATGTCGGGGTTGGAAAACAACGCCTGCGCCAGCAGCACACGCAGCTTGAAGCCGGGTGCGACCGAACTCATGGGTCCCTGGTGCAACTCGATCGGTATGCCTACGCCCAACAACAATTCTCCGGCGCGTGGTTCGGCGGTATAGCCGTCGTATTCGGCGAATGCTGCCTCGAGGTCGGCGGCGCGCATGTAGTCTTCTTCGCTCGCGTCCGGGTTGGCATAGATCGCATCGCGCTCCGACATTGCCGCCCACATCTCGGTATGACCCATCATCACCACATCCAGTACGCGCATGTCTTCAAAAGCGAACTGATCCTGGCGCAGCTTGCCGAGGCGCTCGTTCTTGTCGATCATCACGTTGCCGGAACTCGGTTCCAGGTCGCCGCCGAGGATTTTCATGAAGGTGGATTTGCCGCAGCCGTTCGCGCCTATCAGCCCGTAACGGTTGCCGTCGCCGAATTTCACGGAGACGTTTTCAAACAGGGGTTTTGCCCCGAACTGCATGGTGATGTTAGCGGTGGAAAGCATGTAAAAACCGGTTTCTGAAAATTTTGGAGCGCGATTTTAACACCGCGGGCGGTGCAGGTTGCACTTATTCGGCACAACCGTGCGTCCCATTGGTCAGCAGATTGGATAGCTGCTAGTATTAACCATTGCGCGTTGGTTGGGGAAATTCATGAACCAAAAACAAAAAATTGCTTTATGGTTGGGGGCGATCAATCTGGTTTTGCTATCACTGTTCCCGCCAATCGATTCCTTCTCGTTCACCGATACCAAAGCGCTGATTTTTTCCGGTTTTCATTTCGTATTTACGCTTAACACCAATGAAGTGATCAATGGCGATGTGTTGTTTCTTGAAATCGTCGTGTTGCTGGTGAATGTCGCGGTTGCCTGGTTGCTCCTGCAAGATCAGAGAAAGGCTGCCGGCGCGAAGCGGCGTTTCAATTTTCAAAACGCAATATTGCTGATCGTGGCAGTCAACTTGACGGTGATTCTTTTGTTTCCGCCCTTTGAGTATGTTTACGCGGTCACCAATGCGTTATTGCCCAGCTTCCAGGGGTTCTACTTCATTTTTCAGGCAGGGCCGATGCTCACCATCGTCACGCCGCTTCTCTATATGGAAGTGATATTCGTGCTGTTTAACGGCGCCGTGCTCTGGTTATTATTCAAGCATGAGAAAGTGCGGGGAATGTCCATACAGGAAGAATTAGAGCTTTTGCGCAAGTTGAGTAAAAAAAGGTAATGTGACTATGCTGAGTTATCTGCGCTGTTTGGAGAAATGGACATAAGGTTGGGAAATGACCGCCGCAGGGCCAACCCTTTTGGCGAGCAG
>CAIOKY010000107.1 GCA_903858965.1 uncultured Nitrosomonadales bacterium | reverse complement strand
GTGTGCTGCCGTAGCACCCGGATGCAGTGCACAAAAATGATCGGTCGTCCCCTGCTCTATTTGCAGCGTGCTGTGCTGAACAGAGAAGCGCACTTTCAACGTCTGCATGATGTCATCCATGAAAGCGTCGCCCGGGTAGCCTTCCGGCATCACCAAATGGACAGTCAGGGCGCTCTCGGTCGTGCTCATCCCCCATATGTGCAGGTCATGTATGTCGGTGACACCGGGGCATTGGCGCAGATATGCTTCCACAGCAGTTGTTTCAATATGTGCCGGGACGGCACTCAATGCCAGCTGAACGGATTCGCGCAACAGGCTCCAGGTACCGATCACAATGACCGCGACGATAACCACGCTGATAATTGGATCGAGCCAGTACCAGCCCGTGAATATCATCGCTATGCCGGCAACCACCACGCCCAGCGACACGACAGCGTCGGCCGCCATGTGCAGATACGCTCCGCGAATATTCAGGTCACCTTTGCTGCCCTTTACGAACAGCCATGCAGACAGGCCGTTAACGACAATACCGAGCCCTGCCACGAGCGTCACCGTTAATCCCGCCACTGCGGGTGGTTGCGAGAAGCGTTGAATGGCCTCCCACGCAATAGCCCCGCACACCACCAGCAGGAACATGGCGTTGGCCAGAGCGGCCAGAATTGAAGTGCTGCGCAAACCGTATGTATAACGCTCGTTCGGCGCCTTGCGACCCAGAATCGCGGCACTCCATGCCAGCAGCAACCCCAGCACATCCGAGATGTTATGTCCGGCATCCGCCATCAGCGCAGTCGAATTGGCGATCAGGCCGTAAGTGAATTCGACAACGACAAAAATCGTGTTCAGGGCAATCGCGGCAACGAAAGCCCGGCCATGATTGTTTGGATCGCCGTGATGATGGCCACCGCTATGCGAGTGCCCGCCGTGATTGTGGTCATGATCGTGAGTATGGTTATGTCCGTGGTGATGTGCCATCGTCTGCTTTCACATGAGACTCAAAGAAAAAGGAGCTAGGCATTTAGCCTAACCCCCTTTGATATTAATGGTGCGCCAAAAGTGATATATCCGGGCACTGGGTTCATATTGTTATTTTACCTCGGCCTTCCGCTTATGGATAGGCAATTATGCCCAGCGATTTTGGCTCCAACCGAAAATGCAATCATTGGGCTTTGCCAACTGATAAGCCGGCATTCATTTAGTGAAACGCCAAATTTTCTTGGCAGTTGTTATTGAATCAATTGTTCCTAGCCACAGACGAATTTCCAAAGTTGCTCATTCAAACTACCTGGCGGGATCGGCCGCCATCCTTCGAGTATAGGGCGGGAATCAAGAACATCTCCTCTGCCCATATTTCCCGAGTACATGGTAGCTTTCAAGCGCCTCATCAGTTGTTTCTTGCAATCGTACTCATCATGTTCTTTTAGCGACATAACCTGATCAAAGCTGCCGACTGTCTCGGTCTTATTGAAGTCTCCCAGCGTCCATACAGTAACAATGGCGCCTTCCTTCCGGATAGTCGATTCATCAGCAAACACGTTTACTCCTCCATCAGCCGTGGAAGCTACTTTAATCCATGCCTCTGCCATCGAATTGCTGCATACAAAAACCAGCAACAACAGTAAAAATCCTTTGCGCATTTCGGGCCACCAGCTTGCTAATTGGGAAATCAATGCTACCCCTCTTTAAATGTTAAGATAGCACGAATGGGAATGCCAAGCTAATTGGGGAAGTGGTTGGCGATGACTGTATGGAACTAATCTCCAGTATTCCAGTCTCATCTTTGCCCTGTCGTTGGGATAACGATGTTTTGATATGGAGATAAAGAATGAGCAATAAAAATAACAGTACCGCCAACCCGCAAGATAATGAGTTCAACTTGGCTTTTGGCTGGTTGACTGCCGTAGCAGTATCTATTGCTAGCTGGGCTGGGCTATACTTTGAAACAACGATGTAAAGTTCATTTGGGATGAATAATAAAAGCCGGTGATAAACCGGCTTTTTTAACTATTGAATATTATGAATGAAATCCTGCAATACCTGAAAAAACATGGCGAGAAGTTGGATGCCGAGATTGCTGCGGGTGCAGGCCTCTCCCTGACTAAAACACGCCTCTACTTGTCAGAGCTAGCCGCCAAAGGTGAAATCATGACTTACCACTCGACCCGGTTTGTCGAAGGCCAGAAAATTGAAGGGATAAGATGCCGGTTGTCTGGGATCACGCCCCAATCTGCGCCGGGTAGGAAATCAAAGGCGTCTTTAGCGTCTTGAGGTATCCTTGTGCATTGCGTTGCACCCAGGAAAAAAGCCAATAATGTTTACATTGCCCTCGATGTGGAATCTGATCATCTCCACCATCATGTTCTTCATTGCCGCCTGGTATTTCCACCTTTATCTGGATAAGCAAGGAATCCCAAAGGGAATGACGCGCGGCTTGTTGGTGTTTGTGCTTGCTTCCGCAGTGTCTTGGGGTGCAGGGGAAGCTGTGGACTGGACACAAGAAAAGATAGAGGGGCCGCAGGCTGCAAAACAAGACTCGGTTGATCTTTCACAACTGTTAAAGGCGACGGGCCAACCGCAGCAGTGAGCATTCCACACAGCAAGAGAATATAGTTGCCAACAACGGATCTTCAGAAGGCTGGTGACCGGCACAAATTATTAATATTCCCGGCCTGAATCATCCAATGTCTCTTTTTATTTATTTAATATATCATCACATACCTCGCTCGCAGAGCCACTCCCGGTAACCACCGCACAAAAGAGACGTAAGGATTACCGGCTGGACTATCTCTGCATGACCTGAATTTAAATTTTCCTTGAAAGGACCTGAAATGATGTTGTTCCAATCCCGCATTCTGATCATCAGCACAGTATCAGTGATCGCGCTATGCGCATGCAATCCCAGCGATCAACCAAAAGGCCCCGTTGCAGCCACTGTGAATGGCACCGCCATCAGCGAAAATCGCGTAGACATACTGGCCAAGCAGAGTGCTGCCCAAGGACAACCAGACAACCCTGAAACACGCAAAAAGATCATCGATCAATTGTCGATGCAACTTCTCGCCGCCCAAGAAGCCGCCAAGAAAGGCATCGACAAGAAGCCTGAAGTACTGGACGAGATAGATTTGACTCGGCAATCAATCTTGGCTAACGCTTTCGTTCAGGACTACCTGAAGAACAGCCCCGTCAGTGATGACATGGTGAAAGCCGAATATGAAAAAGTTAAAGCCAAAATGTCCGGCAACGAATACAAAGCACGGCATATCCTGGTGGATAATGAAGCTGATGCCAAGGACATCATCGCCAAACTGCAAAAGAACCCGAAAGCGTTTGAATCATTGGCGAAGGCGAAATCCAAAGACTCTGGATCCAAAGCTAGCGGCGGCGATCTGGGTTGGTTCGATCCGAGTGCAATGGTGCCGGAATTTGGTGCGGCAGTGGCCAAGCTGACAAAAGGAAAGTTCTCTGAAGAACCGGTCAAAACCCAATTTGGTTATCATGTCATATTGCTTGAGGACTCTCGTCCAAAGACGTTCCCTCCGCTAGATCAAGTCAAGCCGCAACTGCAGCAACAGCTACAGCAGCAGAACTTGCAAAAACTGTTTGAAGACTTGAAAGCAAAGGCAAAGATTGAGATCGTCCAAGCTGCAGCACCGGCAGTTTCACCAGCGGATAAAGGCAAGCCTGTCGAGACGAGCAAATAATCTTTTAGGTACTTGGCAATACACTCAGGCCATCCTTCGGGATGGCCTTTTGCTTTATCAGGGTTTGGCGTCGCGTACTTCTGTGACTGCAGAGGGAAAGAAAAATCGACGGACTATCTCTGGGGCCAGCGGCCAACTATTAAAGCCTTATGGGCACCTCTAATAATTGATTTTCTGCACACTTGAAATGTGGAGCAGCGAGATTTTTTCGCCCATCTAAGATTTGGCGCATATTTTGGAGCAATTCGGGT
>CAIOKY010000106.1 GCA_903858965.1 uncultured Nitrosomonadales bacterium | reverse complement strand
TGCCGTGGAAAAGCCGATCGGCGTGATCGTGCAGTACGGCGGCCAGACTCCGCTGAAGCTGGCGCGAGGCCTGGAGAAGAACGGCGTGCCCATCATCGGTACCACGCCGGACATGATCGACTGCGCTGAAGACCGTGCGCGCTTCCAGCAGATGTTGCATCACCTGAATCTGAAACAGCCGCCTAATCGCACTGCACGCACCGTGGAAGACGGTATCGCGGGTGCCGCCGAGATCGGCTATCCGCTGGTGGTGCGGCCGAGCAATGTGCTGGGCGGGCGGGCGATGGAGATCATCCATGCGCAAGCCGACCTGGAACGCTATCTGCGCGATGCGCAGGAGATGTCCAAGACTTATCCGGAGCGTATGCCCATCCTGCTGGATCGCTTCCTGAATGACGCGATTGAAGTGGACGTGGATGCGGTGTCCGACGGAAAAGATGTGATCATCGGCGGCATCATGGAACACGTCGAAGAGGCGGGCGTGCATTCCGGCGATTCGGCCTGCTCGTTGCCGCCATTCAGCCTGTCGCAAGCGATGCAGGATGAATTGCGCCGCCAGACCGTGGCGATGGCCAAGGCGCTGAATGTGGTCGGGCTGATGAATGTGCAATTCGCGATACAACGCGGCACGGTGTATGTGCTGGAAGTGAATCCGCGTGCTTCACGCACCGTGCCGTTCGTTTCCAAGGCGACCGGCGTGCCGCTGGCCAAGATCGCGGCGCGTTGCATGGCCGGACAAAGCCTGGCACAACAAGGCGTCACGCAAGAAGTGATTCCGCCGTATTATTCGGTGAAAGAAGCGGTGTTTCCGTTCATCAAGTTTCCCGGCGTGGATACGATACTCGGGCCGGAAATGAAATCCACCGGCGAAGTGATGGGTATCGGTGATACATTCGCCGAGGCGTTCGTCAAGTCGCAACTGGCAGCCAGCGTGAAATTGCCGAAAGAGGGCAGGGTTTTTATCAGCGTGCGGGAAGAGGACAAGCCGGGCGCGGTGGAAATCGCCAGTTCACTTGTGAAACTGGGCTTTACCATTCTGGCCACGCGCGGCACGGCGGCGGTGATCGGCGCCGCAGGTATCGGCGTGACGGTGGTGAACAAGGTTGCGGAAGGCCGCCCGCACATCGTGGACATGATCAAGAACGGCGAGGTCAGCCTGATCGTCAACACAGTGGACAGCAAACCTTCCGTGATGCGCGATTCCTATTCTATCCGTCATGCCGCATTGCAGGGACGGGTGACGTACTACACGACGCTGGCCGGGGCACGCGCTGCCTGCGTCGGGATGCAACATCTGACCGAGTTGCGTGTTTATGATTTACAGAGCCAGCATCAACGCCTGGCCAAATAAAGAGAGCGATCGATATGAGCAAAATTCCATTGACCGTAGTGGGCGCGGAAAAATTGCGCCAGGAGCTGCATAACCTCAAGACGGTAGAGCGCCCGAAGGTGATCAACGCGATCGCGGAAGCGCGCGCGCAGGGCGACCTGTCGGAAAATGCCGAATACGATGCCGCGAAGGAGCGGCAGTCGTTTGTCGAAGGCCGTATCGTCGAACTGGAATTCAAACTGGGCAGTGCGCAGGTCATCGATCCCAAGACCCTCAATGCCGACGGGCGCTGTGTGTTCGGTTCGACCGTGATACTGGAAGATGTGAACAACGGCGATGTGGTCACTTACCAGATCGTCGGCGATGACGAAGCGGACATCCGGCACCGCAAGATTTCGATCAGCTCACCTGTTGCGCGCGCACTGATCGGGAAAAGCAGCGGCGATATCGCCGAAGTGCAGGCGCCGGGCGGGGTGCGCGAATACGAAGTGGTTGAAGTGCAGTATATTTAAAAAAGCGCGCCATAAGCTGCTGCGCGTTCGAATTGCTGTGTCGCGTGCCCGCTTACTCCTTGCCTACCAGTATGGTATGTCTCGTTGTTCGCTGCGCGGCTCCTTGCACTTCGACCTGCTTGCGACGTTTCTGGCATGCTTTTGGATATACAGTAAGGTTAACGGCTGCCGAGCTGTTTTTTGGTGAGTGGTTTTTTGCCTTTGTGACGCGGCATTTTCTTGAGTTCGATCTGGTGTAAATCCGGATTTGGCTGGTAGACCACCAGGATCTTGCCTATCCGCTGCACCGGCGCGGCATTGAGTTGCTCACAGATGCTTTCCATCATGGATGCCCGCAATAAGCGGTCATCGCTCATGACACGAATCTTGATGAGCTCGTGAATTTTCAAAGTCTGCGCGATTTCCTTCAGCACGGCATCGGTCAAGCCGGCATTGCCTATCATCACCGTCGGGGTCAGGGCATGGGCGCGGCCCTTGAGGGCGAGGCGTTCGGATACGGTAAGGGATAACATAATGACTTTCGAGAAGGCTTTTAATATTTCGGGCGAGGATTCTAAACGATGAAGCCTTCCAAGACCAGTAAACAATGGATGCGTGAGCATGTCAACGACCCTTTTGTGCAGCTTGCGCAGAAGGAAGGTTACCGTTCGCGTGCCGCCTACAAGCTGCTGGAGATCGATGCCAAGGACCGTTTGCTCAAGCCCGGTACGGTGGTGGTGGATCTGGGTGCGACGCCCGGCGGTTGGTCGCAGGTGGCGGCAGCCAAGGTGGGGCGCGGCGGAAAAGTGGTCGCGCTGGATTTGTTGCCGCTGGATCCGCTGGCCGGAGTGGGTTTCATCCTGGGTGATTTTCGCGAGGAAGCTGTTCTCAATCAATTGGAAGATTTTCTGCAAGGCAAGCCGGTGGGGCTTGTAATTTCCGATATGGCGCCCAATATGTCCGGTGTGGCCTCGGCAGACCAGGCCCGTGCGATGCATCTTGCGGAACTGGCGATGGAGTTCGCACTCGAACATCTCAAGCCTGACGGCAGCTTTCTGGTCAAGGTGTTTCAGGGTGCGGGATTCGAGGATTTCCTCAAACTGATGCGCAGCCGCTTTATCAGGGTGGCGACACGCAAGCCGAAGGCATCGCGCGACCGCAGCAGTGAGGTATATTTGTTGGGTAGCGGAAAGCTTGAGTAATAGCGTAATACATAGTCTAATGAACAACCTCGGCGGCTGCTATCCAGCCGCTATTGCATCAGTTTCCATGGAGATGCAGCAATTATCGGGCGTGTCGTTTAAGGAGTTATTTTGAATAATTTTAAAAGCATTGCAATTTGGTTGGTCGTCGCCCTGGTGCTGATGACCGTGTTCAATCAATTCAACACTCACCAGCAGCAGGCTTCCCAGTCGCAGCTCGACTATTCCCAGTTTCTCGAGGAAGTGAAGCAGGGCCATATCACCAAGGTGGTCATCGAAGGCCGCACGCTGAAGGCGACGACGACTGATGGCAACCATATCACCAGCTATGCGCCCAGCGATCTGTGGATGGTTTCGGACCTGTTGAAAAACGGTGTGAAGATCGAGGCCAAGCCGGAAGAAGAACAGTCATTCCTGATGAGTATCTTTGTGTCCTGGTTCCCGATGATCCTGTTGATCCTCGTGTGGGTGTACTTCATGCGGCAGATGCAGGGCGGCGGCAAGGGCGGCGCGTTTTCGTTCGGCAAGTCGCGTGCACGCCAGCTGGACGAGAGCAAGGAACGCTTCACGTTTGCCGACGTGGCGGGCTGCGATGAAGCCAAGGAAGAAGTCTCCGAGCTGGTGGATTTTTTGCGTGATCCGGCAAAATTCCAGAATCTGGGCGGGCGCATCCCGCGCGGGGTGCTGCTGGTCGGCAATCCCGGAACCGGTAAGACATTGCTGGCGAAAGCAATTGCCGGTGAAGCCAAGGTGCCGTTCTTCTCGATTTCTGGTTCTGATTTCGTGGAAATGTTTGTCTGCGTTGGCGCCGCGCGCGAACGCGATATGTTCGAGCAGGCCAAGAAGCAGGCACCGTGCATCGTGTTCATCGACGAAATCGATGCGGTGGGTAGGCAACGCGGTGCGGGACTTGGCGGCGGAAATGACGAGCGCGAGCAGACGCTGAATGCGTTGTTGGTTGAAATGGATGGCTTCGAGGGTGCCAGCGGGGTGATCGTGATCGCCGCGACCAATCGTCCCGATGTGCTGGATTCTGCGCTGTTGCGTCCGGGTCGTTTTGATCGTCAAGTGGTTGTGCCGTTGCCGGATATTCGCGGCCGCGAGCAGATTCTGATGGTGCACATGCGCAAGGTGCCGGTTGCACCGGACGTAAAGGCCGATATTCTGGCACGCGGTACACCGGGTATGTCAGGTGCGGATTTGGCCAATCTGGTCAATGAAGCTGCGTTGTTCGCTGCGCGTCGCGGCAAGCGTTTCGTCGAGATGGATGATTTCGAGTCGGCCAAGGACAAGATCATGATGGGTGCGGAACGCCGTTCCATGGTGATGCCGGAGGAAGAACGCCGCAACACTGCCTATCATGAATCCGGTCATGCAGTGGTCGCCAAATTGTTGCCCAAGACGGATCCGGTACACAAAGTGACCATCATCCCGCGCGGGCGTGCGCTGGGGCTGACCATGCAACTGCCTTCGGAAGACCGCTACAGCATGGACAAGAATCGCATCCTCGATACGATTGCTGTGTTGTTCGGCGGGCGTATCGCCGAAGAGATCTTCATGCACCAAATGACCACCGGAGCTTCCAACGATTTCGAGCGTGCCACCGATATGGCGCGGCGCATGGTGACCCAGTGGGGCATGTCGGATGCGCTCGGGACCATGGTGTATGGCGAGAACGAGGGCGAGGTGTTCCTCGGGCGCTCGGTTACGACACACAAGAATATTTCCGAAGCGACCATGCAACAGGTGGATGCCGAGATCCGCCGCATCATCGATCAACAATACGCGCTGGCGCGCAGCCTGATCGAGGCCAATCGCGACAAGATCGAGGCAATGACCAAGGCACTGCTTGAATGGGAAACCATTGATGCCGATCAGATCAACGACATCATGGCCGGAAATCCGCCGCGTCCGCCCAAGCCTACCCCAAGCAGCCAGGCTCCACAGCCGCCTAAAGATCAGGCACCGACTGCTCCGGCTGCTACGCCCACGCAACCCGCGCAGGAAACTTGAAGCGGGATTCTGGATCGGGATTCAGGATAGAAGTGTTCCTGAATCCGCGGTTCTGAGTTCTTGTCCTTGTCTTTATGTTCCGCTGCGGCCGCTTCCATTTTGATTTATCTCGCCCGCTGGTCATGGGCATCGTCAATGCCACGCCCGATTCGTTTTCAGATGGCGGATTGTATTTGCAACATGATAATGCTCTTGCGCATGCACACCAGCTGATTGCCGATGGCGCGGACATACTCGATATCGGCGGTGAGTCGACACGTCCGGGAGCGCGGCCAGTCAGTGTGCAGGAAGAACTGGATCGCGTATTACCGATCATCGAAGGCTTGCGCGGCACGTCCGTGCCAATTTCCATAGACACCGTCAAGCCGGAGGTGATGCGGGCGGCGATCAATGCCGGTGCACAAATGGTCAACGATATTAACGCACTGCAAGATACCGCCGCGATGGAAGCGGTTGCCTCGAGCAATGCCGCAGTGTGCCTGATGCACAAGCAAGGCGATCCGCAAACCATGCAGCAGCAACCGCACTATAAAAATGTAGTCAGTGAAATCAGCGCGTTTTTGCGCGAGCGTATCGCGGCTGCCGAAGCCGCCGGCATTCAACGCGAGCGCGTCGTGATCGATCCGGGCTTTGGCTTTGGCAAGACCTTGGCGCATAATCTTGCCTTGTTGCGCCAATTGAAGAGCCTGACCGAACTGGGCGTGCCATTATTGGCGGGTCTTTCGCGCAAGTCCATGCTGGGGGCGCTGACCGGGCAGGATGTGTCGCAGCGTCTGCCGGCCAGCGTGGCGGCAGCATTGATCGCGGTGCAGCGCGGGGCAACCATCGTACGCGTGCATGATGTACGCGCAACAGTGGATGCGCTGAAGATCTGGGATGCGGTGAACAACATGAATGGAGCGCAGGGGTGAGCAAAAAATATTTTGGTACCGACGGCATACGCGGGCGGGTCGGTGAATATCCGATCACGCCGCAATTCGTCATGCATCTGGGCTACGCGGGCGGCAAGGTGCTCGCGAGCATGAGTGACACGCGCGGCGAACGCACGGGTGTGTTGATCGGAAAGGACACGCGTATTTCAGGCTACATGCTGGAATCGGCTTTGGAGGCCGGCTTGATCGCAGCAGGCATAGATGTGTATCTGGCCGGACCGGTGCCGACCCCGGCGGTGGCTTATCTGACGCGCGCGTTGCGCTTGCAGGCCGGTATCGTGATTTCCGCATCGCACAATCCGTTCGACGATAACGGCATCAAATTTTTCTCTGCACATGGTACCAAATTGCCGGATGAAACCGAGCGCGCCATAGAGGCAGCTTTGGATAATGAGATGCAAACCAATGCTTCGGACGGACTGGGCAAAGCCAAGCGTATCGACGATGCAGTCGGCCGCTATATCGAATTCTGCAAAAGCACTTTCCCTGCCGAGCTGGATTTGCGCGGCCTGAAGATAGTGGTGGATAGTGCGCACGGCGCGACTTACCACATTGCGCGCCACGTATTCCACGAACTCGGTGCCGATGTCGTTGCCATCGGCGCACAACCTGACGGCAAGAACATCAATGACGGCTACGGCGCGACCGCCCCGGATAATTTGCGTGCGGCGGTCATTGAACACAAGGCGGATATAGGCATCGCGCTGGATGGCGATGGTGATCGTCTGGTGATGGCGGATAGTGCAGGGAAGCTCTATGACGGCGACCAGCTGCTGTATGTGATTGCCAGCCATCGCCAGGCGCAGGGCTTGTTGCATGGCGGGGTAGTCGGGACACTGATGACCAATCTGGCGTTCGAGCATGCGATGCAGAGGCTTGGCATCCCTTTCAAGCGCGCCAAGGTTGGCGATCGCTACGTGATGGAATTATTGCAGCAACAAGGCTGGCAACTGGGCGGCGAAAACTCCGGGCACATCATTTGCCTGGACAAACACAGCACCGGCGACGGAATTATTTCCGCATTGCAAGTGCTGCATGCATTGCGTGCGAACAAACAAACTCTGGCAGAGACAACGCGAGATTTGCACATGTATCCGCAGGTGCTCATCAACGTGAAAGTGAATAAAGGGGTGGACTGCCTCAGCCATAATCAGGTCAGGGCCGCGGTTGGTGATGCGGAGCAGGCGCTCAATGGCAAAGGCCGCGTGCTGTTGCGTCCTTCCGGCACGGAGCCATTGTTGCGCGTGATGGTGGAAGGTGAAGACCAACAATTGGTGGAGAAATCTGCACGGCGTATCGCTGATGTGGTGCGCAAGCTGGCGATCAGCTAGATTGACTTTGAGCCTGGAATAGATGCCGCAAGCGGGATTTTTCAGGGAGATTTTATTAATAAAAATATAGAGAGTAGAAATGGGCGCTCAGTGGAAAGCGAGACACAAGGAAATAGCAGCCAATGCAAAGGGCCGCATCTTCGGCAAGCTGTCCAAGGAAATCATGGTCGCAGCGCGCGCCGGCGCGGACCCGGACATGAATCCCCGCTTGCGTCTGGTAGTCGAGCAAGCGAAGAAAGCATCCATGCCGCGCGAAACCCTGGAGCGTGCCATCAAGAAAGGCGCAGGATTGGTCGACGAAGGAACGAGCTTGGAGCGGCTGGTCTACGAGGGTTTTGCGCCGCATAGAGTGCCCGTGATTGTCGAATGCCTGACGGACAACATTAACCGCACGCTCTCTAACATACGCGTGTTTTTTCGCAAGGGGCAGCTCGGCGCTTCGGGTTCGGTCGCATGGGATTTTGACTATCAGGGCATGATAGTGGCGGCACCCAATTCCAAGGATGCAGACGCAGAGCTTGCAGCCATCGAGGCCGGTGCGCAGGATTTCGAGCCGGACGATAATGATGCAACGCTATTTCTTACCGACCCAACGGATCTGGATGCAGTGTGCCGTGCGTTGCCGGCCTATGGATTTACAGTACAGTCTGCCCAGTTGGGTTACCGGGCAAAAAATCCGGTTGCGGTAAGCGACGCTGAGCGCGAAGAGGTTGAAGCATTCCTTGAAGCGATCGATGCGGATGACGACGTGCAGAATGTCTATGTGGGGCTGGCCGGTTAGAGCCGGTTCATTTGATCATCTGTCGTGGTGCGCCTTGGTTTTGCGCACCGTGATGAGAGGAATTGCGTCAGCCAGAGTAACCGGCGCGCGAAGTGGTGAGAGCTCTGAAGATCACAGCCCTTCGACTACTTTCTGTGCTATGGGTCGCAAATCATCGAGATCCTTGGCTGTGCCCGCCACTCCGGCTCCGTACTGCAGCTGAATCAGGTGCCCCTGCTTGATTGCCACCAATGATACCCCATAGGATTCCATGCGCGAATATGCACTGTCGCCGAGGCCGGTCTCGTTCGTGATTGTGCTACCACCCTTGGTGGCGTTTTTCTTGGCAGTTGCATAGGCCATATCGGCAGCCATGCCGGTGCCTGGGTATTTAAGGGTAATGAGCTTTTTTGAACTGCCTTCAACACTCCAGCTGCAGCTTGGCCCGTTGGCTTTGGCGACCGGGGTTCCGCCCAATAACTTGGTCAGGTCGTCCGGCTTGAACAACGCGCATGGATCCGGTTTGTCCTTATCTGGGGATGCAGCGTGAACAGACAGCGGAGACAGCATCAGCATGGCAACAAACCCGAACAAGACAGATTGCATTTTCATCGCAGCGTTCCTTTCCATATGTGTATTGAAAGAATAATGTTCGCCCAGTATAGAAGTTGGCAAATCGAATAGTCAACAGGGTATTTATTATCAGGTGAATTGTGCTGATTCATGCAACCCGAGTTCACGGCAGTTCAACAATGTTTCGGGTTGCCAGTTGGCGGTGGCCCATGCCAACAATTGTTCAATTGCGCTGAACCGTAGTTCGGCAGGCGGTTGCTGGCGCAAAAACACCAGTGCGTCAAACAATGTGGAACTTGCGTTGTTTTTTCCGACTGGTTCGGCCAAGGTTTGTTTGCTGAGTTTCTCGCCTTGCGCATCCACTGCGACAGGCAGATGCATGTAGGCCGGAGTGGTCAAGCCGAGCAAGCGCTGCAAATAGATCTGGCGCGGTGTGGAGCAGAGCAGATCGGCGCCGCGTACCACATGTGTGATATTTTGGAACGCATCGTCCACCACGACCGCAAGCTGGTAGGCGAACAGCCCGTCGGCACGCAGCACGACGAAATCGCCGACTTCGCTTGCCAAATTTTGTGTGATGTCTCCTTGCGGCCCGTCCCTGAAGCTGATCTGTGCATCGTTGACGTGTACCCGCCACGCTCGCGCTGCTTTACCTTGCGCCAATCCATTGCGGCATGTGCCGGGATAGATCAATTCATCGCCACGCTGTAGTGCGGAATCGGCGATCTCTTTGCGTGTGCAGCAGCATGGATATATCGCGCCAGCATCTTGCAATCGATGGAAGGCTGCTTCGTAAGCGGCAGTGCGCTGGCTTTGGTAAATGATGTCTTCGTCCCAATACAGGCCGTAGGCTTCCAGCGTATTCAAGATATCCTCGGCAGCACCGTCGATGGTGCGCGGCGTGTCGAGGTCTTCGATGCGTACCAGCCATTTGCCTTGATGATGTTTGGCGTCAAGATAGCTACCGACGGCGGCGACTAAAGAACCGAAGTGGAGCGGGCCGGTGGGGCTGGGGGCAAAACGCCCTTTGTAGCTAGAACATTCCATTGCCTACAGATGCTAGATGATTCGAGCTGCCATCTTTTTTTCTTCATCGTACTCCCAGAGTTCAACATCGCTTGGGATTAAGTGTCTGTATATATCTAAATAGTATGAAGCAAGACTTTTCCCTAGTTTATTGCAATGGTGTAGAACGAACATGATTTTTCTGTAATCGTGAGGCGCAACATGAAAGTAATACATGGCTTCATTCCAGACGGTCATCTTTGCGCTGGGTACATTATTGCCTGTTGTCCAACGATGGGATTTGCACTCAATAAGAATCTTTTTCTCATCACAGCCGAGGTCAAAAGCATGAGGCTTTTTCTTGCGACCTTCGATGCCAACATCTACTTGGTGATTTAACTTGAGTCGTATACCTTGTGTGGCGAAAAAAGATTGGGCGCGAAGTTCAAATTCGCGCCCAACTTGAGCGTTTGATTCTGCACCTATACGCTGAAAAAATTTTTCCATCTGCAAGTTACGCTACTACCGCCTCTTCCTCAAATTCCAGCACCGCTTTGTCATCCTTCACATCAACGGTGACCTTGCCACCGTTGGCCAGCTTGCCGAACAGCAACTCGTCGGCCAGCGCGGAACGTATCGTGTCCTGGATCAGGCGCGCCATCGGGCGTGCGCCCATCAGCGGATCAAAGCCATTCTTCGCCAGATGATCCTTGAGCGCGTCGGTGAACACGACCTCCACCTTTTTCTCGTGCAGCTGTTCTTCAAGCTGCATCAGGAATTTGTCTACCACGCGCAGGATGACTTCGTGGTCCAGCGGCGCGAAGGAGATCACCGCATCCAGGCGGTTACGGAATTCCGGCGTGAAGGTGCGCTTGATGTCCATCAACTCGTCACCGCTCGCACTGCTCTTGGTGAAGCCGATGTGGCTCTTGTTCAGGGCTTCCGAACCTGCGTTGGTGGTCATGATGATGACCACGTTGCGGAAGTCGGCCTTGCGTCCGTTGTTGTCGGTGAGTGTGCCGTGATCCATCACTTGCAGCAGGATGTTGAAGATGTCGGGGTGCGCCTTTTCGATTTCGTCCAGCAGTAGTACCGCGTGCGGCTGCTTGCTGATCGCTTCGGTGAGCAATCCTCCCTGGTCGAAACCCACATAGCCGGGCGGCGCGCCAATCAGGCGCGACACGGCATGGCGTTCCATGTATTCGGACATGTCGAAGCGATGCAGCGGCATGCCCATCGCGTAAGCGAGTTGCCGTGCCACTTCAGTCTTACCGACGCCGGTAGGGCCGGAGAACAGGAAGCTACCGATCGGTTTTTGCGGATTACCCAATCCGCTACGCGACATCTTGATGGCGGTGGCAAGCGCATCAATCGCCTTGTTCTGGCCGAATACCACTGCCTTCAAATCGCGATCAAGCGTTTTAAGCGTGTTGCGGTCATCGGACGAAACCGTGCGCGGCG
>CAIOKY010000105.1 GCA_903858965.1 uncultured Nitrosomonadales bacterium | reverse complement strand
TCCCTCACTTATGCCACTTGCATCCACCACTCTCTGTGCGCTGGCACACATAAAGATTTCCAGCCGCTGTTTATGCATTTAAAATCAAGTGTGATTTTCTCGCACTTGCGTTTCAAATATATCATGCCCTAAAAAATATTATTGAAACACCTTTGTAAAAAATAGTTAGAACAGGGTAACCAAATTGATCGTACAGGTTTTGCTGCCCAGTGCATCCTGGTGCGCTGCATCCCAGTACTCACCGTTCGAATTAGTGAGCGAGAAGGATGCCATCATGTTCTGTGCCAGATTGTAAGTGGCGACAAGCGTAATCGCATTATCGCTTGCATTGTCGGCAGCTCCCACGGCAACACCACTCCTGCCGCGGCGCATGGCTGCTCCCAAGGTGGCTTTTTCAGGAATCACGCCCACTTCCATAGAAATATTCAAAGCACTCTTGGTCGCCGTACCATAGGCTGTGATTACCGCAGAGCCTGCCACTGCGGCGGCCGGATCGATGTTATACGAATTGGAATTCCCGGCTGGCGCCCTGGCATAGCTGAAGTAGAAACCCACCGGCAGGGGCCCCATGCTGCCCTGCATCTGACCATCGATCGCGGTCGCCTTCGTTTGGGTGACGCCATAGGTAGCTGGAGCAGTCTGGTTGACAGGATTACAGTTCGCCCCATTCGGCCCGCATATTGGAGTGGAAAAAATGTATCCAGGCGTACCCGTGGGGCTGACCGAGCTCCCGCTCCAGCTCTGTATTCCCACCCCGGCATCCCATCCGGCCAGATCGAACATGCCCGTCACGCGCAAATATGTGGACCCCAGCACCGCCAGAGCGCCGTGGGATATGCCGGTCTGGTTATACTTGGTCAGGTTGATGAAACCGGCCGGGTTGTTCGCCACCAATGCCACGCCGGTCACGGCGCCTGCGGTCCCGATATATTGCTGTGCCGAAAGCGCCGCGCTGTGGGCATCATTCAGACCCGAAGTGGCGCTCATCTGCTGCACGGCATTCGCGCCGGTATTCAACAGCTCGAAACCGTAGGACGCGCCCTCGTCATCTGTACTGAACGGCACGAAACCGGCACGCGTGCCTTCCGCCAATTTGAACATATTGGAATTGATTTCAAAAAGAATAGGCAACTTGGCAGAACTGCGCGTACTGCTGATGGCGGTACCCGACACTGCTCCACCTCTACCTACCTCAGCGAGGAATCCGGTATTGCTGCTGACCCTTCCGCCGATGAACAGGTCCAGCTCGCCGCCATTGCCCGGCACATAGAATGCGCCATCACCCGTTGTATTTTCGGCAGTCTTGCTGACGGTCTGGTTGGATTTTTCATATCCTGCAGTCGTCAAAACGGCCATATTCAAGGTACTGGGTATGCTCAATCCTTCGCCTTCAACTTTTCCCTGCGTGGCAATCATTGTGTAGCCGGCAGACTTGAATGCACGGCCAAAACCGTTCAGCAACGGAAAGTGCTGGAAATGGCACGCTGAACATGCCATGCCTGTTTGGCGGGCAAACAGGGGTAGGGCCGACACTTCCGATACCAAAGTCATGGCCGCTATTCCTGCCAGAAAGAGAATGGTTTTATTCATGCCTTTTCCTCAAAGATTTGATGATTACAACGATGGGATTCCGCGATTCGGCCAATCAGCCTGATTGATATAGACAGCCTAACCACCTCGTTATAAGCGCACAATATCATGCTTTGTCGAGCCTTGTGTCAACGATGAAAGTGCCATCCAGAATTCCTTTATTATTATGTCAGGTGAAGGTTAGGTAAAATATTTCTGGCTGAGGCACGTCATCATTCCCACGATATTTTTAATATACCCCACATTTTGTAATGCCGGTTTTCTATGCCGGCTCCCTAAAAATTTTGCCGAACCATTTTGCAACTTGGCACTCTTATGCTACGAGTGCTAGAATTAACAGCAAGGAGAGAACACCATGAATACCACAATGAGTTTACCCATACCGTCTGCCGTTGGTAGCTTGGATGGCTATATCCAGACGGTCAATCGCTTCCCTATCCTGTCTCAGGAGGAAGAGGTTAGTTTGGCGATACGCTTCAAAACCGAAAACGACTTGGAGGCTGCGCGTGAGTTAGTACTTTCTCACTTGAGGGTAGTAGTCAGCGTGGCTCGAGGTTATGCTGGTTACGGCTTGCCGCAAGCCGACCTGATTCAGGAAGGTAACATCGGATTAATGAAGGCCGTGAAACGCTACGACCCGGATCGGGGTGTACGCTTGGTTTCCTTCGCATTGCATTGGATACGTGCCGAGATTCACGAATTCGTGGTGCGCAACTGGCGGCTGGTGAAGATTGCCACCACCAAATCGCAACGCAAGCTGTTCTTCAATTTGCGCAGCATGAAGAAAGGTTTGGAACCGCTCAAACCCCAGCAAATCAGCGAGATCGCACAGCAGCTCAACGTCAGCGAACACGATGTGATAGATATGGAAGCGCGCTTCGCCGGACATGAGATCGCGCTGGAACCCGGCGGTATTGATGACGATGAGAGCTATGCGCCGATACAGTATCTGGCAGACAACGAAGAGCATGAACCCTCACATATTCTGGAAACAACAGAGCGCGAACATCTGCAAACTTCCGGTTTGGCAAGTGCTCTGGCGGAACTGGATGAGCGTAGCCGCCGCATTGTTGAGGCACGCTGGTTGTGCGACGAAGGTACAGCGGCGACGCTGCATGACTTGGCCGCCGAATTCAATGTGTCCGCTGAACGTATCCGCCAGATCGAGCAGAAGGCGATGAGCAAGATGCATGCAACCCTTGCACTTCCCTCTGCTTAGCCGGTTCCGGGTATTTGATATTTTCTTATTATCAGATGAAAAAAGCCGCAGGGTCTGCGGCTTTTTTATTTGACGATTTTCAATTGCGGTTTGTGGGGTTTAGGCTTTGATTCATCAATGCCGCCATGCGTAGCAAGGGGGGGAGGTTGAGGGCCATCCCCTTGAAACACCAATCCTTGTCCGGTCTCCTTGGCAAATATACCGATAACCGCTATAACAGGTACCATCAGATCGAATGGAACGCCGCCAAATCGTCCGGTGCAGGTGATCATCTCGTTGCCCATCAGCAGATTGCGCACTGCATCGGCACTCAGGTTCAGCACGATCTCGCCGTCCTTCACGTGGGCGCGCGGCACCTCGGTATGCTCATCGACACGAACGGCCAGATAGGGAGTCAATCCGCTATCCACACACCATTCGTAAATCGCACGGATCAAGTACGGACGCGTGGATAAATCGCTCATTCCACCCCCGGTCGGTTAAACAAAATCGCAGGCAGGCAAGGAAACTTCAGCAACATCACCGATGAAGCACGACTGGCATCACTTGCGCATCGCTCTTTCCGATGCCGTCAGTGAATCGATAAACCCCTGACGGGAAAACAGCCGTTCGGCGTATTTCATCAGCGGCACGGCATCTTTGCCCATCTGGATACCATAATGGTCTAGCCGCCATAGCAACGGCGCAATCGCCACATCCAGCATGGAGAATTCATCACCCAACAAGAACTTCTGGTTGGCCAATATCTGCGCAAGCTGAGTCAGATTGTCGCGAATGATCGCGCGCGCCTTGTCGGCCGCCTTTGGTACACCATGCTCGATCACGCCAATCTGGCTGTATATCTCCTGTTCGAAGCGATGCAGAAACAAGCGCGCGCGGCCACGCATAACAGGATCGGGCGGCATCAGTTGCGGATGGGGGAAACGCTCATCAATATATTCGTTGATGATGTTCGCTTCATACAACACCAGATCGCGCTCCACCAGCACCGGCACTTTGCCATAGGGATTGATTGCGGCTACATCTTCAGATTTGTTCATCAAATCCACGTCTATCACCTCAAAATCCATGCCCTTTTCGAACAGCACGATTCGGCAGCGATGACTATAGGGATCTGAAGTCCCGGAATACAATCTCATCATTACCATTTACCCTTTGATCAACTGGGTGCTTTGCATGCGCATACGCACCAGGAAAAAACCAATTACCGCAACTACTCCGCTGACCACTATTGCAGCCAATATCGGATATGTACCCACGCCGCCATTAACTCCGGCAATCCAGACATAGCGCTCAAACAACGTACCGATGATGATACAGGTCGCCACCGCCGCCGTCGCCTTGGGATTATGCCGGGTGAATGGGAACGCAAGCGTACTGAACGGAATCACCAATTTCAGCACAAACATGCCCCAGAAGATAAAGGTGTAATCACCGTCTTGCATGCCCACCATGCGATCCCGTTCTGGCGGCAGATTGCCGTACCAGATCGTCAGGTATTGCGCAAAGAAGGTATAGACCCACAACAAGGTAAAGGCAAACAGCATTTGTGCGAGATAGTTGTAAACATAGGTTTCAACCGGACGCACCAGCTTCTTGCAACTGTTCAGGGCAAAGATCCAGATCACCAGGAACGACAGGAACATGCCGAAATTGCTGACGAAATGCTGCATCCCGTAAATCGCGCTCTCCCAAGAAGGAAGCATGGTCATTTCAAAATCCCAAGCCACCATCGTGCCGTACAGCACGTAAGCATAAGGAACCGCGCAGGCAATAACATGGAATCGTGCCGCATCTTCCGCACTGCGTTCGCTCACGGCTTGACGCTGGATGAACACCCAGTGTATCGCCATCACCACCAGCATGCCGAGGATTTCGCGCGCAACCAGGAAGGTGTAATTGTGCCAGGCCGGCATGTGATGGTGCGCGTGTTCGCCGGTTTCTTTCAGCCACGGGAAAGTCGACTCGCCGTTAACCAGCAACACGATCAATAACACAAATGCCAATGGGAACAGCGCAAACAAAGAGCTTGCGACTTGGCGAACCTCATATCTCCAGCGTGCGCCAACCAGATACAGCACTGCGGAGAGCGTCACACCGCCCAGCGCCAGATACAGCACCACCAGAAAATTCACAGTCAAAACAGACCAATTGCTATATGAAAACATTTTGACCGTCTCCTATTTTGTCTTCTGCGCAGCCGTAGCAGCAACGGGCGCTTTCTTTTGCAGCACAGTACGAACATAATTTACGACATGCCAACGTTCGGTGGGGCTCAGATCAATGGCATAAATCGGCATGACCACACCGCCAAAAGTCATCATGCCAAAGATGTATCCATCCGGGTAATCTTTGGAATCCCAGGGATGCATATCGTTGCTCGACGTCAGATTGAACGGCGTCATGAGCAATTTTTTGCCGACGTACCCATCTCCGGTACCCGACTTGCCGTGACACGGGACACAATAAATTGCAAACAAACGACCACCCATTTCGACCGACTTTTTGTCAGCGGGAATAGGATTGACCAGTTTGAATGCGGCGTCTTTATCCTTGACCTCTATGGAAGAAGTCGCAGTGCCGGCAACGGGCACCGAGCGCTTGGGGAAAGAATTCATGCCGGGATTGGCCGGGTCAACGCTTTCCTGCGGTTTGATGCTGATTTGATTGGCCATGTCCATGGACCATGGCCACGCATGCGCAAACGTGGGTGCAAGCAACAACGCAATAACCAGCGACTTGGCTATTGTCATTTGATAGCCTAGTCGAATGGCTAGTTGTTTTATCATTGCTAAGGATAACTTTCTCATTTCCCCGCCTCTTCCTGAATTTCCAATGCTTTGTGTTTCGTGAAAATTGCCTTCAAGGAACCGCTCGCAGCTTCATCAGACTGCACCAGGATACCGATTTGATCTTCGGACACCTTTGCGCTGTATAACGGCGAACGCCTAGCCGGCAAACCCGCGCATATCAGGAAGCCCAGCACGGAAATATACACGCCGCCCAGAATGAACATCTCGTAGGTCAACACAAAATTGGGCGGGAATGGCACGATGGGTTTTCCACCCTTCATCTGTGCGAAAAAATTGCCTTGTGAAGCCGAAATCAAAGAGAAGGCCAACAAACCTCCTGTTAATGCTCCACCCAAAGTGAACCACTGGACACGAACAGGCTTTTCACCCAAAAGACTCTCGCATTCCGGATGCTCAATCGGTGATTTGATAACCATGTCTTTGTTTGCATCAAAGCCTTTGAGGCTGACACCGCGCAACTCTTTGACCACCGCCTCGGCCTCGTCAAAATTGGTGAATAACGCGAGTAAATGACGTTTGCTCATTTAGTGTGCTCCCTTCCCGGCTGCTGCCATTTTTCCGGTGGCTTCCAGCTTTTTAGTTGCCTGACTGCGGTGATAAACCATTTCCTTAACCTCATACATGGAGACCGACGGGAATACCTTGCAGAACACCATGAACAGCAAGCCAAACCAGCCGAAACTGCCGAACACGATGCCCCATTGCACCAGACTCGGCCACTGGTCATGATCCCAAGTCCACGGGTAGTAACCGTGCGAAAAAGTCGGCGCAACAATCATCCAGCGTTCCAGCCACATGCCCAGATTCAGCAATATGGACACTGCCATCATCATCGGAATATGCGTTTGGAAACGCTTGAACAGCATGATCAGCGGCACGATAGAGCCGCAGAAATTCATCGCCCACCAGAACGGCGCATAAGGGCCTGTGGCTTTCTGGATCAGTACATCTTTGGCTGCCTGATCATGGCCGTACCAGACTGCTGCGTACTCGATCAGGTTCAGGTAAGTCCACACCATCGCAATCGCAAAAGTCAGGCGCACGATTTTCTTCAGAATCCCCATCGTCATATATTCCTCGAACTTGAACACATAACGCAGGATGATGAACAGCGTGATGATCGCGGCACAACCGGAATACAGCGCGCCGGCCACGAAGTACGGCGGGAACGAAGTAATGTGCCAGCCGGGCTGTTGCGACATCGCGAAGTCCGACGCCACGATGGAGTGCACCGATACCGCTAGTGGGATCAGGAAGCACGCGATCGTCAGGTAGGTGACACGGAAATTACGCCATTGGCGGTCCGTCCCTTCCCAGCCCAGTGCCAATGCGGTGTAGAGTTTTTTGCGCCAGCCAGGATTCATGTTATCGCGGCAGATCGCCAGATCGGGAATCATCCCAACGTACAGGAACAGGATGGACGAACTCAGATAAGTGAAGATCGCCATCGCATCCCAAAGCAGCGGCGACTGGAAGTTCGGCCACACCTGACGCATGTTCGGATACGGCAAGGCATAATAAATCTGCCACACGCGACCCAAGTGCACCGCCACAAACAGGCCGGCGGTCATCAGCGAAAAGGTTGTCATCGCTTCGGCAAACCGGTAGATCGGCTTGCGCCAGTCGGCATGCATCAAATGCAAGATCGCCGACAGCAGGGTACCGGAATGGCTCATGCCGATCCAGAAGATGAACGTGGCGATATACAAACCCCACACATGCGGATTACTGAAATTTGCCACACCCAGACCTGTGGTGTATTGATAAACCTCGCAACCCACGGCAACACCGACCATGGCGATCGCGATGAATAATATTACCCAATACATTCTTCGGGGATTTTCTAAGCTCTTGAGCACGTCTTTATTGATCTGCGCCCAAGCGATGTCTTCGCGGATATCTTTCATTGTTTATTTCCTAAAGAAATTGCAGTGATTTTTGCTGGCTCAAATGGCGGTTTCGCGCACACGTTCCAGATACATGACCGATGGATAAGGACGCAGTTCTTCCAGGATACGATAGCCGCGCAGATCGCTGCCGCCCTCTTCCTTATCCTTGGTTTGCGCATCTTTATCCAGCTCGACTTTCTGGACTTGCCATTGCTTGTGCACCCTGGATTCCGGGTCAACCAGATTGCCGAAAGATATGGCACTGGTCGGACATGCTTGCTGGCAGGCTGTCTGCACCTCGCCATCATGCACCAGTCGCCCTTCACTCTTGGCGTTATTTTTGGCCACCGTGACACGCTGGATACAGAATGTGCATTTTTCCATCACGCCCTTGCCGCGCACCGTCACATCCGGATTCAGCTGCTGATTCATCTCGGCAGGCCAGACATTATCGGTGGTTGGGTAGTCATACCAGTTGAAGTAACGTACTTTGTACGGGCAGTTGGCCGAGCAATAACGCGAACCGATGCAGCGGTTATATATCTGCGAATTGATGCCGTCCGGCGTATGGTTGGTCGCGCCAACCGGGCAGACCGTTTCGCATGGAGCGGCTTCGCATTGCTGGCACATCATCGGCAGGAACTGCGCGCCCTGATCCGGGAACTCGCGGCCGTCTTCATCCCAGTAGCGCTCGATGCGCATCCAGTGCATCGCCTGGCCGTGCAGATATTTTTCCCTGCCAACCACAGGCAGATTGTTTTCCGCATAACAAGCGACGCTGCACGCATTGCAACCGCTGCATGCGTCCAGATCGATACTCATCGCCCATTTGTAGGGGTTGTGCGGCACATCATCCACCGGATGAAAATGGCGAAACTCCGAGTAATTTTCCAATAAAGTGCTGATCGACATTTTTAGATCTCCTCCGAAAGCTTAACTTTGTCGCTGGGCAAGCGTGCGGCAATCTTCTTGCCCATTTGACTACCTCCCGCAGGACCTTCATCTTTGACCACGATCACGCGCGACCCAGTCTTGCTGACTTTGACGCGTGTTTCATGCAACGCCAGCTCACCGGTTTCCTTGTCGAATACCGCATCCAGAATCTGGAACGGGTTCACGCCATAACCCTTGGCATACCGACCCATCGCTTCGTGGCCGCGGCCCAGCGGTATTGATATTGCGTCAGGATGTATTCCGGGAAACAGATACGCTTGTGCTTTTACCGATCCGTTCTTGCTGGTCACTTCGACGATATCGCCTTCGACTATCCCCAGTTCGGCGGCCTTCCTGGGATGAATCTCCACCCAGGAATCCCACACGATCGTGGTCAATGGATCAGGCGATTCCTGCAACCAGGGTTGGTTGGCATTACGCCCATCGCGCAGACTGGCATTCACGCTTGGAATCAGTTGCAGCGGATATTGCGCATCAATCGCGACGGGTGCCGGCAGCATCAATCCCGCCACACTAGCCTTGCTTGATAACGCCTTGACCGGCCCTTCCAGCTTGATGATGCCCTTGCTCAACGTTTCATTCCAGAAGATATCGTCATCGGCGATAGCTTTGCCGCCCAACGCGCCCTTGTTTTGCAGTACTGCCGCGCGCAGGTAGGCATAGTAATCATCGAATTTCTTGTAGTCCTCCGCACGGCGCTGTTTGATCAATGCCAGCAAAATGTCGCCCATGCCGCGTGTATTGGCGTGCAGTTTTTCCATCAACGGTTGCTGGATGTTGATTTGCGCGCAAGTCGCCAGATATTCCGGAACCTGCGTGCCCCAATCTTCCAGCGCGGAATCCAATGGCAAGACCAGATCGGCCTGCATGGCAGTCTCATCCATGTAGTGGGAAAACACCACCTTGAAGCCTGCCTTGGCCATATTGTCCTGAAACTTCATCACGCCGGGCGCGGTGAATACCGGATTGGTTGCGTAGCTGAACAGCACTTTGTACTTGCCTGCATTCAGCCCATCGTTAAGCGTCTTCAGCGCAACGGTATTGCCTGTCGCCGGCGCCATCTGCGGGAACGGAACCGCTTCCGCGGCTTCTACTGTCTTGCCCACATTACCCAACACCTGATTGAGCAGGTTGATTGCGGCTGCATTCTGTGAACCATGCGCGTAGCCTTCTGCCGCGCTGCCAGCCAGCACCAGACTGGGGGTACGCGTCTTCAGCAGGGCAGCGATCTTGTCGATCTGCTCTGCCGATACGCCGGTATCCTTGCTGACACGATCCTTGTTATAACTCTTCACCGCAGCGGCAATATCACCGGACAGCGCGACACCGTGGCTACCCAGCGCATTGATGATGCCCAGCGCCAGAATGCCTTCCGTCCCGGGGCGTACCACCAACCAGCGATCCGCATTGGCGCCGGTCAATGTCATCTTGGATTCGACCTGCACCAGCACGCCACGCTGCCCATCCGCACCTTTGCGGAACTGCGCATATTGTTGCGAGAAATGCACCGGTGAAATCCACGCGCCCAGGAAATCGGCGCCGAACGACAGCACCACCTTGGCCTTGCTGATATTGAAGCGCGGCATCTCCACGCCGTACGATTTCTTGTTTGCGGCGCGCACTACAGCCGGCGCGATCGCTTCATACACGAAGTGGTTCTTGCAACCGAAGCTGTCCAGATAGTTGCCCAGCAACACTTTCAAATGACCGCTCACGCCGCCGCTCAAAAACGCGATTTCTTCGCCGCTCACGCCGTTCATCTTCTCGGCGATCAGCGCATAGGCCTTTTCCCAAGTGATGGCTTCGCCCGAATTACCGGTACGCAGCAACGGCTCGCGCACACGATCGGGATTGTAGTGGTGTTGCACGCCCGCCTGCCCCAGCCCGCAGGTTTTGCCGCGATTGATTCCCGAATCGGGATTGCCTTCCACCTTCAGCACGCGCCCCTCACGGATACGCCCGGTGATGCTGCAACCCGCATCGCACTGCGCGCAGGTCGAATTGAAATACACGCTGATACTGGGGATCATGAAATCGTTCGTTTCAACATACGAAACGACAGTTTCCTCGCCGTTTTCCACGGAACCGTTGCCGCAACCGCTCAACGCAACCGCCGCACCGCCCCAACCCAGCACCTTCAGAAAATCACGTCGATCAAAAACATTGTTCATCATCACAACCTCTCTAACTATTTGTGGCATACCGAACAGTCGTTCGGGCCTTTGGCTTTAATAATGCCCGAGGCATCAATAAGCGGCTTGCGCATGCTGTACCAATATGCCTGATCGCCAATCGGCGTGCCGCCTTCGGCGGTAACCGGATGATCTTTTTCATGGCAGGTCACGCAAAATCCCATGGAAAGCAGTTTCTGGCGGCGCGCCACAGTCATCGTTTTCACTTCGCCGTGACAGTAGCCGCAGACTTCCTGGACCGGACGGTTCAACTGAAAGATAAAACGTTTGACATGGCGCTCGTGGCTGAAGCGCACGAAGTCGGGAAGGTCATGCACCTTCTTCCAGGGAATGGCTTTTTTGGCGTCCCAGTATTCGAACAATTTTTTGATGCGCGGTTTGTCACGCACCGACTCGATGTTCTGGTGGCAACCTATGCATTTTTGAACAGGAGGAATACCGGCCACCAGACTGCGCCGGGCGTAGGTATGGCAATACATGCAATTGATCTCCATACCGCCCTTGTCAGCGTCGCCAGCATGACGAAAGTGCGGGAACTCGATCGGCTGTTCGACCGCAGGGCCCACATTATCATCTTCGCCCTCAGAACCCAATCCAAAGTATTTCGACTCCCATGTAGATAAAGCAGAGCCTCCACTATCGGATTTTTCCTTTGCAGACTTGTCGATAGCAGAACCTTCAATACCTGGATCCACTGGTTCGGATTGCGGCGCATCGACGGCATAGCTGCCTACGGCAGCAAACAGCCCCATCAGTAAAACAGACAAACGTAAAAAACGGTGCATCGTAAGGGCTCCCCCAGCAAACAATGGTCCCATACTGGCTTGCGCCAGCATGATTGAACAGATAAATCGGATTATTTATTGATGCGTTGTGCCGCGATAATTATTTATCATCCACATACATTTTTATCCGCCTAAACGAGCACGGCGCGACCACACAGACGAATAATGTCTAGTCTGAAAAATAAAGTCAACACTGAATATCACAAGTTACCCTCTGCACCGCAAAAAAAGTTATATGCTATGCAGAATTACAGCAATTACTTATATACCTTTTCAAGTTTAACCATATTATATAAATTGTTAATTCCCGACCGAATTTTAGGATCTTAATTTTTATGAACGAAGAACAAGCTGTTATGGATTTTTTTGCCCAGGCAGAAAACCTGCCACTGGGTCTCGCAGTTGCCGAACAAATGGATACATTACGCGAACAAATAAATAACCGTTTCTGGCGGGAGTTATTGTCATGTCTTAAGGTACTGATAAACGAATATGGCCTTGCGTGGCGAATCGAGCTTACCGAGGGCAGTAATTCACCGGATAATCTGGTTGGACTGTACTGTCTGGGCAGCGCCGAGCAACCGCTTTATTTGCGGCCAATGATGGAACAACAATTTCTCGGTGGGGTGTGGCGTATTTATTTCGGGCTGATGTGGAGCGCCGCACCGACACCGGATCAACTCAGATTGCCTGCCATCAGCAGCCTGAAAGCATCTCTGCAACAAGCTGGCTTCAAGAACAATGCAAGCTTCCTCGGCTGGCAGTGGACGAACTTTCATCCGCGTCGCAAAGATTTCTTGCTGCGCTTTGCACAACAACCCGAAAAATCATTGGCCGATGTCGAAATGATTTTCAGATCATTGCTGATAGCTCACCGCGAAGCGGTGGAACAGGCCAACGCAGCACTGGCCAGCGCGCCGCACAACCTGGCTGCCTCCTTGAATCGATTGCGCGACGAACTGATCGATTGACCTAAATCAGGCAATACAAAAAGATTGGGGCACATCGAATTGGCTTGGCCAAATTAGACCGGATTGGTCTGGTCAAAAAAACGATGCTCCAGGCCAAATTGTTTTGCCAGATGTTCGCCCAGCGCTTGTATCCCAAAACGCTCGGTCGCATGGTGTCCCGCAGCGATGAAAGCCACGCCGGTTTCATTGGCCAGATGAAAGTTCTGCTCTGAGATCTCTCCGGTGATGTAGGCATCCACGCCTTGTGCAATCGCCGCTTCAAAGTAGCCTTGTGCGCCGCCGCTGCACCATGCCACTTTGCGTATGTTCCTATTGCCATCCCCGATCACTTGCGGTGTGCGCTGCAAATCATGGGCGATCTGCTGGGCGAATTGCATCAGCGCCTTGGGCCGCACAAGCGAACCCAGCCAGGCGATGTTTTGTTCCCCGAACCGGCCCTGGTCAATCAGACCAAGCAACTTGCCGAGTTGTGCGTTGTTGCCTAATTCGCCGTGTGCATCAAGCGGCAGGTGATAGGCCAGCAGGCTTACGTCGTTACGCAACAACTGTGCGATACGTTTTTTCTTGATGCCAGTTATAGTGGCCTCTTCGTTGCGCCAGAAATAACCGTGATGCACCAGAATCGCATCCGCACCCCACTCGATTGCGGCATCCAGCACATGCTGCGAAGCCGTCACTCCGGTAGCAATACGCCGCACTTCAGAACGCCCTTCCACCTGCACGCCATTCGGGCAATAATCCTTGAACAAGTTGGTTTGCAACAGGCTTGCGTTATAATCGCGCAATTCATTAAGCAGCATGATGTTCCCTTTAACGATGTAAATTGTTCGAATTCATCTTACCATGCGCAAACACTGGCTTCTATTCACCCAAACCGTCACCATTGCGCTGGCGCTGCTGTTTATTGTCCACACCCTCAAGCCGGAGTTACTGCCGAACGCCGCACGCAGTGGCGTGGTGACTTTGTACGAAAATACCCCGCTGGCGAGCGGCGATAAGTCTCCTGCGATGGGCATGAGTGCCGCCGCACAAAAAGCCATGCCTGCGGTGGTAAACATTTTTACCAGCACCACTATCAAAAATCCGGTCAATCCGTTCATGGATGATCCGCGCTTCAAATTTTTCTTTGGCGATGAGTTGGATACCGAACCACAAACCAGTTCCAGTCTTGGCTCGGGTGTGATAGTCAGCCCTGATGGCTATATCCTCACCAACCATCACGTGGTGGAAGCCGCCGACCAGATAGAAGTCGCGCTGTCCGATGGCCGCAAAGCCAAAGCGCACGTCATCGGCTCCGACCCGGAAACCGATCTGGCCGTGATCAAGATCGAACTGCCCGGCAATCTTTCCGCGATCACATTCGGCCACCCGGAAAATGCGCACGTGGGTGACATGGTGCTTGCCATCGGCAATCCGTTCGGTGTCGGTGAAACAGTCACGATGGGCATCGTCAGCGCGCTCAAGCGCGATCACCTCGGTATTAACACTTTCGAGAACTTCATCCAGACCGATGCGGCAATCAACCCCGGCAACTCGGGCGGGGCGCTGGTTGATGGCAACGGCAACCTGATCGGCATCAACAGCGCAATCTATTCGCCGAACGGCGGCTCACTCGGAATAGGCTTCGCGATTTCCGCAACCACCGCAAAAAAAACCATGGAACAAATCATCCAGCACGGCTCCGTAACGCGCGGCTGGATAGGCGCGGGCGTGCAGGAACTCACGCCTGAACTGGCGGAATCCTTCAAGCTCGGCGACCTGAAAGGCGTGCTGGTTACCGAAGTGATACATCACAGCCCGGCAGACCAGGCCGGCATCAAGACCGGAGATATCCTGATTACGATAGACAACAATGCTATCGAAAATTGGAGTGCCATGCTGGAAACAGTAGCCAATCTGCCGCCGGGAAAAATTGTCCCTATCAAACTGATGCGCAACGGAGAAGCGATCAGTTTGCCGGTAAAAATCGCCAAGCGCCCGAAACCAACTGCCCAGTAGCCCCTATCAAGACGCGGTGAACCATCAACACGTTGGCGATGGCTGGATGACTATTCGGCCTCTGTTGTTTTCTCGACGGGCTTAGACCAATTCGCCACCACGATCCCAGCCTCATACAACAGCCACAGCGGCATTGCCAGCATGAACTGCGACACGACATCCGGCGGGGTGAAGATCGCACCGACCACAAATGCCCCGACCACGGCGTATGGCCGGGCTTCGCGAAGTTTTGCAACGGTGACGAAACCCATGCGTACCAGCAGGACCACGGCCACCGGAACCTGAAAGGTAACACCGAATGCCATGAACATGGAAAGGACAAAGCTCAAGTATTTGTCGATGTCGGTCATCACGGCGACACCCTGCGGCGCGCTGGCGGTGATGAAGCCAAACACCACCGGAAATACCACGAAGTAGGCGAATGCCATGCCGCAAAAAAACAAGGTTGTGCTGGCGATGATCAGCGGCCACACCAGGCGCTTCTCGTGTGCATACAAGCCGGGGGCAACGAAGCGCCATATCTGGTAAAGGATATAAGGCAACGCGATCAGGAATGCCGCCATCATCGCAACTTTGAGCGGCACGAAGAATGGGGTGGTGACATCGGTGGCGATCATTTGCCCGCCTTTGGGCAACTTGGCCAACAGCGGTTGTGCCAATAGAGTGTAAAGGTTGGATGCCCACGGGAACAGACAGATGAACACCAGCAGCACTGCCACTACGGAGTTCAGCAAGCGGGTG
Organism: uncultured Nitrosomonadales bacterium; assembly: GCA_903858965.1. Lineage (GTDB taxonomy): Bacteria > Pseudomonadota > Gammaproteobacteria > Burkholderiales > Gallionellaceae > Gallionella. The sequence goes on along the minus strand of CAIOKY010000105.1, from coordinate 27,429 downwards.
CGCAATTCGACCAGATGCGCGATGAAACTTTCGCCAGTATTCATTCGGATTAGTTGGCGGATTTATTGGCAGGCACTGAGGATGGTTCAGCGGCAGGCGGTGGCATTGATGGTGTTTGATCTGATTGAATTGTTTGGTCGGGTGATGAAAGCTTGGCCACTGCCTCGTTGATCTGTTGCACTTGTCGATCCGCCGTCAATGTCGCCTGCTTGACGGACTGCTCCAATCCACTGGCTTCAGCCTGGATCTTTTGCTGTAACTGGCGGTATTCTTCGATCGCCATGTCGCGCTCGATGTCGGCTTTCACGCCGTTCACATAACGTTGCGCACGCCCCCACAGGTGCCCAAGCGTGCGTGCCACTTTCGGCAGGCGTTCCGGCCCGATGACGATGAGCGCCACCACCATAACCACCATCAATTCAGAAAAACTGAAGTCAAACATTTTTGCCTGCGGCGCGAATAGGCTTAAACGTTGGTGGTTTTTTTGTCTTTCACTTCGCCCTCGATGGTTTGTCCACCTTCTTTGATGTGCCCTGCTACCTTATTATTGTTAGCCGCTTCATCATCGCTCTTCATGCCCTCCTTGAAACCTTTTACCGCACCACCCAGATCACTGCCAATATTGCGCAGTTTTTTGGTGCCAAAGATCAACACGATCACCAGTAACACAATCAGCCAATGCCAAATACTTATCGAACCCATTTCTTTCTCCTTTTAACGCCACATCATTCAGATTACTTAATATCTTCTGAATTCGGCCACTTTGAATAAGCAAAAACCCATAAACCTAAAATATTCACCAATGGAATTAAACTAACAATTGACCGCCATCCTGAAAATCCAGCCTTATTGATAATCTTCACAATAGGTACTAATAACAGCGCCCACACAATTAAGACGATCAACCAATGCCAGATACTTAATCCGTTCATTTCGTTCTCCTTAAAATTAATTGTGCAGCATCATGGTAAATTAATTACGCCGCACCATGGGCGGAATATTGCCACCGCCAATGATATGGATGTGCAGATGAAATACTTCCTGTCCGCCGCCTTTGCCGGTGTTGATCACGGTACGAAAACCATTATGCAATCCTTGTTCTTTCGCCAGCCTGGGTGCCAGCAACATCATCCTGCCCAGCAAAGCCGCATGCTCATTCCCGGCTTCGGCCAACGAATCCAGATGCAACTTCGGCACCAGCATGAAATGTACCGGCGCGACCGGGTTAATGTCGTGGAACGCCAGCATCTCGTCGTCCTCATATACCTTGCGGCTCGGAATTTCACCGCGCACAATCTTGCAAAACAGACAGTCGCTCATGCTCAGTCCTTTTTCCTGCTTTCTTTTTCGGCGATCCCGGACAATCCCTCCCGCCTCGCCAACTCTTGCAACACATCGTCCGCGCTCAAGCCGTGTTGCGCCAACAGCACCATGCAATGAAACCACAAATCAGCGGTTTCATATACCAGATGAGTCTTGTCGCTTTCTTTGCTTGCGAGGATTACCTCGGTGGCTTCTTCGCCGATCTTTCTCAGGATCGCATCTTCGCCCTTGCTGAACAGCTTCGCCACATAGGAGCTTTCCGGCGATGCCTGTTTGCGCGCCGCGAGTGTTTCGGTCAGCCTTTGTAAAATATCCTTGTTCATATTGTCCGGGTTCATTTGTTATATATTTCGTCGGGAGATTTGAGCACCGCATCCACTTCCACCCACTTGCCTTGTTCCAAACGGCTGTAGAAGCAGCTCTCGCGCCCGGTATGACAGGCGATGCCACCTTGTTGTTCAACCTGAAGCAGGATCACGTCACCATCGCAATCGAGACGAATCTCTTTTATTTTCTGGATGTGTCCGGATTCTTCGCCCTTGCGCCAGAGTTTTTTGCGCGAACGGGACCAATATACCGCCTCGCCTTTTTGCTGAGTAAGCTTTAGCGCATCCCTATCCATCCACGCCACCATCAGGATCCGTCCGGTAATGGCATCTTGAGCAATGGCCGTTACCAAGCCGTCTGCAGACCAGTTGACTTTATTCAACCATGTTTCGCTCATAGGCGCACCTCCGACAGAGCGAATGGGCGCTGCAAAGCAGCGGGGCACCCGTCGCTTTTGCGCACCGTGTCATAACCGCACCTCGATGCCTTGTTGCATCATAAACTGCTTGGCTTGTTGCACAGTATATTCGCCAAAGTGAAAAATGCTCGCGGCAAGTACCGCATCAGCTCCGCCTTTTTTTACACCGTCAACGAGGTGTTGCAGATTACCCACGCCGCCACTGGCGATCACCGGAATATCCAATGCGTCGGTGATAGACCGGGTCAACGCCAGATCGAAACCGATTTTTTGCCCGTCCCTGTCCATGCTGGTCAGCAGGATTTCACCCGCGCCCAAGTCCTGCATCTTCTTCGCCCATGCTACCGCATCCAGTCCGGTCGCGTTGCGTCCGCCATGGGTGAACACCTCCCAGCGCCCAGACGCACTCTGTTTGGCATCGATCGCCACGACGATGCATTGTGAACCATAGCGTCCCGCCGCATCGGCGACCAATTGCGGATTGAGTACCGCAGATGTATTGATACTGACCTTGTCCGCCCCGGCATTCAGCAGGTTGCGCACATCGCCGACTTCGCGCACACCGCCGCCGACGGTCAGTGGAATGAATACTTGCGAGGCGACCTGTTCGACGATGCGAAAAATGATCCCCCTGTCGTCCGAACTTGCCGTGATATCGAGAAAAGTCAGTTCGTCGGCGCCTTGTTCGTCATAACGGCGTGCGATCTCCACCGGATCACCGGCATCGCGAAGCTCAACAAAGCTCACGCCTTTGACGACCCTCCCCGCTGTCACGTCGAGACAAGGAATGATACGTTTGGCGAGCATGAATCAGTGCGATGCCCCGGTCAGCTCATCGGCCCCGGTCAGCTCATCAGCCAGTTTTTGTGCCGCCTTGAAATCCAGCGTGCCTTCATAGATCGCACGACCGGTAATTGCGCCTGTGATGCCTTCAGCCTGCACCGCACATAGCGCACGCACATCGTCCAGGTTGGTGATGCCGCCGCTGGCGATCACCGGAACGTGTAGCGGCCGTGCCAGTTCTACGGTAGCGGGAATGTTCACCCCGGACAACATACCATCGCGCCCGATGTCGGTATAAATGACGGCTTCCACGCCATAACCTTCAAAGCGGTGCGCCAGATCGGCGACATCATGTCCGGTCAGCTTGGACCAGCCATCCACTGCCACTTTGCCGCCCTTGGCATCCAGACCCACCATGATATGCCCGGGAAAAGCGTCACAGGCTTCATGCAAAAAACCCGGTACCTTGACTGCGGCTGTGCCAATGATGATGTAAGTCACACCGATATCAAGATAGCGTTCGATGGTTTCCAGATCGCGTATACCTCCGCCTAATTGCACCGGCACATCAAGACCCACCGCATCAATAATGCTGCGCACGGCGGCTTCGTTCTTCGGCTTGCCGGCAAAGGCGCCGTTCAAGTCCACCAGATGCAGACGGCGTGCGCCTTGCGCCAGCCAGTTTTTTGCCGTAGCGGCAGGGTCTTCTGAAAACACCGTGGCACCCTCCATTACACCTTGTTTCAGGCGCACACAATGACCGTCTTTCAAATCAATCGCAGGAATTATCAACATGGCAGTACGTAAAAATTTAAGGGATCCATTGCATAAACTTTAGCAGCAGTTTCAGCCCTGCTGTAGAGCATTTTTCCGGATGAAATTGCACCGCAAATAAATTCGCCTTCGCCACAGCGCAAACAAACGATTGCGGATATTGGCTGGTCGCCTGCACCAACGCGGCATCTTGCGGCTGCACGTAATAGCTGTGGACGAAATAAAAACGCGCATCCTGTTCTATGCCATCCCACAAAGGATGTTGCCCGTGATGCACCTGGTTCCAGCCCATATGCGGCACCTTGAGTTTGTTACCCTGCGCATCATGCATATTACTGGGAAAACGCACCACCCCCCCATGCAGAATACCCAGCCCTGCGACATCACCCTCGGCACTATGCTCGAACAACATTTGCAGACCGATGCAAATACCGAGGAACGGCCTGCTGCGCGCAGCCAGTAACACGGCATCGCGCAAACCGCGCGCATCCAGTTCACGCATGCAGTCGGGCATTGCACCTTGTCCGGGAAATACCACGCGTTTGGCATTGGCAATCACATCCGCATCGTCTGTTACGGCAATCTTTGCGGCGGAAGCAACCTTGCGCAAGGCCTGTTCTACCGAACGCAAGTTACCCATCCCGTAATCGACTACCGCGACATCAACCATTTGAATTTATAGCGTGCCCTTCGTGGATGGCATCACGCCGACCATACGCGGATCCAGCTCAATCGCCATACGCAGCGCGCGGCCGAATGCCTTGAAAATGGTCTCGGCCTGATGGTGGGCATTGTTGCCCGCCAGATTATCGATATGCAATGTCACCAAAGCGTGGTTGACGAATCCCTGAAAAAATTCCTTGATCAGATCCACATCGAAATCACCGACATTGCCGCGCACGAATTCACAATTGAATACCAAGCCTGGACGACCGGAAATATCCAGCACCACTCGCGACAAGGCTTCATCCAAAGGTATGTAGGCGTGACCGTAGCGGCGCAATCCCTTCTTGTCGCCCAAGGCCTGATTCAACGCCTGGCCCAGTGTGATGCCGATGTCTTCTACAGTGTGATGCGCATCGATATGCAGATCGCCTTTGGCCAGGATGTTCATATCCAACATGCCGTGCCGGGCGATCTGGTCGAGCATGTGATCGAGAAACGGCAGTCCGGTATCAAACTTGGTCTTGCCGTTGCCGTCCAGATTCAACTCGATGTTGATCTGGGTTTCCAGTGTGTTGCGTGAAACTTTCGCGCTACGCATGATCTGTTCCTAAGCGGATTGAATAATGACTTCTCGTAATGCAGCAATAAACTTAACGTTCTCGTCTGGCGTACCTATTGTCACTCGCAAGCAGTCCTTTAACATCGGATGCCCGCTGTTCAGGTTCTTGATTAGCACGCCGCGTTGCTTCAAACCGTTGAACACCCTATTTGCATCTGCCACACGGAACAACAGGAAATTCGCCTCGCTTGCGTAAACCTTTACAGCGGCTATTTCACTCAATTGCTGGTAAAGCTTTGCCCGGTCCCGTTTGATTTGCTCCGCTTGCTGCAACAGCACCTCATGATGCCCCAACAATTTTTCGGCGACCAATTGCGGCAAGACACCCACATTATACGGCAAGCGCAGCTTTTCCAACTGCCCGATCCACGCCGGGCTGCCCGCCAGAAAACCGAGACGCAACCCGGCCATGCCGAGCTTGGAAAAGGTACGCATTACCAACAAATTCGGATAACTCGCCAAGCAGGGAATAAAACTGTCGCTGGCAAAAGCATAATAAGCCTCATCTACCACCACCAAACCCGGCGCCGCCCGAATGATTTGAGCCATCGCATCCGCAGAAAACAAATTGCCACTAGGATTGTTGGGATAGGCCAGGAAGATCAACGCAGGACGTTCACGTTTGATCGCTGCAAGTGTCGCAGGCAGATCCAGGGAAAAATCCGCGTTCAACGGTACGCCCACGTAACGCATACCGGTAAACGTCGCGATCATCTTGTACATAACGAACGACGGCTCCACACTGAACATCACCGCATCCGGTTTGTGGACGGCCATCGCCAGTAACTGGATCAACTCATCCGAACCGTTGCCGAGTAACACTTCCATCCCCTGCGGCAAACCTGTCACAGCACGGATCTTTTCCTTGAGAGATGTGGCATTGGGATCGGGATAGCGATTGATGGCAGCGGCGGCGACTATCCTTGCGATTGCATCACGCAGTTCGAGCGGCACGAGATAGGGATTCTCCATCGCATCCAGCTTGATGTAACCGGAACTTTCCGGCACATGGTAAGCATGCAGGTCAAGGACTTCCTGGCGCAGTAGCGCGGCTGCGAGAGAAGATGCGGAGATGGTGGACATGAAACAAAATAAAACGTAATAACAGCGACAAGCTTATCACATTGCACAGAACTCGGGACGTCGCAGGGAACCGAAGGCAAACTTTTTGTGCACTGCTATAGGTATATAACGTGCAATTCACGGCAAAGCCGTAACAGAACTTCGGCCATCCGTTCTCTGGCCTTCCTCCACCCTCAGTTCAAAGCACACCTTTCCCGCCTGATTGCTGACTAACGCCAGCCGATAGCCCATCTGACTGGCCCAACGCGCAGCCTGGTACAAGCCTATCCCCAAGCCATTTTCGGAGGCGACGGCACCGCGCAACAAACTTGCCGCAATGTGTTCCGCTATAGGATAGCCGCCGTCGCAAACCGTCAGGCGCAGTGGTTCGGCTTGAATCTCGACAGAGATGGTGATGCCGGATTCGGATTGGCGCTTTCTTAAGGCATTATCGATCAGATTGTCCATTATGCAATCGAACAGGGCGGCAGGAATATGACTGCCCGGCAAATCATCCGGTGCATGCCAGTCTATAGCCCGATACTGGTTGCGCAAACGCAGAGCTTCCCACCATACGTTCAAGGCGAGGTGCGGGGTTTCGCTCTCAAGCAACGGTTGTTGGAGTTTGACCAAGGTCATCTCGATACGCTGGGTAAGCAGCGGGAGTTGCTGCTGGAGCAATTGTTGCGCCCGTTCTTCGCGGCTCTGTGCGATGGAGGTCAGTGAGAGCAGCGATTGCAACATGTTTTTCAAGTCGTGCGTGAGGCGCGACCCGGTCTCGTACACGGCCTGTAAGCGCGTGATGTCACGCAGGCTTTGCTCACGTTGTTTAGCCTGATAGAAATAGCCGATCAATTGCACGAGCAACTGGATATGCAGTAGCAACGTGGGGTTGAGCGGCTGCTTCGCATATAGAGTCAGACGCAATTCGCCTTCTTGCACCACCACGGAGTATTCACTGAATTGCCCGGACTGTCCGGCAACACCAGCCGATTGCCAGGAAAAACCGGACAGCCACGAAAAATCTTCAAGCAGTGTAATGGCACGACGCAGATAAGATGTCGCATCGGGTTCGCGATGAGCTGCTTCGGTCAATTGGCTGAGCCAACTCTCAAAGGGCGTGCCTACATTCAACAAATAGCGCGAAAACATGATTTGCAGGCCGCTAAAGCCGAAGCGCGGACTCCACAATCCACCCAGTGCCAGCAGCACCAACCCGATCAGGAACAGGGTGCGCAACAAGGATTCAAAATAATCCAGCTGCGCCAAGGTCATGAAAGCAAGGCTGCCAAGCACTACCAGCGTCAACAGCATGAACAGCATCAGGCTGTATATGAAATCCACCGACTGACTGTTATCGGACGGCTCCTTGTTAAGCGGCAGAATCGCCATGACCAATATCAGCAGCGGCAACACATAACGCATCATGATGCGCCCCACCTCAATGGTGGATTGAGCAGAAAATATATTCGGCACTACCCAGAGCAACAACACCGCCAGCAAATAAACGATCAATGAAAGATATAACAGGCGCGTCCAACGGTCGCGAAAAACAAATACACGCGCACCAACCAGGCCAAACAAACCGGTCAGCCAAAAAGCAATCGCCCACCAGCTCAACCAGAAAATCGCCACCATGGACGCCAACAGGATGAATACAAGCGCTCCGCGCCCGACTTCGCGTTCGCCGCGCCACAGCGGCTGCCAAAGCAGGAACAACCCCAGGTGAGCAAGTAACAAAGGGTGTACCCATGTGCTTTCCACACCGAGCAACAACGCGCCGTGCAATAGCCCGAGCATCGCCAGCAACAGCCAGCGTCCTGTACGCAAGCGATCCCCCATATTCAGAGTCAGCATTTCGTCATCATCCTGTCAACATATCGTCAAAACTATCCTTATCCAACTAAACGCCGCTCCCAGTTAGTTTCTCTAGCCGAGGTAGTGCCACACGTAAAATTTATTTATATGATTGATTAAATTTAATTATTTAACGAACGGAATAACAAAATCCATTGTCATTGCAATTACTGGCACAGCGCTTGCTGCATAACTGGCGCAGCACATACATTTTAGGAGATTATCACAATGAAACGTAACCAATCCGGTTTTACCTTGATCGAAATCGCCATCGTACTGGTGATCATCGGCTTGCTGCTCGGCGGCGTGCTGAAAGGACAAGAGTTAATCAACAGCGCAAAGGTGAAGAACCTCGCCAACGACTTCAAGAACGTTCCGGTATTCATCTATGGCTATCAGGACAAGTACAAAGCTTTGCCAGGGGATCAGACCCAGGCCAGTCTCGATTCACAATTCCCTCCTGCCAATACCGGCACGGTTTGCACCACTGCTGCCGCCTTGCATTGTGCAACGAATAACGGTGTCATCGACGGCGGCTGGGATGCCACTACTGCCGCAGATGAATCTTTCGTATTCTGGCAACACGTCCGTCTGGCAGGTTTTGGCCCGGGCGCAACCAGCACAGCCGCAGCCGACTACCGGCCCAAGAATGCTGTCAACGGCTTTATTGGCGTAACCAACGCGGCGCTATCCCCGGTTGCCGGGATAAAAGGAACCTACATCGTCTGCTCCGACGCAATACCAGGCAAGTTTGCCAAACAGCTTGATACCACGCTGGATGATGGCAATACCCAAACCGGCTCTGTGATGGTCGTTGCTGCCGGCACAGCTACCCCAGCAGCTGCAGGTGGGGGTGCGACAGCGCTAGCGACTTCAGCCATAGTCGATGACACTACTTACCTGGTGTGCATGGGTTACTAAACAATCACCCGGCGTGACACAAGCCCGCTGTTCGCAGCGGGCTTTTTTATTGCCCTTTATGTAGTTGCAGCTCGGCCGCTTGCAATGCTTCCGGCAAGCCGAGCAACACTAGGATGTCCCCGGCCTGGAGCAGCATATCTTCGCTCGGTTGCGCGCCGTATACGTTGCGCCGACGCACGGCATTCACTTCGACATCCAACTCGGCCAGACCAACATCACCCAATTTCCTGCCCGTCGCGACAGAATCGTCTTTGAGTAACACGCTTAAAAAGCGCGGTTGCAGGTTTTCACCTGGCTCGTCTATAGTATATTGAGCGGTACGAAAATAACCGCTGAATGCCGCATAGCGCCCTGCCCGGCTTTCCTGGACACGGCGTATCACGCGGCTCAGCGGCACACCGGACATCAGTAACGCCTGTGACGCCAACATCACGCTGCCTTCTGTGACTTCCGCCACCACCTCGGCCGCGCCGGCTTTCTTCAGCTCCTCGATATGAGCATCGTCGGTAGTGCGCACCACCACCGGAAGATCGGGGCGTATCTGGTTCACATGGTGCAAAATTTTGAGGGCGGAATGTTTATCGTTGTAGGTGATCACCAAAGTTTTGGCGCGCATCAACCCTGCGGCCAGCAACACTTCGCGTTTTGCGGCGTCACCGTACACCACACTCTCGCCGTGTGCTGCGGCTTCATGCACACGGCGCGGGTCGATATCCAGCGCGATGAAACGGAAATTCTCCCGCGTTAAGAAACGCGCCAGCGTCTCACCGCTGCGCCCGTAACCGCAGACGATGATGTGCGCGTCGCTGGACATGCTTTTCACCGCGATCTGGTGTATCAGCATGGCGCTGTCCATCCATGCGGACGGGGTCAGATTCCGAACGATGACCTCGGCATATTGAATCAGGAATGGCGCAGCCAGCATCGAAATTAGCATGGCCGCCAGCACATTCTGCATCACATCCGGCGGCAACAAATTTACCTGGCCCGTGAGGGTCAGCAGCACGAAACCGAATTCACCTGCTTGCGCCAGACCCAAACCGCTGCGGATCGCCTCACCCCAATTTCCGGCGAACCAACGCGCCAGCAGCGCCACCACCGCCGCCTTGAACGGCAACAGAATCAGTAGAATCAACAGTACCCAACCGAATCCGGCAATCACGCTGCCCAGATCGAGCAGCATCCCGATAGTGACGAAGAACAAGCCAAGCAACATGTCACGGAACGGTTTGATATCCTCTTCCACCTGATAGCGGTATTCGGTTTCGGAGATCAACATCCCGGCAACGAATGCACCTAGCGCCAGCGATAGTCCGGCCAGCTCGGTGAGATAAGCCAACCCGAGAGTGAACAGCAACACATTGAGCATGAACAGCTCGGAAGATTTTTGTCTGGCCACCAGATGAAACCATGGCCGCAACAAGCGCTGCCCAAAGATCAGCAGCGCGGCCAAGACCAGCGCGGCCTTGAACAGTGCTATGCCGAGCGTGGCATAGATGCTGTGCCCGCTGTTGGCCAGCGCCGGGATAATAATGATCAGCGGCACCACAGCCAGATCCTGGAACAGCAACACGCCCATGATCCTTTGGCCGTGCGGCGTGCTCAGTTCAGCGCGCTCAATCAGTAATTTACTGACAATCGCGGTGGAGGACATCGCCAGTACGCCACCCAACGCCAGCCCGGCGCGCCAATCCAGCCCGAAAAAAAGCGAGGTGAACATGACCAGCAATATGGTCGCCACCACCTGAGCAGTGCCCAAGCCAAACACCAGGCGTTGCATGCTGCGCAACCGCGCCAAGCTGAATTCCAGCCCGATGCTGAACATCAGGAACACCACGCCGAACTCCGCCAGATGGCGGGTTTCCGGCGCATCATGTATCCAGCCCAATGCATGCGGCCCGATCAGGATACCGACCAGAAGATAACCCAGCATCGCCGGCAGACGCAGGATACGGCACAGTACCACCACGCCCACGGCGACGGCCAGCAGGATCAGCAGGAGCTGTAATGAATCAGTCATAATGAGTGTTCCAGCGACATCGTTGCCATGTCCGGATAATGCCCTAATTGGCGTATGCTTTCAAAATTTATTGGCGCATTTCCACATGAGCCCATATTCCTTGCCGGTCAAAATTTCGTTGCGGCTTGAACGCGCTGCTATAATCCCAGTCTATGGACAAACCGATCTCCGCCGCACCCCGCGCACTAGACCTCGCTCGCGAAGTGTTGAAAATCGAAGCCGATGCAATACAGGCACTCAGCACGCGCCTTGATGAAAATTTCCTCCATGCGCTGAATGTCATCCTGCGCTGCCAAGGCCGTGTCATCGTCAGCGGCATGGGCAAGTCCGGACACATCGCGCGCAAGATCGCCGCGACCATGTCCAGCACCGGCACCCCTGCCTATTTCGTGCATCCGGGCGAAGCCAGCCATGGCGATCTCGGCATGATTACACCGGACGATGTCATCATCGCATTGTCCTATTCCGGCGAAAGCCAGGAACTTGTTGCCATCGTCCCTGCCATCAAACGCCAGGGTGCAAAACTCATCAGTATGACCGGCAACCCAGCTTCAACCTTGGCCAAAGTTTCTGATGTACACCTCAATGCCGCTGTCGACAAGGAGGCTTGCCCGATGGGTCTGGCACCGACAACCAGCACAACTGCCGCGCTGGCACTTGGCGACGCACTGGCAATGGCGCTGTTGGATGCTAAGGGTTTCGGTGCGGAAGATTTTGCCCGTTCGCATCCCGGTGGCAGCCTGGGGCGGCGTTTGCTCACGCACGTCAGTGACATCATGCGCAGCGGTGAACGGCTGCCGATGGTGCGCGAGCATGCGATGCTGGGCGATGCGATCCTTGAAATCTCAAAAAAAGGCGTGGGCATGACCGCCATCGTGGATGCCGGTCAGCATGTGCTGGGAATTTACACGGATGGCGATCTGCGCCGCACGCTGGCGAAGAAACTGGATTTTAATGCCACTCCGGTGCGCGATGTGATGTCTGCCCATCCGCGCTGTATCGGCCCGGACAGTCTCGCCGCCGAAGCCGTGCAAATGATGGAGCAATACAACATCAGCCAGATGCTGGTGGTGGATGAGCAGAACAAGCTGGTCGGTGCGCTGAACATGCACGACCTGTTGCATGCAAAAGTGATCTAAAAAGTAATCTGGGAGCATGACATGCTGGTAAGCCGCGCAAAGCTGATACGCCTGGTCGCGTTTGATGTGGATGGTGTGATGACCGACGGCGGATTGTATTATTCCGATTCCGGTGAAGAATTCAAACGCTTCAATTCACTGGATGGCCATGGCCTGAAGATGCTGCGTGCCAGCGGAATCGAGGTCGCCCTCATCACCGGACGTACTTCGCGCTGCGTCGAAGCGCGCGCACGCAACCTTGGGATCACGCATGTCTACCAGGGAGTGGAAGACAAGCTCGCAGCAATGGTCGATCTGCTCAACAAGCTCAAACTGCCGCGCGATGCTGCGGCCTATATGGGCGACGATGTGGTCGACCTGATGGTGATGCGCCATGTCGGTCTGGCTATCAGTGTGCCGGAATCACCGTCTTTGGTGCGCGAGCATTCCAACTACGTCACGCAACGAAGTGGCGGACATGGCGCGGTACGCGAAGCATGCGAGATGATCATGTCGGCGCAAGGCACACTGGATGCACAATTGGCACCGTATCTGCAATGAATTTCTCCTCCCGTGCCCGTTACTGGCTGCCGCTGTTGCCGTTGTTCGGTTTGCTGGGGGCGACCTATTGGCTGAACCAGCAGGTGCTGCCGGTGCCGGACAAACCCGATAGCAGCAAACGTCACGACCCGGATGCCATCGTGGAAAACTTTTCCGCGACCAAGCTGAATGAGCAGGGTGCGCCAAGCTTCATCATGGCCGCAAAAAAGATGCTGCATTACCCGGATGACGACAGCACCACACTGGAAGTGCCGCGCATCACCATATTTTCTGCCGAACATCCGGCAATACATGCCATCGCCAAACGCGGCACCATTTCCAGCAAAGGCGATGAAATCTTCCTGCACGATGATGTCGAAGTGTTGCGCGAGGCAAGTGCAAAGCAGGATGAGCTTGCGCTGCAAACCGGGTACCTGCATATCATCCCGGATCAGAACTTGACCAATACCGACCAACCCGTGACCATCACGGATGCGCACACCACGGTACATGCGACAGGCATGGAAATGGACAGCAAGACGCGCACTTTGAAACTGCTTTCACGAGTCAACAGTGAATATGTGCCGGCTAAACAATAAACTCCTTCTGGCAACCATTCTGGTTCCGGTCTTTATGCTGCCCTGGTCACCGGCCTGTTTTGCCGAACGTGCCGACCGTAGCAAGCCTATCCACCTGGAAGCCGACCAGGTACTGATGGACGACGCAAAGCAAATCAGTACTTTTATCGGCAAGGTGCGATTATCTCAGGGCACGCTATTGCTCAGTGGCGACAAGATCATCGTCGTGGAAGACAAGGACGGCTTCAAGCACGCAACGGCATATGGCAAGACCGCCGAGTTCCGGCAGAAGCGCGAAGGCGCGGATGAATATGTGGAAGGTTATGGCGAACGCATCGAATATGACACGCGCACTGACACGCTGGATTTCCACGAAAACGCGCGTCTCAAACGCGACCTGGATGAAGTGAGTGGCAAACATATTGTATACAGCGTCAAGACCGAAATCTTCAAGGTAGACAGCAGCGATGAGAACTCCGCGACGACCAAGCCACAGCGGGTGCGTGCAGTGTTGCAACCCAAATCAAAAACGCCCGAAGCTTCCTCGCCTGCTCCGGGTACGCCATCCATCATGCCTGACAAAACTATTGTCCCCACGGAATGAACATGAGTGAACTGCGCGCAGTTGGACTGAAAAAGAAATACGGCTCACGCATCGTGGTACACGATGCGTCGCTTTCGGTAAAAAGCGGCGAGGTGGTGGGCCTGCTCGGCCCGAACGGCGCGGGCAAGACCACCACGTTCTACATGATCGTAGGCCTGATCGCTGCCGATGGCGGCGAAATCTTCATCGATGACCAGAACATCACCCATTTCCCGATACACCGGCGCGCACGTCTGGGATTGGGTTACTTGCCACAGGAAGCTTCGATCTTCCGCCGCCTGACAGTGTCGCAGAACATTCAGGCTGTACTGGAATTGCAGAAACTCTCCGAAGATGACATGAAGAATCGTCTCGAAAAGTTGCTGGAAGACCTGCATATTGGACATATCCGCGACAATCCCGCCGTCAGCCTTTCCGGCGGTGAGCGGCGGCGCGTCGAGATTGCGCGCGCCTTGGCGACCGACCCGCGCTTCATCCTGCTCGATGAACCTTTCGCCGGCGTGGATCCGATCGCCGTGCTGGACATACAGAAGATCATCCGCTTCCTCAAGGAACGCAATATCGGCGTGCTGATCACCGACCACAACGTGCGCGAAACGCTGGGTATCTGTGACCGTGCATACATCATCAATGCCGGTTCGGTGATGGCAGAAGGCAAGCCGGATGAAATCATCTATAATGAGGGCGTAAGGAAAGTGTATCTGGGCGAACACTTCAAACTGTGACATAAAGTTTTCCGCAGAATCAATTTCCCGCTACGACACCAGGCAATGAAACCCTCTCTCCAACTTCGCATATCCCAGCAACTGACGCTCACCCCGCAGTTGCAACAGGCTATTCGTTTGCTGCAACTGTCCACGCAGGATATGCATCAGGAAGTCGCGCGCATGCTGGAAGAAAATCCCATGCTGGAAGTGGCCGATGAATCCGCAACCACTATCTTCCAAACCGAGCCGCGCAGCAGCAGTACCAGTACAACCAGCGACGAATCCGAACCGTCCCGCAGTGATGATCGGGGCGATGACCGGGTGGCAGACGATTTTGGCGCAGACAGTTTCGGCAATGAGCCTGCCGATTGGAATACCGGCGGCGGGGCGATGCGCAGCACGGACGATGAAGACGAGACCTATCCGGAACAGGCTGCCGAACAAGCCAGCCTGCGCGCCCATCTGCACAATCAATTGACCACCAGCTCTCTGGATGACAAAGACCGCCATGTGGTCGGCATGCTGATCGACGCACTGGATGAAAACGGTTATCTAGCGCAGGATCTGGAAGAGATGGTCGCCTTCCTGCCCGCCGAACTTGAAATCACGCTGGACGATCTGGAAACCGCACTGGTGCAATTACAGCACCTGGATCAACCCGGTCTGGCCGCGCGCAATCTGGGCGAGTGCCTGGCCCTGCAACTCAAAGCCTTGCCGGAAGACACTCCAGAACGCGATCTGGCGATCCGGCTGGTGTGCCAGCATCTCGACCTGGTGGCCGCGCATGATTTTGCCAAAATAAAAAGGTTGCTGCGCTGCACCGACGATGAATTGCGCGCTGCACAATGCCTGATCACCGACATGAACCCAAAGCCTGGCGCGGAGTTCGGCCAAAGCGTCGCCGATTACGTGGTGCCCGACGTGGTCGTGGAAAAACACAGAAGTAAATGGCACGCGCGCCTCAATGTGGAAGCGATGCCCAAACTGCGGGTGAACCAGATTTACGCCAACATCCTGCAACAGCGCGGCGAGAAGAACTCCTCGCAACTCGCCACACAATTACAGGAGGCAAAGTGGCTGATCAAGAACCTGCAACAGCGTTTCGACACCATTCTGCGCGTCGCCCAAGCCATTGTTGAGCGGCAGACAAATTTTTTCGAGCACGGCGAGATCGGCATGCGACCGCTGGTGTTGCGCGAAATCGCCGATGAGCTGGAACTCCACGAATCCACAGTATCCCGCAGCACCACACAAAAATTCATGCTGACCCCGCGCGGCATATATGAATTCAAGCATTTTTTTGGCAGCGGTCTGGCCACGGAAAGCGGCGGCACCTGTTCCTCTACCGCGATACGCGAGTTGATCAAACAACTCGTCAACGCTGAAGACCAGCGCAAGCCGCTTACCGACAGTCGCATGTCAGAAATCTTGGCACAGCAGGGCATAGTCGTCGCCCGGCGTACCATAGCAAAGTACCGGGAAGCATTACGCATCCTCCCGGTGAATCTCCGTAAATCACTCTAAACAAGGAGCACTTCATGAACCTCCATCTAACCGCACACCACCTGGAAATCACGCCGGCAATTCGCGATTATGCGACCGAAAAATTTGGTAAAATCAAACGCCATTTCGACAACGTGATCATCGACGTAAACGTCATTCTTTCCGTCGAAAAACTGAAGCAGAAGGCCGAGGCCACCATGCACATCAGCGGCAAAAACCTGTTTGTGGAATGCGATGATGAAAATCTGTATACAGCGATCGAGATGCTGGTAGACAAACTGGACCGTCAAGTGCGGAAGCACAAGGACAAGCTGTCCGCACGCCGCCACGACGATTCCGGCAAACATGCCGCTGTAGAGTAATCAACAACGGGCGGCGCGGTTCCTTCCTTAAAACAGTAAAATCCAACATGAAGGCCGCCGCCCATATTTATCTGCCCCCACCATGAACCAGATCAGCAAAATCCTGCTGCCCGACAACATCCTGTTGGACACCGAATCCACCAGCAAGAAACGCGTGTTCGAGCGCGTCGGCCTGCTGTTTGAGAACAACCAGCAGATCGCCCGCAGCCAGGTATTCGACAGCCTGTTCGCCCGAGAGAAACTCGGCTCGACCGGTTTGGGCCAGGGCGTGGCGATCCCGCATGGCCGCATCGCCAAGTTGCGCGACGCAACAGCCGCATTTGTAAAAACCTCCCACCCGATTCCGTTCGATGCGCCGGATGGACTGCCGGTGAACCTGATCTTCGTGCTGCTGGTACCGGAACGCGCCACCGATCTGCACCTGCAAATCCTCGGTGAACTCGCGGAAATGTTCAGCGACACGTCATTCCGTACTCGCCTGCTCGCCTGCGAAGACAGCGCCAGCATCTTTCAATTGTTCGGTGGCTGGAAAAGCGCGGCATGAGCCAGGTCAACATCCGGCAACTGTTCGAAGACAAGCAGGAACGCCTGCAGCTCACCCGTGTTGCCGGGGCGGACGGCACCGATCGCACCGTAGATAGCGATGAGGTCAACACTTCCAACAAGGGCCTGATCGGCCATCTCAACCTGATCCATCCGAACTGGGTGCAGGTGCTCAGCGAAACCGAACTGGATTATCTGCGCGACCTGAGCACGGAACAGCGCAATGACGCGTTCCGCCAGATCGAACAAAGCGGCACGACCTGTCTGATCGTGGCCGGCGCGAACAATATCCCGGAGGAACTGATCGCCTTCGCCAATCGCTCAAACATCCCGCTGTTCGCTTCACCCAAGGCCAGCGTACACCTGATGTGGCTGGTCCGCCACTATCTTGCCAAGGAACTGGCCGAATCCACCACGCGCCATGGCGTGTTTCTTGACGTGCTGGGTGTAGGCGTGATGATCACCGGCGAAAGCGCGGTCGGCAAGAGCGAACTCGGGCTGGAGCTGATCTCGCGCGGCAGTGGGCTGGTTGCCGACGACATCGTCGAGCTGCACCGCATCGCACCGGATACGCTGGAGGGCCGCTGCCCGGAACTGTTGCGCGACTTTCTCGAGGTGCGCGGTCTGGGCGTATTGAACATCCGCACCATGTTCGGCGAGACAGCGGTGAGAAGAAAGAAAAGCCTGAAGCTCATCGTGCATCTGCATCGCCCGCCCGGCGGCGACCTGTCGCAAATGGAACGCCTGCCGATCAATGCTTCGCATCAGGAAGTCCTCGGCGTGAACATCAGCACCGTCAACATTCCGGTGGTCGCCGGACGCAACCTCGCCGTGCTGGTGGAAGCGGCAGCGCGCAACTTCGTGCTGCAACAGCGCGGCATCAACAGCATGGATGAGTTCATCGAGCGGCACGAACAACTGCTGCACGACGACCAATAAAAAACCGATGCAATTATTCCTGATCAGCGGCTTGTCAGGCTCCGGCAAAAGCATCGCGCTGAAGGTGTTGGAAGACAGCGGCTATTACTGCGTTGACAACCTGCCCGCAGACCTGCTCGCTGCACTGGTGGAAAACCTGCAGCGCGCCGGTTACAGCAACATCGCCGTCAGCATCGATGTGCGCAGCGCCAACAGCGTGCAGCGCCTGCCGCCGCTGTTGCAGCAGATCAAGCAGCAGGGCGTGGATGTACATGTATTGTTCCTCGATGCGCAATCCGACACACTGGTCAAACGTTTTTCCGAGACACGCCGCCTGCATCCGCTCAGCGATGGTATCAAGACCTTGCCGGAATGCGTCAGCCAGGAGCGCGAATTGCTCGCCGAGATCAGCGACATCGGCCATCATATCGACACCGCCGAGCTCAACGCCAACGCCTTGCGCGCCTGGATCAAGCAATTTATCAAGGTGGATCGCGCGCGGCTGACGCTGCTGTTCCAGTCGTTCGGCTACAAGCACGGCATCCCGCTCGATTCTGACTTGGTGTTCGATGTGCGCTGCCTGCCCAATCCGCATTACGACGCAATGCTGCGTCCGCTGACCGGGCGCGATAAAGCAGTGATCGAATTCCTCGACAACACGCCCGGCGCACAGGATATGTTCGGCGACATCCGCGATTTCGTCGAACGCTGGCTGCCCAGTTTCGTCGCCGACAATCGCAGTTATCTGACCGTGGCCATCGGCTGCACCGGCGGACAACACCGCTCGGTCTATCTCGCCGAAAAACTCGCGCGCTATTTCGAGCATCAGCAACAGGTGCTGGTGCGCCACCGCGAACTGGGCCAGTAACCATGTATGCAAATGCTTTGCAGCACATCAAGCCGGGCGACTGGCTGACACTGTTGCTGGGCAGCCTGTTCGTCGTCATGCTCACTCTCACGCTGTGGAGCGGCGACCTCGCCGACAAGGCCATCATCCGCAGTGGCGGAAAAATATTTCGCGAGGTGCCGCTGTCGCCCGACCAGCAGATCAAAGTGCCCGGCCCGCTAGGCATCAGCGTCATCAGCATCCAGCAGCGCAAGGCGCGCATCGCCTCCGACCCCAGCCCCAGACAATATTGCGTGCGCCAGGGCTGGCTGCAACAGGCCGGCGAGA
Source organism: uncultured Nitrosomonadales bacterium (assembly GCA_903858965.1). GTDB lineage: Bacteria > Pseudomonadota > Gammaproteobacteria > Burkholderiales > Gallionellaceae > Gallionella. The sequence continues at coordinate 8,612 of CAIOKY010000105.1, read as the reverse complement.
TCGCACTGTGCCTGCCTAATCAAGTCAGCCTGGAGTTAATAGGCCATAAAAAGAAATATGACAGCCTCAATTATTAAGCTCGATACCACCGCCGAAGACCATCGCATCGCGCGCATGGCGGCAGTGGCGCTCGGCCTCACCGTGCTGGAAAGCGCCATCCCTTCGCCGCTTCCGGGTGTCAAACCGGGGCTGGCGAATATCGTCACGCTGATCGTGCTGGCACGTTACGGCTGGCGCACCGCCGCATGGGTATCGCTGCTGCGCGTCGTCGCGGGCAGTTTGCTGTTCGGCAATTTTCTGACGCCGGGATTTTTTCTCAGCCTGTCCGGCGCAACGCTCAGCCTGATCGTGCTGGCCGGCGCACAGCATTTGCCCAAGCGCTGGTTCGGCCCGGTCAGCCACAGCATCTACGCTGCCTTCGCGCATATCACCGGGCAGATGCTGGTGGTATACCTGTGGCTGATCCCGCATGCCGGCATCGCCTACCTGATCCCGATCTTCGCCACTGCCGCACTGGTGTTCGGCACGGTGAACGGATTGATCGCGGCACGTTTCATGGATAATGCGGATATCGCAAGCAAACCCATGAGCGAAAAACCCGCATGAAAAAAACGATCACTCTCGCGTTTACCGGCGCGTCCGGAATGCCCTACGGCATGCGCCTGCTGGAATGCCTGCTGCAAAGCGGACAGCGCGTGCATCTGGTCTACTCTCAAGCCGCACAGATCGTCGCCAAACAGGAACTGGAATTCACGCTGCCGAATCGTCCGCAGGAAGCCGAGCAGATGTTCGCGGAACGCTTAGGAAAATTCAGCGGCGAACTGAAAGTGTTCGGCATCCAGGACTGGTATGCGCCGATGGCCTCCGGCTCCAATCCCGGCGACGCGATGGTGGTCTGCCCCTGCACGATGGGCACGCTGGGCAAGATCGCCGGCGGCATCAGCGATGACTTGATTGCGCGCGCTGCCGATGTGATGCTCAAGGAAAAACGCACACTGATTTTAGTGCCGCGCGAGATGCCCTTCTCCGCGATCCATCTGGAGAACATGCTCAAACTCTCGCACGCCGGTGCCGTCATCATGCCGCCCAATCCGGGTTTCTATCATCATCCGCAGAATGTGCAGGACATCGTGGATTTTGTCGTGGCGCGGATATTGGATCATCTGGGAGTGAAGCAGGAGTTGATGAAGAAGTGGGGGAAATGAGTTGTCCACATTTTGTTTTGTCTAATTATCAAGAGGTATCCTTAAATGATTAAGCTAAGTTCAGGCCTTTCCCGAGAATTAAAAGGACACTTTATCCTTGATGAAAATGGACTTCGCAGAATAGCTGGGGTGCTCTCGGAGAAAGCAAAGGACTTGCCATATCCATGCTCTGTTGTTTTTCATGTTAAACGTGAAGACGATCGTTTCTACGAAACGACACAAGCTGAAGATGTCTTGGCAGATGCAAATACACCAGGCTCCCGAATCAAACTGCTGAGAATTGAGTTAAGGAATGTTGACCCCAATAAAGTCGCTGCACCTTGGGAGCGAGATTGGATAGTTGCCGTGCAATTTAGTGGTAATGGAGAAAAACAAAGTATCGACGTCGCTTCTGAAGATAGAAATTGGGCTCTCTTATTAGCAGACGCAATAGAACCTCAAATAGCTAGAACATTCACAGCCAAGGAGATCCCAACTTGGTTACTGATTCCTTCATATATTGCATTAGCATATTTGTTGCATACGCTGACAAAGACAGTTGTAAAAACTACTCCCGATACAATTTCATCAATCGAACTTGTTATTTGGATAGGTGCATTTATCTTGTCTATGTCGACCTTCGGAGATCGAAATACAATGATTTCAAGGTGGGCAGGACCAGAATCATCTTTTCATTGGGGAGAGCAGGCCACCTCATACAATCAATTTGAGGGCATTAGGCAGAATATATTATGGGTTGTCATTGTTGGTTTTACCGTATCTGTCATGGCCACCATTTACACGAATACCTTGTTACCTCAAACGTCTGAACCAAGTTCTAGCACGGCAAGCAATCCTGCTACCAAAACCCCTAACACTGCGGTGCGCCCCCACTAATAAAAATACTTAATCCGCGTTTGTGTGGTTTAAGGACTTGAATTTTTTTCCTTCCTATCATCGGCTACCGAGTAGCGCAGGGAACCTCAAAGAGGTGGCGGATTGGGGTCGCCTTTTCTTGGGTTACTTTCTTTTGGCGACGCAAAAGAAAGTAACTAGCTGCCGGGCTACCCCCGGCGAAGTTTGTTCAGTATGCTACGTACCGGTGTCGGTATCGCCGCCCGCAACGCCTCCTCCACATCCAGCCACACACTCCCCGGTTGCGCTGCACGCACAGGCTTGCGCGCGAGCTGTATCTTCAGCGGCGTGATGTGCAATTTGAAATGCGTGAAGGTATGCGTGAATGTCGCCAGTCTTACTCCGTCACTCGCACTCATGCCGTTGCGCAAAAACCAATCCCTGGCTGCATCCTCGTCATCGAACTGCGGCGGACACCACAACCCGCCCCAGATGCCGCTGCCGGGACGCTTCTCCAGCAGGATATCGTTGCCATGTATCAACAATAAAAAAATGGCGTGTCTTTCCGGCACGGCTTTGCGCGGACGTGACGTGGGCAACTCGCTCACTCGTCCGCTTTGATATGCAACACAATCGCTGCGCACCGGACACTCGCCGCACTTGGGCTTGCTGCGTGTGCACAGCGTCGCGCCCAGGTCCATCTGCGCCTGTATGTATGCAGCAATATCGTGCTGCGGCAACAGGGCTTCTGCTTGTTGCCAGAATTGTGTCTCCACTTTTTTATCGCCTGCCCAGCCCGCGATGCCACAGTAACGTGCCAAAACGCGCTTGACGTTGCCATCGAGTATCGCGCGGCGTTCGTGATACGCCAGCGCGCAGATCGCCGCAGCGGTGGAACGACCGATGCCGGGCAGTTCAATAATGTCATCGAATTCCCGCGGAAATTCGCCGTGATACTTTTCGGCGATGATACGCGCGGTGCGGTGCAGGTTGCGCCCGCGCGCGTAGTAACCGAGCCCGCTCCAGTGCGCGAGCACCTGTTCTTCAGTGGCGGCGGCGAGTGCGGCGATGGTCGGGAAAGATGCGGTGAAGCGCTGATAATACGGGATGACGGTGGCGACCTGTGTCTGTTGCAACATGATCTCGGACAGCCACACGCGATAGGCATCCGCAGATTGCCACGGCAAGTCGTGGCGGCCGTGCGTGCACTGCCAGGCAATCAGGCGTTGGGCAAAATCAGATGCCATGTATGAGCAGATTCAGATATGGACCGCTCATTTGAACAGCCCCTTCAATTTGCCCTTGAGCTGTTCCTGCAACTGGTTCTTCAATTCATCTTTTTTGGCGTCAACTTTTTGCTTGAGTGCTTCCTTGACCACCGCGCCATAATCCAGTTTGTACTTCAGCTCGGCGAAAGTGCCGCTAATATGCATGGGTACAGTGATGCCACCTTTGCCATCCGGTGTCTTACTGATCGAGGCTTTGGCGGTGTAATCGATACTGTCGTTGCCGATGTTGATGTCGCCTGCCCCGCTGACGCGCACCAATTCCGACCTCATTGAAAGATCATCGTTATGCGCAATACCATTGGTCACCTTGAAGGTCGCCTTGAATTCCTTGAAGGTGGTCTTCTCGTCCTTGTTGGCAGATGATGTTTCGCTGCTCGCGCCACCCTGACTAAGCATGGCTTGCGCGGCGCGCAGTTTCTTGTCGATGTCTATGCCCTTGAGCGCGCCATCGGCCAGGTTCAGCGAGAAGTTGCCGTTGAGTGCTTTTTTCATCGCGGCTATGGTGTCGCCATGCGCGGCGAGGTTCACGCCGATATTGCCCTTGCCTTCCAGCATGTCGAGATTGGCGGCATCTTTCGCCAGCGGTGCGACATTGATGCCGTTGAGATTCTCGATGATCGCGACGCTGGGAGTGGCTTGCGCATTCAGGCTCAGGCTGCCGTTCATGCTGCCCTGATAAAGTTTCGCGGACAAGGGATTGATGTTCACCAAGCCCTTGAGCGCCTTCACATCGACGCGCAGCTCGGTTGTTTTCACGTTCATCATTTTCAGCGAGCCTATACGCAGGCTGCCATCCAGATTGAGCTTGCGCAGTGCGGACAGATCCAGCGGCTGTTCCGGCTCTTTTGATTTCGAAGAGGTCGAGGCGGCCGATGTATCGGCAGTGGAAGTGGACGCAGATTTTTTTGGCAGATAGAGATCGGCATCGAACTGGTCTACATCAACATCGAACTTGATCGCCGGTTCGGCGAAACCTTGCACGCCGACTTTTGCCTTGATCTGGCTTTGCAATAAACCACCGGAAAGATTCGCTTGCACGTTCTGTTTGAGTGTATCCACCTGCACGCTGCCCTTCATCTCGCTGCTCACCGATTTGTTCGGCAGCTTGTCGCCGCTGGCGTTCACCGCTACGCTGAGATTACTTAGATTGAACTGCTGCGCTTTGATATTGCCCGACAACGGCGAACTGAGCTTCACTTTGAAAGCCTGCTCGGGCTGCTTCACATCCAGGTCCAGGGTCAGCGTGCTGACCTTGAACGATTGCGCGTTGCCTTCCACACCCGGCAATGTCAGGTTAGCGACGATGTTGCCGAGAGCCCCATCCAGCTTGGCATTCAGTGTCAGCTTGTCGCCGGAGTATTTATCTTTGGCAAGATTCAGCGACGGTGCATCCAGCGCAACCTCGAATTTATCCTTGACCTTCACACCGCTCGCATTCAACGAGAATTTTTTCGCGGTAAATTCCTGTGTGGCCAGATATGCACTCACATCGCCACTGGCTTGTATTTTCAGATCGTTGATATCCAGAGCCGCACCAGTGACCTGCAATTGCAAATCCTGCAGCTGATATTTCTGCTTATCCAAATCGAAGGTCAGCGTGGTCTTGAGCTGGGTATTGATGTCGAGCTTGGGCTGATTGGCCTGTATGACTGCCGACAGATCGATCTTGCCCGGCACGCCGATCGCGATGCGTCCGGTCTTGAGGTTCAAATCCTTGACTGCGTACTGCGCGCCGCTGCCTTCATCGCGATAGCTCAGACTGGTGTTTGCTATGGATACTGATGCGATGTCGAATTTGACTGGAGGCGCCGTTGCGGTCTTGGCTTGCGCCTGATCCTTATTTGCAGATTTTGCTTCTCCAGATATCGGCTCTCCCGGCTGCTTTTCTGTTGTCCCCAGCAGGTCGTCGATGTTGGTCGTGCCATTTTTGTGCATGACCAGATTGGCCCTCAGACCGCTCACCGACACTTCGTCCACCACCATCTGCCTGCGCAACAAGGGCATCAATGCGACCGAGACGCGCGCGGATTCGATCGCGGCGAATTCCTTGTCGCTTTTATATTCGGACAGCGATACCTTGCTCAGACTCGCGCCGATGCTGGGGAAAAACGACAGCCTGATGTCGCCGTCCAGATGCAGATTGCGCTGCTTGCTGTCCTTCACTGCCTTGATGATCTGTGCCTTGTAATCGTTGGGATTGAAGGTTAGCGCCACGTAAGCGGCGCCCGCCACGGCGACGGCGACCACTGCGCCTGCACCCAGCAAACCGTATTTAAGGATTTTGTTCATGATTGCCCCTCACGAAATGTCCCTCATAAAAGGATAGGGGCAGATTATAACGGAGAGGCGAAACTGCCGAGAGCCAGTCTTGCTCCGGCTCCCGTTTCTAAATCACCTTGGAATAGGTGGCATGTTCCTGCCGCGTGCGCAGATATTTGTCGAACACCATGCAGATGTTGCGGATCAGCATGCGTCCTTTGGGCGTCACGCTGATCTGCTGCGGGGAAATTTCCAACAGGCCTTCGCGTTCGTATTCGCGCAATTCTTCTAGCTCGGTAGCAAAATAGCGATCGAAGTCGATCTGGAAATCGTTATTGAAAGTTTCCTTGGTCAACTCAAAGTGGCACATCAGTGCCTGGATGATGGCGCGGCGCACCAGATCGTCGGCATTCAACTCCATGCCGCGCATGACGGGCAGCACATCCCGATCCAGCGCGGCATAATAGTCTTCCAGCTCGCGAAAATTCTGGCTGTAGGTCGGACCTATCTTGCCGATGGCGCTCAGACCAAGCGCGACCAGGTCGCAATCTGAATGCGTGGAATAACCCTGAAAATTGCGATGCAACCTGCCCTGGCGTTGCGCCACCGCGAGTTCGTCTTCCGGTTTGGCAAAATGGTCCATGCCGATATATACATAACCCGCCTTGGTCAGCTTGTCCACCGCCATGCTGAGTATGTCCAGCTTCACTTGCGGCGCCGGCAGATCCGCTTCGTGTATGCGCCGTTGCGGCTTGAACATGGTCGGCATGTGCGCATAATTGTAGATGGACAAGCGATCCGGGTTAGCAGCGATGATCTTGTCCAGCGTCGTGGCAAATCCTGCCAGCGTCTGCTTGGGCAAGCCGTAGATCAGATCGATGCTCACCGACTTGAAACCGTTGGCTCGCGCCGCATGGATCACGCGCAACGTTTCTTCTTCGCTCTGGATACGATTCACCGCACGCTGCACCTCATCGTCAAAATCCTGCACGCCGATGCTGATGCGATTAAAGCCGGCCTCGCCGAGCAACGCGATCGTCGCGTCGCTGACCTTGCGCGGATCGATTTCGATCGAATATTCACCGTCTTCCACCAGCTTGAAGTGCTGGCGGATCGCCGTCATGACCTGCCTTATTTCCTCGTCACTCAGAAATGTCGGCGTTCCCCCGCCAAAGTGCAATTGCTCCACGACCTGGTCCGGCCCGAGCAGCATCGCCTGCATGGCCATTTCCTTGATCAGGTAGCGCACATATTCGGCGGATTTGGTGCGATCCTTGGTGATCACCTTGTTGCAGGCGCAATAGAAACACAGCGTATTGCAAAACGGAATATGGATATACAGCGACAGCGGACGCGCCACGCCATCGCTTTCGCGTTTGGCCACCCACTTGCCGTAAGTCGCGGTGCTGAACGTTTCCGTGAACCGGTCTGCGGTCGGATAAGAAGTATAGCGCGGACCATTTTTATCCAGCCTGCGTATCAGTTCCAAGTCGACTACCAGTTGATTGACTGCACTACCCATAATGCCTCCTTAAGTGCCTCACATTATGCCAGTTCGCCCATGAGTATTGATTCAAAATGCATATAAATTTCCGGCAAAATGCCCAACCGTATTACTCTGGAATAACCAGGCTGAGCAGCGCCTCATGCCGCTCTATCGGGTGCAAATTGCGGATATTCCGGATACATCAAGCCTGCTCCGAACGCAGTTCTGATAGGCTTTCCATGCCGGCAGATATCCCGAGTAATGCACTGAGGAACTTACCTATCCACTGCACCGTTATCAAACAACCTGCTTGCCTCATGGTTTTCTTGGTGCTAGTATTTGCAATGTCCTGAATTAAGACTTTCTCAAAGGTCGCAAGTTTTTTATAACCATCGTTGACAGAGGAGCACAAATGCTTGAACCAGACGTAACAACCAGCGAAGTTCTCATGATGTATGTTGGCATTTTCGGGTTTTTATTTGGATTGGCTTTTTTTCTGATGAAGAAAAATTCCTGATTTGATAGTCTGATTAACTGGCGCATTAGCGTTAGCCTGTATGCAGATACGGGCAATTAAAAATTTTAGAATGGGGAGGGGTACATGCGTAACTTATCCAAGTTGGCGATAGTATGTTGGAGTTCGGTCGCCATGCTGGTTTTTTCGGCTGCAAGTATTGCTGAAGAAGGTGCTGTAACGGCAAATGTCACTAACGGAAAAAATATCTACGAAAACGGCAAATCGGACACGAACGTCCCGGCTTGCGCTACATGCCACGGCGATAAGGCGATGGGCAATGATGCAATGGGCGCCCCGAGACTTGCCAATATTGGTTATGTATATATCGTCAAGCAATTGACCAACTTTGCGGAAGATAAACGCAAGGATCTGACGATGGATCAAATGAATGGTATCGCAAAAGGATTAAGTGTTCAGGACAAGCGCGATTTGGCTGCTTATGAAAACAGTTTTCCTAGGGATCCAGAATTGTCCGACCTCAAAGACCTGAAGGCCAACGGGACAGCGGTAGGTGAGGCATACAAGGGTCAGATACTGGTTCGTTATGGCGTAGAAGGCAAGGTCTCGGCCTGTCAATCCTGCCACGGCTTTAATGGCCGGGGTTCCGATCCAGTGTACCCAAAGATTGGCCAACAGAAATATGTATATCTGGTCAATCAGTTGACACACTGGCGTGATGGTACCCGTGCAAATGATCCTATGGAGCAGATGCAGAAGATTGCCAGAAACTTGTCCGATGACGATATAAAGAATGCCGCAGCCTTCTTGTCACAAGCAGCCGACAGCACTGTAGGCGACGGAATGGAAATTGAAAACAAGACTGTCTTGAAAAACGTCAAGATCGTCAAATAAAGTTTTCTTCGGCATTTCTGTACGTCCCCGCATTGAGCGTTTCAGTGCGGGGGTTAATTAAAGACTGGTCTGTGTTGATCAGTCTTTTTTACTTTGTGGTGACGACGGTAAGACACGTCCACTTCGCATGAGCTTTATGCTCGATCAGGATTGGTGACAAATGAAAAAGG
>CAIOKY010000104.1 GCA_903858965.1 uncultured Nitrosomonadales bacterium | reverse complement strand
GCAGTCGTCAACATCGGCCTGTTTTATTTTATTGGCACGAACACCAATTTGCGCGTGGATAGCCGGCGGTTGTGGCTGGCGCTGATCATCACCGCCGACACATTCTTGCTGGCGCATACCTTCATGTCGTTCACCCGCCACTGGTATTTTGCCCCGACATTGCTGCCGCTTTTGTATCTGTGGTCCAGATTGAATCCGGAGCATCGTTATGCCCAAAGCGCTTACCGGATCAAAACATACAGCTCTGCATCCATGGCGTCGCTGGCTGGGTTGGGAGCAGCTTTATTTATTGCTTATGCCGTCCATAATCTGGACGATATGCGCGCGAGCAAAAAATTCTTTGCGGACATAACAAAGGTCGTTCCGTCGGGAAGCGTGATCTACGCGCTGGACGGGGCGGGATATCCGGCGTGGATGCTGAACGGCCACGCGCAGGTAATCGACGGCGATGGCCTGGTCAATTCGTTCGGGTACCTTAACAAAACACTGCGCACTTGCGACATGCAATCCTACTTCAAGAACAATAACGTCAAATATTATTTGCTCAATTCGGCGGGGAAAAACAATTGCCCCATTGCCTGCTTCTGCCTGAATGCCGGGGAATACAATCAGGTCCTCGCATCCACCAGCGAAAGACAATTTACGAGTTACCGCCTCTTCGCCATGTCCCCCAAGTGAGCCATCCAGCGCTCCGCATCATTGACTGTTACCCTTCTGCACCACTTCCCGGCAAATAGGATAAGGCTGATACGATTATTACCGGGTAGCGCCGCTTACCCGTTCGATACCAGCCAGATCACGTGCGGAAAAAACCCCGGTAAATCCGGCTCGCTGCAACAGCACGCGCACCTGCTCCGCCTGATCATAACCATGCTCGAGCAGCAACCGGCCATTTGTGCTGAGATGCTCTCTTGCCTGTGCGATGATGCGGCGAGTGTCCTCCAGCCCATTCGCGCCGGAAGCCAGCGCAGTGCGCGGTTCGAAGCGCACATCACCCTGTTCCAGATGTGCATCTCCGGCGGCAATGTAGGGCGGGTTAGAAACGATAATATCGAATCGCTCCCCATGCAACGCCGAGAACCAGTCGCTCTGCAACAGGCGCACATTGGCGAGGCCGAGCCGCTGTGAATTGAATTGCGCCACTTCCAGTGCGGCAGCTGACGCATCCACTGCCACCACTTCCGCGCTGGTTCGCGCATGAGCGATGCTCAACGCTATCGCGCCGCTGCCTGTCCCCAGATCCAGCACGCGAAATGCACCTTGCTGTGGAATACGCTGTAATGCCAGTTCGACCAGCAATTCAGTTTCGGGGCGCGGAATCAGCGTGGCCGGTGATACTTTAAAAACCAAGCCGTAAAACTCACGCTCACCCAGCAGATAGGCGATAGGCTCACCGCGCAAGCGCCGCTCAAACAATGTCATGTATCGGGCATGCTGATCTGCGTCGAGCGATTGCTCCGGATGGGTGAACAACCAGGCGCGATTCACCTGCAGCACGGCCTGCAACAGGCATTGCACCTCGATACGCGCACTGCTGGAATCCAGGTTCAGCGCAACTTCCAGCTGCTTGCTATGGTGTTGCAGTATCGCCCGGATGTTAACTGAGGACATCTTCCGCCATCGCGGCAAGTTGTTCGGCCTGATGCTCGGCCATCAGCGCGCCGGTCAGCTCGTTGATGTCGCCGTCCATGATCGCATCCATCTTGTACAGCGTGAGATTGATGCGATGGTCAGTGACGCGGCCCTGCGGGTAATTGTAAGTACGGATGCGCTCCGAACGGTCGCCGCTGCCCACCAAACTCTTGCGCTCTGCCGCGGTCTTGGCGTTCTGCTCGCGCACCTGTGCATCCTTGATGCGCGCGGCCAGCACGCGCATCGCCTGGGCCTTGTTCTGGTGTTGTGAACGCCCGTCCTGGCACTCCACCACCACGCCGGTCGGCAGGTGGGTGATGCGCACCGCCGAATCGGTCTTGTTGATGTGCTGTCCGCCCGCGCCGGAAGCGCGGAACGTGTCGATGCGCAGGTCGGCCGGGTTCAGCACCACGTCATCGACCTCGTCCACTTCCGGCATGATTGCCACGGTACATGCCGAGGTGTGCACGCGGCCCTGCGTCTCTGTGGCCGGCACACGCTGCACACGATGCGCACCCGATTCAAATTTCAGCACAGAGTACGCGCCCTGCCCGACGATGCGCGCGATGATTTCCTTGTAGCCGCCCATTTCACCCGGGCTTTCCGAAATCACTTCCACCTGCCAGCGTTTGCGTTCGGCGAAACGCGAATACATGCGGAACAGGTCGCCGGCGAATATCGCGGCCTCGTCGCCACCGGTCCCGGCGCGTATTTCCAGGAACACGCTGCGCTCGTCGTTGGGGTCCTTGGGCAGCAACTGCTTCTGCAATTCGCTGTCGAGTTGTGCCAGTCTGGCCTCGCCCTGTTTTATTTCGGCGTCAGCAAATTCGCGCATCTCCGGATCGCTCGCCATTCCCTGTGCCGCACCAATGTCCTCCAGGCATGCCTGATAGGCGTGATACAACTCCACCACCGGCTCCAGCTCGGCACGCTCGCGGTTCAGCTTGCGGAACGTATCCATGCTTTTGGTGGCTTCTTCGGTACTCAGCAGTTGATTGACTTCGAGCAAACGCTCGCTCAACTGAGCGAGCTTGGCGCTAATGCTGGGGTTCATTCGGCTAGAAAATTACTCTTCGGAGTGGAGGTGATACAGGCGATGGATCACGTTGAGGAAAGCTTCGCGGTCATCGCTTTGCACTTGATTCAGCGCATGGGTAGGTGCATGCAAAAACTTGTTGGTGAGACTGCTGCTCATGGCTTCCAGTACCTTCTCGGGATTCTCGCCTTTGGCCAGCAGTTTCAGCGCTTTTTCCATTTCATGGCGGCGGTTGCGCTCGGCATGGTCGCGCAACGCGCGTATCGTCGGCACCGCTTCGCGCGACTCCATCCAGTGGAGAAAATCGGACACGCTGGAATCGATGATGACCTCGGCTTCCTTGACCGCACCCTGGCGCGCATCCAGGCCGTCTTTCACCACTTCGGCGATGTCGTCCACACTGTACAGGAACACATCGCTCAACTCGGCGACTTCCGCTTCCACATCGCGCGGCACGGCCAGGTCCACGATGAACAACGGACGGTGCTTGCGCGCCTTGAGCGCGCTTTCCACCATACCCTTGCCCAGGATGGGCAGCTGGCTGGCGGTACAGGTGATGATGATGTCATGCAGCGCCAGTTGCTCCGGCAGATCGGTCAGTGTGATTGCCGTACCATTGATGCGCCGCGCCAGTGTTTGCGCGCGTTCCAGCGTGCGGTTGGCGACGGTGATGTGCTTGGGCGAACGCGCCGCGAAATGCACCGCGTTGAGTTCTATCATCTCGCCGGCGCCGATGAACAGCACGCGCTGCTCGGAGATGCTCGGGAAAATGCGCTCGGCCAGCCTGACCGCAGCGGCAGCCATGGAGACCAGATTCGCGCCGATCTCGGTCTGGGTACGTACGTCTTTGGCTACAGAGAAGGTGCGCTGGAATAACTTGTGCAGCAAAAAACCCAAGGTACCGGCCTGTTCGGCTTGGCGCACTGCCTGTTTCATCTGTCCTAAGATTTGTGGCTCGCCCAGCACCATGGAATCAAGGCCGCTTGCAACACGGAAGGAGTGCTTCACCGCCTGCTCGCGCGGTAGTGTATAAAGATAAGGCTCGATGTCCTTGCGCGACATCTGATGATATTGCGCCAGCCAGTCGATAGCGTGGTCTGGTTGCGCGGCATTGCAATACAGTTCCATGCGGTTACAGGTAGACAGGATCGCTGCCTCTTTTGCCGCACCGTTTTCCACCAGATCGCGCAGGGCATTCTCCATGCCGTCCGCATTGAACGCGACCTGCTCGCGCACGGCAAGCGGCGCGGTTTGATGGTTGATACCAAAGGTGAATAGCTGCATCTTCAGTGTATATCGAACTGTGAGTTCTAAAATTGGTGCGGATTATAGTCGGAACGGCGGCGTAATGCTATCCGGCCAGATTCGGACACTTTGTAAGCCCGATTGTTTCACAAGTCCGGTAAAGACCAAGACGAGACGCATCGCGGCAACGGCTTTCGCCATGCATTCGGGCTAGAATGCACGGCTGAAAATTACCCGATCAGAACGACACCCTATGGCCATTAAAGCAACCGTCTTCAAAGCCGCACTCCAGATAGCCGACATGGATCGCCATTATTTTGCTGAGCACGCGCTGACACTGGCGCGGCATCCGTCCGAAACCGATGAGCGCATGATGGTGCGCCTGTTCGCCTTCGCGCTATACGCGGACGAGGCACTGACCTTTGCCAAAGGCCTGAGCAGCGATGAAGAACCCGACCTGTGGCACAAAGACCTGACTGGCGCGATCGAACGCTGGATCGAAGTGGGGCTACCCGACGAGCGCGTCATCCGCAAGGCAAGCGGACGCGCCAAGCAAGTTGTGGTGATCAGTTACGGTCGTGCCGCCGACATCTGGTGGAACGAGAATCGCGACAAGCTGCAACGACTGAATAACCTCACGGTGCTCAAGCTGGCCAGTGCAACCACGCTGGACCTCGCCGCACTGTCCAACCGCACGATGCAACTGCAATGCACGATACAGGAAGGCCACATCATGATGACCAGCAATGCCGGCATGCTAGAGATTGAGCCGACAATATTGCAGGGCGGCACGTCTTGATACCTTATCCGAGCAGCAGATTGACGATGTCGTGGCCTACTTGCGTACTATTTTGGTTACTCCGGAAAAATAATGCTTGATCTGCCTCAGGGATGACAGAAAAACTATTGCCCTGCCCCTGCGGTACAGCTGACTATGCAACTTGCTGCGGCCCCTATCACAACGGTGCATCGGCACCGGATGCCGCAGCCATGATGCGCTCACGCTACAGCGCCTACGTGCTGAAACATGCAGTCTATCTGCTCGCCACTTGGCACACTGACACACGCCCTGCCACGCTGCACCTCACGACTGACAACACCAAGTGGCTTGGCCTCGCAATCAAACAATACCTTTCGGAATCCGCAGACCGCGCCACGGTAGAATTCCTCGCGCGCTACAAAACCGGTGGCCGTGCCGGGCAGCTACATGAAGTCAGCCGGTTCGTACGCGAGCATGGACAATGGTTCTATGTAGACGGCAAATTTGTTGCTGCTGCTAAAGTCCGGCCATGAGAAAAGCGACTTTGGAACGTATCCTGCAGTCGCAGGGATTTGGCACACGCAAGTGGTGCGCTCAGTTAATCGCCGATGGAGAAGTGAGCATCGCCGGAAAGACCGTTACCGATAGTCGCGCCGCTATTGAGACTGGCGGACTGGCATTCAAAATATTCGGAACAGAGTGGACGTACCGTGAGCATGTATACATCGCACTGAACAAACCGGCCAACTTCGAGTGCTCCAGAAAAGCCAGCCATCATCCCGGTGTACTCACCCTGCTGCCGGAGCAATTCACCCGGCGCGACGTGCAACCGGTAGGCCGGCTTGATCACGACACCACCGGGTTGCTGCTGATGTCAGATGACGGACCGTTCATACACCGGCAATCTTCACCCAAGCAACATGTCCCGAAAATATATGCCGCCACCACGCATGACCCGGTTACGCCGGAACTGGTCGAGCTGCTGCTGGCCGGGGTGAAGCTGCACGATGAACCTGGGTCATTGGCAGCAGTGACCTGCCGCATGCTGGCTTCGCACCAACTGGAGCTCGTGCTGGAGCAGGGCAAGTATCATCAAGTCAAGCGCATGCTGGCTGCCGCCGGGAACCATTGCGTTGCGTTATGTCGTTCACAGATAGGCGGATTGAAACTCGACGCGCTCGATTTGCCCGAGGGTAAGTGGTGTTATCTCGACACGACACAACTGGCATTGTTGACAGCGGCGGGGTGATCCACTCCGCCGCAATTATTTATCTGTCTTCAGGCCTCTGTCGCGAGCGCCGCTCGTTTTTTTCGCTATTATTTTCTTCATTGCTGAATACACGATTGGCCGGTTTGCCGGGCAGGTCTGCGCGTTCTTGTTGACGGGTTTCCGCAGGAGCCGCGCGCGGCATGACCGGTGCTGCCGGGCTTTTGCCAGATTCTGCGCGCACACGTTCCTGAATTGCGTGTTGCGGTTGCGGAGCAACCTCATGTGTCACGCGTGGCGGTATGGCAATTTCGGGGGCCTCGGGGCGCATTATCTTGGGTTCAACTTCAGCCCGGCCAGTAGGCTCTGCATGTTCCTGAATCGCGCTACCGGGAACAGCTTCACGACGCATATCGCCGAATCGTGGCGGCAGTGCCGGACGAGAGCGCTCCGCTCCGGTCTGCGCACCAAATTCCGGGCGTGGCAAATCGGTGGCCGCCTGCTTGGGCACCAGTACAAAGCGCCGCTCCTGTATGACCTTGTTCTCGGGCTTGGCCACTTCCGTACGCCACGGCAGCCTGGATTCTTGTGGTGGGCGCGTAGCGACGACAGGTCGTGCCAGCATACTTTCAGGCGGGCGTGTTCCGCCATGCGCACCGCCTACCAGACTTGCCGGTCCGGGTTTTACCGGCAGAACGCCATGGAGATGTTGCAGATTCTGGTTTTGCGTCACAGGTACAGATGCTTCATGCACGTGGCCGTTGCCGAAATGTTCATGGGTCGTGGCGCTGACGGCGTTATTCACGTGAGTGTTGTTATAGGTGATGTTGGTCACATTCACGTTGTTGTTATGGACGACCACATTATTCACGACATGCGGGCCGCCCCAGCCGCCCCAATAGGGTCTACCGACAAAACCGGGACGCCCCCACCATGGCATCACAGGCTCGCCCCAGCTGAGTGCTACCCAGCCCATTCCCCCACTGCCGATACCCATGGAAACATTCGGGCCCACATTGAAGAACGCCACCAGCGCAGGTGAATAGACCGGATGTCTCATCACCGGTCCCGGCGCCCACGCCCAATAACCTCTCAGATTAACCCAGCGGCCATAATGAAATGGCGCCCACCCCCATGGCTGGTCGTCGATCCAGGTCCACTGATAGTACGGATCCCAACTCCAGCTACCGGCACTATAAGGTGCCCAGTCAGGCGGAACCGAATCGGGTACCCAGATCGGACCGTAATCCGGTGTGTCACGCCAGCTGCCATAGTGGTCCAGGTCGGAGGCCCCGGCGACTCCATTGGGAAGATAACGCTCGCTGACGGTATCGAGCAGGCTGTCCGTACGCTCGTAATTCCATCGGTCCCACGAGTCAAGTTCAGGTGCCACATAGGTCTCCGCCTCTGCTACAACAGTACCCTGCACCACAATTTCCTCGGAAGGATGGATGCTCATGGCTTGTGCACCGGCTGGCACCATGGTGGCGCGGCCACCGCGGCGAGTGATGAAATGCACATCTCCATCCACGTCTACCCGGTAATATCCCACGCGGTCAATCGTGAATACCGCATTGGGGGTATCCAGTTCCACGGAATAGCCAGTGGGGAGCGTGCGCAAATCGAAGCTCGCACGACCGGAAGTGATTTTGAACTGGGTGAAATCGGGGGTATTGTTGACGAGGGTCAGTTGAGTGTCATCGTCAGCCCGGACGAAAGCACGGCTGCCCATTTCGAGTTCGAGGTCACCACCCTTGCCGACATAGAGCGAATCGCTGGCAGCCAAGGGAGTGTTCAACTGTGCTTGCACCCAATCTTCCGCGCCATAGCGCCAGAAGGAAACATCTCCTTCGGCATAGCTCAGGCGCATCGGACTGGTCGCATCATCCTTTCCTTCTTCCTGGGCAACAACCGCCAAGCTGAACATCAACGACAAAATGGAAAACGTAGCAGTGATTCTGGACAATGGAAGCATGGGCATCTCCTGATTTGTTCAGCCGGGAAAATTTTCCTGGGGTTGTGTGCCTGGTTTTGCGCGTGCGATTTCGAATATATTGTAGTCGCTATTCCCCGGTTGCAAAAGGTCACCTGTCCGTAATTAATTCCTGTCAAACGTGATTTGGCAAACGGCACAGGGTAAAATCCGTTTTTAACCAGATTGTCTCCAGCAAATGTCCATACAGTGGTTTCCGGGTCATATGACCTCGGCGCGCAGAAAAGCAGCCGAGACGATGGAATTCATCGATGTCGTCATCGAAGTACTGGATGCGCGCCTGCCGGGAGCGAGCTGCAATCCGATGATCACCGAGCTGCGCCTGCACCGCCAGCGTCCTTGCCTGAAAATCCTCAACAAAGCCGATCTCGCCGATCCCGAAGTCACCAAAGCCTGGCTGAATTTCTATAACAAACAGGCAGGCGTCAGGGCAGTCGCGTTAAGCTGCAAAAACGCGGGCGATGCCGCCAGGGTGCCGGCCCTGTGCCAGCCGCTTGCGCCGCACCGCAACAGCACCCACAAGCCTTTGCGCATGATGATCATGGGCATCCCCAACGTCGGTAAATCCACGCTGATGAACATGCTGTTGAAACGCCGCGTCGCAAATGTAGGAGATGAACCAGCTGTCACCAAATCACAGCAGAGCCACAACATCAACGACCACATGACACTCACCGATTCACCCGGCCTGCTGTGGCCGAAGATCGAAAACCCGGACGACGGCCTCAAGCTCGCCACGATCCATGCAATCGGACGCAATGCCACCATCGACGAGGAGGTCGCCGAGTATCTTGCCGCCACGCTGCTCGCATACTATCCCGGCCTGCTCGCGGCGCGCTACGATCTTGCCGAGCAAGGATTGGATGGCGTGGGAATCCTCGAATCCATCGCGAAAAAACGCGGTTGCCTGCTTAAAGGCCGCGGCGGCGCACCGGATATGGAAAAGGCAGCGATAATCTTGCTGACGGAGTACCGCGGCGGGAAACTGGGCCGCATCAGTCTCGAGACACCCGAAACGCGCGCAGCCACGCCGAACCCCAACGGTGCATGCCCAAGCCCAGCAAAATAAATACCGTGCCGAACCACACATGCGGCAGCACCGCCTCGTGATTGAATCCGTGCCCCAACAGCAACGCTATCACCGGCGTAAGCAGCGTGATCAGTGCGATCCGCCCGGTATCCATATGCTTGATCATGTAGTAATAGAGCGCGAACCCCAGCACCGAGCCGAACATTCCCAGATACACAGTCGCGGCAACCGCGCGTTCAGGTAAGGATGCAGGCCAATGTCCATCGGCGATCCACCATGCAGCTAAAAACAACGGCAACGCTACCGATAACGAACCCAATGTCGTGGCCAGCGGCGGGCTGTCATCACCGATCTTTTTGATCCAGACCAGTCCGAATGATTGCATCATCACTGCAATGAGCAACGCAACCAGGCCCATCACAGCACCGTTGCCAAGTCCCAGCCCGCCCTGGAACACCAATACCAGACCCATCAGTCCGAGCAACATGCCCGCCAGTTTGTTAAGCGTGATCGCTTCCTCCTTCAGCCACAACGCCGCACCCAGGCTGGTAAGCAGCGGGGACAAGCCAAACATCACCGAGATCATGCCCGAACTGACAAATTGTGCCGACCAATAAGTCAGCGCCATCGCACCAAACATGCTCAAACCGCTGGCCAGATAACTGTGCTGCGCCTTGCGGTGCAATGGAAAACGGATGCGCAACACAAGCAGCAACAAGATACTCAGCATAGTGCCGATCGCCATGCGCGCGAACACGGCAAAACTGAACCCGACACCCAGCGCGCTCCACTTGATCGCGAGCGGCGTGGTAGACCAGATCATAATGACCGACACAAATGCAGCCGGAAGCGACATGTACTTTCTCCAAACCTGAAAGATGAAAAAACAAAAAGGCCACAGAATTTTTCTGTGGCCTTTGGAAACTGCTATCGCGAACAATACTTAAATGCCGGCTCCCGGACCACAATAGGCGAAGCGCCACAGCGCGCGCGGGCAGACCCATACATGATGGCTGGGAACTAGGTCAATTGTGTGCATTGAAATCATGACCGGATTATCGCGGGACGGGAATGGTCGTGTCAACCCGGGCAGGTTGCCGTGGCAATTGGTGCCAGTCAAATCTTTGCTGTCGATAGGAACCTCGCTGCATGCAGCCTGTCTTTAAAATTTGGAATCTGGGCTTGGGACACCAGGAGAATTGCCGAACCATACGGGCAGCTAAGCAAGGTGCATTGTCCCTCCTCCCTGTATTGCTTCGCTTCGCACGTTATTATCAACGTGGTAAAGTCACACACGAACCCCAATTACGCAGCATTGATTTTCCGACCCGTTTTCTGAAAGGATTGAATTATGAAAAAGACAATTATCTATCTTGCTGTCGTTTCCTGTTTTGCCTTGGCCGCCAACTTTGTACACGCCGCAGACGAGGCCTGCGACAAGAACATGCCCATCCCTCATCATGGGGAAATGGATGAAATAACGTTCAAGAAACTGGATACCAACGGTGACGGCGTGATCTCCAAGAAGGAATTCAATGCCTTCAATGCCAAACATTTCAAGGAGCTCGATACCAACAAGGATGGCAAGCTCTCGCTGGAAGAATTGCAGGGCGGGGCCAAACCGGGTATAGGGCCTGGCAACGGCGGTGCGATGCATGGCGACGGCACGACACACCTTGACCAGCGCTTCAATGCCGCCGACACCAACCACGATGGCGGACTGGATCGCGAAGAGGCAAAACAGATGCCGATGCTGTCCCAGTACTTCGATGAGGTAGATGCCAACAAGGACGGCAAGGTGACGCGTCAGGAATACTTCGATGCGATGCCGTTACTGCACGGCGTCAAAAATATCCCGCCCAAGCCGAAGATGGAATCAATGTAGTTGCATCTGAAGTGACAAAGGACAAGGCCGGCGTTAAGCTGGCCTTGTCCTTTCTGCCGTTCAACAATCAGCCCGGCGTAAAAACATGATCCCGAGAATACCAGAGAGGCTGCATTGACTTCCATCCAAAGCGTACTGGCTGCGTTCGCCATCATCCTGATCGATCTGCTCGGGCGGGCGGGGCTCGACAAGGTGCTCGCCTTGTCGGGCGGGCCAACCATGGTTGCGCTTTGGGCACAGCTTCAGTCAGCGATGGAGTTAGTCTGCGCCGTCACTATGACCGGGGTATTGCAGGGACTGACAGTTCTGATCACCCAGGTGAGCGAAGCACGCGACGAACGCAGGCTGCTGCGTGACACGCTCAAATTGGGCCTGGGCACTTCACTGGTTGTGGCACTAATGGTGGTGCTGGCTTCACCCGAGCTGGCGCTTTGGCTCACCCAGAACAGGATAGCAACGGATCTGTTCTGGATTGCCGCATTGGCCGGCTGCATCGCCATCATCCCCGCCACACTCAATGCTTATTGGCTGGGGAAACACCAGCAGCAACGCATGTTCTGGCTGGCACTGCTGACCAGCGCGGTCTGGCTGCTGGTGGCGGCCAGTGCATGGTTCGGCCTTACCTTGCGCGGACTGATGTGGGTCCAGATCATCGTGCTGGCCGTCATCGGCATCGCCGTCTGGCGCTATTTGTTGCGGCTATCCCGGGCCGGCGACGGACAAGAGGGTGATGGAAAATATTTTCGCAAACTGGTCAGGTTCGTTCCGGTCGGGCTGGCGATCGGCATCATGAGTCCGGTTTCGATGCTGCTGATACGCGGTGTGTTGTCGACCACGCTTTCCTGGAGCGATGTGGGATTTCTGCAGGCGTTGTGGCGTTCCACCGAATGGGTGACCGCCACGGCATCGGGCGTGCTGTCGCTGATTTTCTTGCCGCGTCTCAGCAGCACCCACGGCTCGGCGCGATTCAACAGCGAGTTGACACGCGCCGCTGTGATGGTGCTGGTTCCTGGAGCATGCCTGTTACTGCTGATTTTTTTCAACCAGCGCGCCATGCTGGCGACGTTGTATGACGCGCGCTTTTCGGTAAGCGATGAAACCGCCGCACTGTTTATGCTCGGCTGCTGGATACGCATTGCCGCGTGGGTATTTCTGTTCGGTTTGTTCGCCGCACACCGCACGCTGCTGATCATAGCCGGGGAGATATTGTCGCTTCCGCTGTTTGTGCTGCTGCTGTGGCTGTTCGCCGATGGCATGACACTGGAACGGACTGCGCTGCTTTATCTGGCAAGTTATATCGTATATCTGGGTTTCACAGCGGCCTGCCTGCTATATTCGACGCGCCACACAACGAGGGTCAAACCTGCGGCAGCTCATGATTAACGATATCCCGGATTGCACCTGGATACATAATCCACCACCCTGTAGTGATCGCTGCGCAAAAATATTCACAATAAACAAAAATCGGATACACTTCTCATCAAGGCCTGAACCGCGCTGACATTCTTGTCCGGGCCAATACTTGCAGCGAGTCTGTTCGAAATTTGATTGCAGTCGAAATTTAACAACGGAGGGTATGGTTCATGTCCAAGAAATATAAGGTTCTAGTCGTGGATGATTCAGCAGCGATGCGCATGCTTATCACTGCTTCCTTGCAGGACTCCGAATTCGATGTGGCCGCGCAAGCCAAGAATGGCGAGGAAGCGCTGAAAGCTTTCAGGGATACTGCTCCCGACCTGGTACTGCTGGAGATCGTCATGCCCGGCATGAGCGGAGTCGAGACACTTGAACACATCATGGTGTTAAATAAAAATGCCGTGGTGATCATGGCCAGCTCCATGGGCACCGATGATGCGGTGCAGGAAGCACTCAAGGCTGGGGCAAGGAATTTTTTGCAGAAACCGATAGAACAAGAAGCGCTGTTGAAAGTTCTGCGCACCACTGTCAGCTCATTGTAGGAGAACAATATGTCGGCAAAATTCATCGGTCAGTTCCTGCTTGAAAAGGGTTTAATCACTCGCGAAGCCTTGCTCGCGGCAACCGAACAGCAGCAGCACGTCAACCTTACATTGGGCCAATTGGCGGTTGCTCAGGGTCTGCTCAGCCGGGCGCAGGCGGATTCCATCAATCTCGAACAGCAACGCAGCGACAAACGGTTCGGCGAGATCGCACTGGAGAAAAATCTGCTGAATGCAAAACAACTCGATGAATTGCTGCGCGTGCAAAAGGAAAAACGGGTCTTTATCGGCGAGATATTAATCCAGCAGGGACACATCAGCCGCGAGAAATTCGAACCCGAGCTTGTCCTGTTCAAGCAGGAACAGGAACGAAATGCCGAATTGGTCAAGGTAGACCTGGGCTCGCTATCGCAGCACGAAATGATCGAGGATTTCCTCGACATGACGTTGAAGATATTGTTGCGCGTGGCCAAAGAGCAGGTCAAGATAACCTCTGTCAGCAGCGCCGAAACAAAATTCCGCTACACCTTCGCGCAACGGATCAGCGGCGACCAGCCGTTCGACTATGCACTGGCGTTGCCGGAGAACCTGCTGCGGATACTCTGCGAGCATTTCCTGAAAATCAAATGTCCCGTGGTGAATGAATTGGTATTGGACGCCGCCGGCGAAGTATTGAACGTCATCACCGGCAACGGCTGTTCCAAGCTCAGCGCTCGCGGCCTCAAAGTCTCGCTCGAACCGCCGCGCACAATCAGCGGCCCGGTATCAAACCATGTTGTATGCGTCGGCATGAGTTCCACCGTGGCGGATTTTGAAGTTCGTTTTTACCTTTGAGGTGCATTCCCGTCCGATAACGTTGTGTGACAATATTATCTGCGCCGGAAATTCTGGACGGACGCTGCCCCTTCCTGGCTGGCGTATGGATGAACAAACCTTTCGTCATTAGCCATCCTGTCATTCACTGGAATGAAGCCGGCGAAGAAAAATCCGCGCGCTGGCACTCGGAAAGCGGTACACCACCACCCAAACGCGTGGTGATCGCCGACGATCGCACGACCGCCGATGCCGCCTACCGCTTGGCCTGTGAAGGAACCGCACTTTTGTGGCGCGGTGATTTCCAGAACGCGCGCCAATTGCTGCAGGCGATGACGCGGCGCGCAAATGAAAAGCCCAAAGCACGCAAAAGCAAAAAAATACCCGCCTCGCCCGCTGAAGCGTTTCACCTGCATCGGCTGGCCCAATCACAGCGCGCCCGTACCTTGGGCCTGTTGCTGATACCGTTCAATGCAGACCACAGCATTCCCTTGCGCCGTGCACCCGATGTGCAGCAGGCTTGCCTGGAAGCTTACGGTGCAGCCAACGAACCCTACATCGCATCATTGCGCGGATTGCAGGGAATCATCGGCGCATACGAATGGCGCAAGAATGGTGTGGAGATTCCCGTACTGGGCGCGCGCATCCATCCGCACTACGGCGTTTTTGCGCCGATACGCAGTGAATACATCGGGCTGGTGCATGAAGCCCCGTTGCCGGCACTCATCGCCACCCAATCTGTCGCATTCGATATCGGCACGGGCACCGGCGTGCTGGCCGCCGTGCTGGCGCGACGCGGCATCAGGCATATCGTCGCCACCGATCAGGACCCGCGCGCACTGTCCTGTGCGCGCGCGAACCTGGCGCGACTCGGCCTCGCCGCACAAGTCGAAGTCGTGCAAGCCGATCTCTTTCCGGAAGGGCGTGCCGCACTGATCGTGTGCAATCCGCCCTGGGTTCCGGCACGGCCAAGTTCGCCGCTCGAACACGCGGTGTTCGATCCGGAAAGCCGCATGTTGCGGGGATTCCTCAACGGATTGGCTGCACATCTCGAGAGCGGCGGCGAAGGCTGGCTGATCCTTTCCGATCTGGCCGAACACCTGGGTCTGCGCACGAGAGATGAACTGCTGGATTTTATTGATGTGGCAGGTTTAAAGGTCAAGAGTAAAATAGACGTGAAGCCGCATCATCCCCGCATCGCCGATACCGGCGACCCGCTGCACACGGCCCGTGCAGCAGAGCTCACCACGCTGTGGCGGCTCACGGCAAAGTAAAAGCAGTTGGGGACTTTTGTTGTTTAACGTAAATGGATAGCGCAGGTTCATTGCGCCCTTCCTTACTAACCAAAGGAGAACAGCATGAGCAAAGACACCAAATCAAACACCACCACCGCACTGGCAGGAACACCGGTAAGACTGTATGGCCAATTTCCGCAGGTGGGTACCACCGCAATTCCATTCTCATTGGTGGACAAAGACTTGCGGGACACCACGCTGGACAGCTTCGCCAATAAACGCAAAGTACTGAACATCGTGCCCAGCCTGGATACGCCGACCTGCCAAGCCTCCGCCCGCCGCTTCAACAAGGAAGCCTCGGGGCTGGACAACACCGTCGTGATCAACATCTCCGCCGACCTGCCTTTCGCGATGGCACGCTTCTGCAGCAGTGAAGGACTCGACAACGTGGTCAACCTTTCCACGATGCGCGGCCGCGAGTTCATGCGCGACTATGGCGTAAAGATTGCGGACGGCAAACTGGCCGGACTCACTGCGCGCGCGGTGATCGTGCTGGACAGCAAGAATGCGGTGCGTTATACCGAGCTGGTCAGCGACATCAAGAATGAACCTAATTACGAGGCGGCACTGGCGGCATTGAAGGCCATTTGACCTTACGCGAGATATTTGCAACAGCCGTTCGGCGCTACGTTACCAGTACAACTTCGACAACTGCGGTTGTCTTGTCAATATCCAGCTGCACTTCGCAGTACTCGTTGCTTGCGCTGACCGGAGTAGGATCGTCCTCGCAACTGCAACCGCCCATCACGCCCTGATAAAAAATCCCGGCCTTGATGCGGATAACTTTTTCCATCTCGGCAACACTATTGATCATCACATCTATCGGCGCCGCAGTCACATAATTACCGTTGGATAATCCCTGTTGAAGCGGCAAGTGGTCTGCACCCAGAAGCACGATCTCCTGTTTAAGGATGTCCCTGAAATCCGGTGTTCCCCAGGCGCTTAACGCCTTATCGAGTCGCATCATGTGTCTCGTCCGCCCAATGATCCGCCAGAGTATTCGAAAGAATTGCTGCTTCCATATACGCAAGCAGCCCGCAAATATTTCCCCGTAAGTCCTATGGCCTGCCCTATAAAAGTGCATTTGGTAAATCCCGCCAAACAGGTTCCACACCAGAATGGGGCAAGCGGCTGCCACTTCCGACTAAAGTTTTCCCACCTCTTTCCCATCTTGGAACGCAATTTTGTGAGGCAGGGAGGCCCTTTTCGAACATAAAAAATATCCATAAATATTTTATGGCACAGTATGTGCTGAATTGTATCTGGCTCGATAACAACCACTGGAAAATTATGCGCTCAGAATCTTACTACCTCAATTCGATTGTAAAAGCACTCGGAGATGAACTTGGTGTTGATGTATGCAGTTTGTACACGCTGAACCCCAGTGGGGATCAACTGGAACTGGTTGGCACCAACGGATTAAGTCAATCCGTCATCGGTGCACGCATGTCGATCAAGCAAGGGTTGACCGGCGTCGTGGCAAGAACGCGCCGTTCTTTATCGGTAAAAAATCCATCCGCCCACCCCAGCTATTTCCATATCCAGGGTTCGGGGGAAGAAAAATACCAGAGCTATCTGGGCATACCGCTCATTAAAGAGATGCGACTGTTTGGTGTATTGGTCGTGCAGACGATCCGGCCAAAATTATTCTTCATGAAAGAGGTCAAGATGCTGCATGAGGCGGGATACCGTGTCCTTGATGTCATCACCGAAACTGCGTAGTGCCACCCTGGCGCTTATGGTCATCCCGCGTACCGCGGGCTTGGCCCTCTTGACCGAATCACAAGCCCATCAACAACAACCACAGCGTGCCGGGATGGCAGTACAAACGCTGCCTCGCACCGACTATCAAGCCCGTCCAGTTCGTGCCGTCTTCCGGCAATCGCAAGGCCGCCACGGCTATTGAAACGGGATGCAGATTGCAAGGAAGTCGCGAACACTTTGGCTGGCGCATGGCACAGGTGTTTTGCGACATCGCCCGGAGTGACAACGCAAAGCACGGACAACATGGTGACAATCAGCATTGGTGTCATGGCGTCCGAGTGATCAGTCTTGAAATACCAAAGCATGCCGAACAGCAGCATGGAAAAGAGCGCGAATAGATTAGCCTATCCATCTGCGCCCAGAATTACCCGCTTAATCCAAATGATCTTGCTGGCGCGAGACAATGTGCGGAAGCGCACAGACCGTCAAATCGACCGTATCCGATGATTCGTTTCCTGCAATGATAGGAAATGAAAAATGAAAATCACCGTGAAAAAGCTGCTGTCGGAACTCAACAAGGATCTGGAATGGGAATACGCGGCGGCTATCCAGTATGTGCAGCACGCAGCTGCGATCGATGGGGCGCAATACGATTCCATTCAAAAAGAACTGTTGATCCACGCCCAGGAAGAAATGCAGCATGCCGTCATGATATCCGAGCAGATCGATTTTCTCGGCGGAATACCCACTGTGGATGTGGAGAAGCGCGAGATTTCGGCGAACAGTGTGCAGATGCTCACACAGGATCTGTGGGGCGAAGATAATGCCATCACCCGCTACAAAGAACGTATCGGGCAGGCCGAGGAACTTAAGGAATATGGTTTGCGGCGCGTACTGGAGGATATCCTGATTCAGGAAGAAGAGCACAAGCGCGATATCGCCAATGCACTGGCAAAATAGCATTCCCATGGCATCTTTTCATGCGCCACAAACGTTATAGAATATTATTACGCTATCTAAAAGATAGGCTTGGATTGACCCCGTTCGCTATGCAATGACTCAATCCATGATAATCTGGCGCAAGATCACAAAGAGGAAATAAACATGAATAGAAAAATCCAAACCGGTATCGCTGTTCTCGCCGTGGCATTCATCACGAGCGCTTGCGTCAGCACCGGTGCATTTGAAAAGATGCAAGCCGGAAAAAATGACGAGATCAAGACCCTGCAGCAGCAGAATGAAGCCCTTGCACAACAGAAGACCGCGGCGGATCAGGACAACGCCACATTAAAGCAACAGAATCTGGCCATGCAGCAGCAGGTCGGTTCTCTGGAAGCGCAGAAGGCTGCCCTGCTCGCAGCCAGCCAGCAGCGGCAACAACAGTATGATGCATTGGTGCAAGGTCTGTCCAAGGAAGTCGAAAAGGGCCAGCTCCAGGTACGCCAGTACAAGGACATGCTGGCCGTGGACCTGGCGGAACAGATATTCTTTGACTCAGGCAAGGCGACGCTAAAGCCGGGCGGCAAGGAAGTGCTGCAAAAGGTCGGCGATGCGCTGAAAGGATATGAGAACAAAGTCATCCGTGTCGTGGGCCATACCGACAATATTCCGGTCGCCAAATCCCTGCAGGGGACGTTTCCGACCAACTGGGAACTCTCGGTCGCGCGGGCGACCAACGTGGTTCGCTTTCTTCAGGAAGTCGGCATACCTCCCGAACGCATGGTGCCGTCAGGCAGGGCTGAATACGATCCCGTGGCGCCGAACGACACCGTGGAAGGACGCAAAAAGAACCGCCGCATCGAGATCATGCTGATCGATAAAAGCCTGACCAGCGAAATGGAAAAGTCGATCAAGTAACGACCCGCTATAGTGGAGCACGACTTGTTTCCTTCGGGAAATGAGTCGTGCTCCAGATTACTTCGATCGCTCTTTGCCGCACCCTGTCAATTGGCCAGATTCAGAACACTTTCAATGAACTTGTGTGCCCGTTCATCGAACGGTTTGCTGTCCGGAGCGATCAGGCCTTTATCGGAATAAAAATTCTGCACCGAGGGAACGAAATATCCCGCGTTCGCGGGCCGGGCACCCACGGCAAGCAGTATCTTGCTCAGTTCACCCCACATGCTGCGCGCGCCGAAAGCGCCCGCCGATACGGCGGCGATGCCGACCTGTTTATTGGCCCATTCCTGCACCAGAAAATCGACGGCATTCTTGGTTGCGGCAGGCACGCTAAAGTTGTATTCCGGACTGACCAGAATCACCGCATCGGCGCGCTGCACTGACTGACCGAACTCCACCGCCATTGCCGGCGGGTCGGGCAGATATTGCAAACGTTCCTCGAACACCGGGAAGTTCGCTGCCTTGAGATCGAACAATGCGACGCTGGCAATTCCCTTGCGTTGCACGAAATCGGTCAGATAAAGCGCAACGCCATGGGAACGGCGCTCCCTGCGCACACTACAGGAAATAATGAGTAATTGTTTCATGGCTCCACCTTTCAATCACAAAGCACAATCTGTCACCGAATATTCTCAGGGTTTGCCAAACAACTCGTCGAGCGGATTCCTGACAGCGGCGGTGTTTCCGGAAACACGTGTCGCGGTAAATTCTTCCTCGATGTTGTCGCGGTAAAAACTCCAGGCCGCGCCCGAGCTGCTGAAACGGCGCCAGGTATCCTCGCCGACGCCACCATACTGCAGCGTGCTGCCATCGTCGAGCTGGACCTGCAGCACCCGGATGCGCGCATCGTAGCCTATGGCGCGCAACCTCCCCGCATTGATCTTCTTCATTTCCATCGTGGCCTCCTGAAACCGCTTCGAGCCGGACCCCTTTAATTGTTCCCGATACCGAAGCAGACCACCTTGTTGCGGCCGGTCTGTTTGGCATCATAAAGTGCGGCGTCGGCTTCTGCCAAAACTTCTTTCAGCTGGCGCGTGGCCTCTACCGGGCAGCGCGCAATGCCGATGCTCACCGAGATAACGAGCTCTCCTTTTTCGGTGGCAAACAACGTGGCGGAGATGATATTCCGCAACGACTCGGCCAGCACCAGCGCGCCCCTGGTGTCGGTATCCGGAGCAACCACGCAAAATTCTTCGCCGCCGTAACGCCCGAGCAGATCATGTCCGCGCAGCCGTCCCACAAGCAGCTTGGCAAGTTTGCACAGCACTTCGTCTCCGGTCTGGTGACCATGGGTATCATTGATGATTTTGAAATTATCCACGTCTATCATCAGCAATGCCAATGGCAAACCATTACGCCGCGCCATGACATGCTCGGCATAATCCATCAGTGCGCGCCGGTTGGGAATCTGGGTGAGGCTGTCGGTCATGGCCAGATGCATGATTTCCCGATCAGCACGCTCCTTGACCATGAGCACGAAACCGATCGAACCGAGCAACGCGGTCGCCATCACGGCGATATAAGTTATGAACTGAACCGGATGGATCATCACCAGGTTGTTGTGGAGCTGTGCCAGCTCACTGTGACCGGATAGCGCGGTGATGGCGCGCATCGCCAACACCAGCATGACCATGGCGATCCCGCCGAACACCAACCGCCATGCCTGCCCGTCGCGGGTTTTCTGGTCGGATAGCAGTGCGCGCGAAATCAGCATCATCTGGAAACCGAAGATGAGGCTGCCCCAGATGAAGCGGCCTCGTATGTCGTCCACAAGAATTGCTGCCATCAGCAGTGTCAGCACAACCGGCACCAGATACTGCCAGCGTGGCATGCGGCGCTGCTGGAATTCGTAAACAGCGGCCAACATCAAGGCATGCGCAGCGGCCATGAATCCATTGGCAACCATGATCGAAAACAGATCCGGAATAACGTCACGCGCGGCAATCAGGGCCCATGCTGATGTTTCCAGCAACATCGCACCCGCCCATTTACCCATACCGTCCGGCGCCCTGTTGCGGTCCCGGCCTGAAGAGGCCACGAACATGCTCAGCACCGACAAGCCATACGTCAGGATCAGTGAAAACAGCAGGGTGCGCGCATCCAGATTCATGGGATCACGTTAAGCCATATAGATGAACAACCATCGGGATCAAGCCAAGGTTCAGCAACGGCAGGCATGTCCCTGATTATCCTTTAGCCGGCATTGTTTGGAATACATGACTGAAGCACCTCCCGATAACTCTGATCCTTGTGGATTAGTGTGTTTCGGCCTGTTGCGGCTTGCACATCGCATTGACTTCTTCCAATGCATTTTTCAGCTTTGCTGCATCATCCGATGAACTGACGATGAAAAGTATCCTGACCTTATCCGTGACTGGATTACCAAATCCATTGTCTTTCACATAGCCATACTCATCTGTCATCCAGAAATCGTCGCGGGGTGCATCCCAGTATGCACCCGGTTCATGCGATGTATATTTTGTGTATTCACCTTTTCTCAGATTAAGCACCGCTATGGAAATATTATTTCCACCCTTTCTTTTGGGCTCTTCAAAATAGACCGCCACCCCGCCAAGGTCACCACCTTTTGAAGTTGTCTTCCCTAATACACCGAATTCGTCCCGGTTGATATTCCGGAGATCAATAACCGAGTCCATCTTGAAATCCCTCGATGCGGAAAAAAGATTCCCGTATTGGATGCGCAACTGCTCATCCACAAACAACCGGCACCCGTCAAATTTTACAGTCCTTGCTATACCTTCAGGATTTTTATCCGCAGAAGAAGCTCCAACCGGCTTGACCAATAGATCAACAATCAGCTGTTGCATCGGCGTCAGTTGCGCTTCGTTGTTAGTAGCAGATACCGGCGCAACTATCGGGGCTGGAGAAACCGGGGCAGCTAGAGAGGATGGGGTAGCCGCTGCACTCGCGGGTGCGCCCCCTTCCATCTTGCAAGCCTCGGCAGGAAGTTGAACCACCGATCCGCCCTTGAGCTTGCAGTCGATCGCCATATCCGCTGCATGGCCGACACTGCACGCCGCCAGGGAAAGCAATATCAGGATAGAGGGATGCAACATTTTCGTTAACATGCTTGATGATCTCCTTAGTATTGTTTTGGGTCTGGCCCATTGCTTTATCCGGGATCGCGCATCATAGCCTATGGCTCGCAACCGGCCCGGAACCGGATACCGTTGCTGTGTCTCTTCCCACAACCAGCGGCCCAGTAAAATCCTGACTATCTTAAACCATGGATAAAATCTGTCTTCCATTTATTTTACATTGCCAAATGCAAATCGCTAATGGCAAGCGTCAACTCTTCGCCCAATAACGATCTAAATGTTTTTCAAAAAATGTGCTACATTTTCGACAGGAACGAAATCGATACTTGAGAGACATATTAAATTAATAAGGTATTAGTCAATAATGAAAAGAATCCCGGCAAAATCTCCCCGCGCAGCACAGGCTTTAACACTGGTGACCGACCTGCAGCAACGCTTCGTCACCAGACTGAATGCGATCAGTAAAAAATATGGCAATGGCAAACCTTATGAACCCACCGAATGGTTCCGTGATGAAGGCAAGCACGGCGGCGGCGTTCGATTCATGGCCACAGACGAGTCGATATTCAATCGCGCATCGGTCAATATCTCCCAGGTTCAATATGATGACGATGACACGAAGCAGTTGGCATCCGCCTCCGCCATCTCGACGATCATCCATCCCAGGAATCCGCTCGCGCCATCGGTACACATCCATATCAGCTGGACCGAATTGAAGAATGGCAGTGGTTACTGGCGCGTCATGGCGGACCTCAATCCCGCGATTGAAAATGCCGGGGACAAAGCCGCCTTTGCCGGCAAACTGAAGCAGGCAGCGCCGGCACAGTATGCCGAAGCTGCGGCACAGGGCGACCGCTATTTCTTTATCCCCGCATTGGGGCGTCACCGTGGCATCACGCATTTCTATCTGGAGAATTATTCCAGCGGCAACTTCGATACGGATTTTAAAATGGCCAGGACGGTCGGTGAAACGGCGATCGATACATACTGCGACATCCTGTCTGCGGCCATCGAGAAACGCACTTCACCGACAGAAGCTGATTACAAAAAACAGCTCGACTATCACACGCTGTATTTCTTCCAGGTGTTGACTCTTGATAGAGGCACCACATCCGGCTTGCTGGTGCACGACCAGAATGATGTAGGCATCCTGGCTTCACTGCCTTCGCACGTTAACCGCCCGTTGCTGGCTTCTTGGAAACAAAGGATGCAAGCACCGCAGGACCTGCTGCTGGAAAAAATGCTCGCTTGCCTGACGGAAAAAGATGTCAGCCCTGTGGAGGACGATACCAAACAGGCGTTGGCAAACTGCGTGAGAAAACACTATCAGGCGCATCCTGCGGCGATCGATATGCAAGCCAGCGGCAACACGGTGCCACCCACCGTCAACAATCACCTCAAGCCCAAGAATTAGCGCCAAGAATAACGAGTGAGCGTTCGGGCGTGATTCACGCCCGACTCAATACCGTCCCTGCGATTTATAGATGTAATTGGAAAGCTCCTGGCTCTCCTGGTTCATCCGCATCAGATTGGCGTGGGTGTTCCTGAACAGCGCACGCATCACCTTGTAAGCCAGGCGCGGATGGACATCCACCAAGGTTTCGAAGGCATCCGGCGTGAGCGTGTAAACCGTGGCATTGCCGATCGCGCGCAGGGTCGCCTTGCGTGGAGTGCGGTCTACGAATGCGCGGGTGCCGGCGCATTCGCCTTCTTTCATCGTGTAAACCAGATTCTGCTTGCCCTCGGCGCCAGAGCTGAGCACCGCGAGCTTGCCGGAGGCGAGTATGAACAGCGTCTGCTCGTTGCCGCCCTCGCTGACAAGCAGCTCGTCGTCTTTCAATTGACGCACGCCCAGTATCGCCGCCAGGGTCTTGGCTTCGTCTTCATGAAGTTCTGCGCCCACCGATGAGTTGCGCACCAGCCGGTAGTCTGCGGTATCGCTCATGTCAAAGTCCTTTCCGTGTATGCCATCGAATCAGAAATATCGTCACATAATCATTATGTGCTTAGAGCATCATCTTAACGCGATAACGAAAAAAATGTCACTACGATGATCGATATGCAAGCCGGTGCCAACACTGTACCGCCTGCCGTAATAACCATGTCAGGACTGTTGGATCAATCAAGCTTCGTTCCGTGCAGGCGCGTGCGTACCCTGAGCAACAAGATGGCGAATCATATAGACGAGATAGAGCGAGAGCGCGGCTGCGAAGAAGCACCAGACAGAGACGTAGGCATAACTATAGGTCTCCGATGCCAACACCATGGACAAGACAACCAGCACCCCGAAGATACTGATCAGTTTGTGGCTGGAGAAAAGCAGCGGCACAAGGATCGTCAGCGCATAAAGCGCAGCGGGCGTGACCGGTATGTGGATGGCGCTGCGATAGGGGAAGGAAAAATCGTAGGTGACGGAATTTTCCCTCACCGCAACCGACATCCATTCGGGATGGAAGAGCATGGCGGCATAGACCAGCGTACCGGCGAAAGCGCCGAAAATCGCGCAACCGCCAAAGATCCTCTTGTGAATTTTCCCGGGCTCGACAAGGTAACTGCACAGCGGGAACCACCACAACCACAGAAAATGTGAGAAGAAGTGAAATCCCAACGCAAACGGCACCGCCGCATTGGCATCGCCCGCATCGAGCTCCTGCCATACCCTTCCCTCGAATGCCTGCTGCACACCAAAAAAGATGGGCACCAGCGCCCACATCCAGTACGGGAGAGTCAGGCATCTGGCCTGCTGCGCGGCATACACACCCGTGGTCACCAGCACGGCAGCAGCACTATAACTAACGGATGCGGAAAAGCACATTGGGCAAAAGCGTCACCATGTAATTATTATTTTCGCCGACGTATCTTCCAGCGCGCGCAGCGGTCCCACTCCCAAATCGCTAATGCCATAAATTTTACTTGGCAGTCACGCGGGGCTTGCGCACAACCAATCGCGTGCCGGTTTGTTCCGCTAGTTGGCGTGCTTTTTCTGCCGCGCGCAGCAAGGCTTGAGGCGCGTTTTTCAAACTCGAATCTTTCAGGTGGGAAATGGGTGCCTTCATTTATTTTGTCCTTCCTCTATCAAAACAGCGGGGATGCCGGAATTATCGTACAGTTGCCAACTATCCACCAGTAACTTGTAGCGCTCGAAATTTGCGATGCCATGCGCGAAGCGGCGGCGGATGACATCTTCAGGAACATTGTGCCCGCCTTGTTTGACGCGCATCGCTACACGCTCTATCGCCATCTCGACATCCGGCAATGACAGGAAAGCCAGTTCCACCGCGTAACCGGATGAACGCCAGGCGGGGATCATCTGAGCATAGGTCAATCCGGAAAGCGTCGTCTCGAATGCAAAACTTTCACCGTGCTTTACATGGCCCGCTATCTCTTCAAGCATCAACCGGCCCGCCTTGAAGGCAGCCACATCCGGCACGAATGGCGAAAGGCCGGCAGCGATCAGGTCGGCATTGACGAAGTTGGGGCAATGAGCCTCGTTGGGCAGGAATTCGCGTGCAAACGTGGTCTTTCCCGCGCCGTTCGGTCCGGCAATGATGACGATGCGTTTTCTTTGTGTCGCGTTGCTCACATTAAGCCCTCTCCACCAGCCCTTCCCCCGCAAGCGTGGGAGGGAAGAATAGCTTTACCGACTAATCGGTTTATATCGAATCCGCTTAGGCTTAGCACCCTCTTCACCCAGGCGCTTGCGCTTGTCCGCTTCATATTCCTGGTAGTTGCCGTCGAAGAAGTTCCAGTGCGAGTCGCCTTCCGCCGCGAGGATGTGGGTGGCAATGCGGTCGAGGAACCAGCGGTCGTGCGAGATCACCAGCACGCAGCCGGCGAATTCGAGCAGCGCATCTTCCAGCGCGCGCAGGGTTTCCACATCGAGGTCGTTGGACGGTTCGTCGAGCAACAGCACGTTGCCGCCGGAGATCAATACTTGCGCCAGGTGCAGCCTGCCGCGCTCGCCGCCGGAAAGCTGGCCGACGATCTTGGCCTGGTCGCCGCCCTTGAAGTTGAAGCGGCCGATGTAGGCGCGCGCCGGGGTTTCGTATTTGCCCACGGTGAGGATGTCGTTGCCGCCGGAGATCGCGTCGAACACGGTCTTGTCGTTCTGCAGCGAATCGCGCGCCTGGTCGACGTGCGCAACTTTTACGGTAGAGCCTATCTTCACTTCGCCGGAATCCGGTTTTTCTTTTCCGGTGATCAGCTTGAACAGCGTGGATTTACCCGCGCCGTTCGGGCCGATGATGCCGACGATGGCGCCGGGGGGCACCTTGAAGCTGAGGTTGTCGATCAGCAGGCGGTCGCCGTAGGCTTTGCTCACGCCATTGAACTCGATGACCTCGTTGCCGAGCCGCTCGCCAACCGGGATGAAGATCTCCTGCGTCTCGTTGCGCTTCTGGTGTTCCTGCGAATTGAGTTCCTCGAAGCGGGCGATACGCGCCTTGGATTTCGCCTGGCGTCCTTTCGGATTTTGCCGCACCCATTCCAGTTCCTGCTTCATCGCCTTCATGTGTGCGTCGACTTGCTTGTTCTCCTGCTCGAGACGCGCTTCCTTCTGCTCCAGCCAGCTCGAGTAGTTTCCCTTCCACGGGATGCCGTGGCCGCGGTCCAGT
>CAIOKY010000103.1 GCA_903858965.1 uncultured Nitrosomonadales bacterium | reverse complement strand
CGGACGAGGCATCGATGCTGACCGGCTCCATCGGCATGTTGCCATCGGCTTCGCTGGATGAAAATAACAAGGGGTTGTACGAGCCGTGCCACGGTTCGGCTCCGGATATCGCTGGCAAGGACATCGCCAATCCGCTTGCCACGATCTTGTCGGTGGCGATGATGATGCGTTACACATTTGCAAGAATAGACATCGCACAGCGTATCGAGACTGCCGTGCGCAAGACGCTGCAACAGGGATTGCGCACGGCAGACATCGCCGAAGCGGGGAAACAGAAGATCGGCACTGCGGCGATGGGCGACGCGATTGTCGCGGCATTTTAAATTTTAGAGAGAAGAAGCATGAGCAAGCAATATGACGTTTGTATATTAGGCGCCACCGGAGCAGTGGGTGAGGCGATGTTGTCGATACTGGAACAGCGCAAGTTTCCGGTACGCAATCTTTATCCGCTGGCATCCAGCCGTTCTGCAGGCTCGACTGTGAGCTTCAAGGGTAAAGACCTGGCCGTCATTGATGCCGAAGGTTTCGACTTTTCCAAGACCCAGATCGGTTTATTCTCGGCAGGCGGCAACGTATCGGAAAAGTATGCGCCTCTTGCCGCGGCTGCCGGCTGTGTGGTGATCGACAATACTGCACACTTCCGTTACGACCGTGATATTCCGCTGGTGGTGCCGGAAGTGAATCCGCACGCCATCGCGCAATACAAGAATCGCGGCATCATCGCCAATCCGAATTGCTCGACCATACAGATGGTGGTGGCGCTCAAGCCGATTCAGGATGCTGTGGGTATCGCGCGCATCAATGTGGCGACCTATCAGGCGGTGTCCGGCACCGGCAAGGAGGCGATCGACGAGCTGGCCGAGCAGACCCGTGCGCTGTTCAACCAGCAAGACGTCAAAGTCGACGTATATCCGAAACGTATCGCATTTAACGTGTTGCCGCAGATCGATGTGTTCATGGAAAACGGCTACACCAAGGAAGAAATGAAGATGGTGTGGGAGACACAGAAGATCATGGAAGACGATTCCATCGTGGTCAATCCGACGGCAGTGCGCGTGCCGGTGTTCTATGGGCATTCCGAAGCAGTACATATCGAGACCCGCAAGAAAATCACTGCCGTTGAGGCGCGAGCCTTGCTGGAGAAGGCTCCGGGCGTGATCGTGATGGACAAGCGCGAACCGGGCGGTTACCCGACACCGATCGAGGCTGCGGGCAACGACGCGACTTATGTCGGGCGCATCCGCGACGATATCTCGCATCCTAGGGGCTTGAATTTGTGGGTGGTAAGTGACAATGTGCGCAAAGGTGCGGCGTTGAATAGCGTGCAAATCGCTGAAATTTTAATTGCGAAATACCTTGGTTAAGACATAATGCGAAGAACATTATGAGCTTGTGCTTATAACTCTTTGATGTTATTTTGTATTGTCCAATAAAAAAGGTGAGGGTGATCGCGTGCGAAAATCACTGCTAAAACTGTTCTGCGTTGCTGCTGCTTTGGCTGTATCGATGTCCGCTCATGCTGTCGGGATGGGCGGGATTAATGTCGCTTCTGCCCTGGGGCAACCGCTTAAGGCTGACATAGAATTGGTGGCTATCAGTAAGTCCGAGAAAGACAGCCTGGTCGCGCGTCTCGCCTCACCCGAAGCCTACAAGAGTGCCGGCTTGGAATACCCGTATGGCAACAAATTCAAGTTCCATATCGACAGCCGTGCGGGCGGTGAGCCTTACATCAAGGTGACCAGTGATCAACCAATCAACGATCCCTTTGTGAGTTTGCTGGTTGAGTTGAGTTGGTCTTCCGGTAAATTGTCGCGCGAATATACTTTCCTGCTCGACCCGGTCGACTACGTTCCGGTGCAGCCCGCACCAGCGGCGGTGGAAGCCGTTGCGCCTGCTGTCCAGGCTACAGGAACTGTTACCCCGGAATCTGTCACCCCGTCCGCAGCATCGGGAATACCGGCCGTGCCGGCAGAAGCAGCTTCTGCTCCCGTGCCTACGGAACAAGCCGCTCCGTTAGCAGTTACGCCGGTTGAGTCAGCTCCCGCACCTGCGGAATTGACACCTGCCGGGTCCGTCCCCATGGAGCCGGCTCCTGTTGAACAGGCGTCGGCATCAGGAGTGCCAGCCACCGTGCCCTTGGAAGTTGCAGTACCCGCGGAGCAGGCTGTGTCCGAAGTCTCTGCGGTCAAGCCTGCGGAACAAGCCGTACCGGTAGCCGCCGTTGTGCCGGAAAAGATGGAAAACCTCGCAGTTAAACGAGGCGATACCTTGTACAAGATCGCCGCACAAACCAAGCTGGCTGATATGAGTCTGGAGCGTATGCTGGTGGCACTGTATCGCGCTAATGCCGACCAGTTTGACGGCAAAAACATGAACCGCATCCGGGTCGGCAAGATTCTGCATTTGCCAAGTCAGGACGAATATTCGAGTGTGACCCAGTCTGAGGCAGTAAAGGAAATCCATGCTCAGGCGGCCGATTGGAACGCATACCGGCAAAAACTGGCCAGCGCAGCCGCAACCAGCGGTCAGCCGCAGGCTGTGCAGCAAGTGGCTTCAGGAAAAATCACCGCTTCGGTTGCCGACAAGGCTCCGGTTGCGAAGGAATCCGCCAAGGAGGTGCTGAAGCTATCCAAGGGTGAAGCCCCTGGAGACCATGCCGCAACGGGTGCCGGTGGCAAGTCCATGTCTGCTCAAGACAAGAAGAATGCGGCACAGGAAGATGCGATAGCAAAAGCCAAGGCCGCCAAGGAAGGACAAGAGCGCGCCGCCATGCTGGAAAAGAATCTTCAGGACATGAAGCGTCTTGCCCAATTGAAATCTGAGGCCGCGGCACTGGCACAACCTCCAGCCCCGGCAGCAGCAGCTACACCTGCGCCTGCCAAAACCGCTGAAGCGAGCGCGGTCAAGCCTAAACCAAAAGAGGTTAAACCGGAGCCATCATTGGTAGATCAGATATTGGATGAACCTCTTTATCAGGCAGGTATTGCCGCGGCTTTGCTTGTGTTGGGTGGCTTGGGTTTTGTGTTGTACCGCCGAAAAAAAAAACCCGTTCATGAAAATTTGAATGAAGCACCGGAAGATTTTGGTTCAACCACCGGCCGCATCGCAGCACCGGTTGTTCCTTCTCCGGATACTGGCGATTTCACGCGCACTTCTGTCACCCAGGCAGTAGCAGTCCCACAGGCAGATAGCGTCGATCCAATCAGCGAGGCAGATCTGTTCCTCAACTTTGGCCGTGACGTGCAGGCTGAAGAAATACTTAAGGAAGCCCTGCACGGCACCCCCAATAATCACCAGATACATCTCAAGTTGCTGGGGATATATGCAAACCGCAAGGATGCAAATTCCTTTTCGACCATCGCTCGCCAGTTGCAGGATTCCGGTGACGAGGAGGCATGGCAGCAAGCTGTTGCGATGGGACACAAACTGGAGCCAGGCAATCCGATGTATGGAGGCGGGGGCTTCCGGTCTATGGAAGATACGGGCAGCGCGACCATGCAGGTGAAAGCTTTCAATGCAACGCCTGAGCCTGTTCCGGTGACCCCTGCAGCGGCTCTCGACTTTGATTTCGATGCAGGTGCAACGTCAGCGAAAATCTTGCCATCACCGGAAAGTGATTTTTTGGGTAATAGCGAGCAGACCGTAATTTTGCCGGTGGCTAAGCAGGCAGCGGAGATGGACTTTGATATTACCTCTACAAGTCCTGCAATGTCGGCGGCCCA
The DNA here is from genome assembly GCA_903858965.1 of uncultured Nitrosomonadales bacterium. GTDB lineage: Bacteria > Pseudomonadota > Gammaproteobacteria > Burkholderiales > Gallionellaceae > Gallionella. The sequence continues at coordinate 3,448 of CAIOKY010000103.1, read as the reverse complement.
GCCCGCTACTTCGTTTGATTCAGGCGATATGGTTTTTGATGTGACCGGTGGACATGCGCCGGAGCCAGTGGCGCAACCGGAAGCTAACCAACCAGCCGATGGTGGTGGCATGGAATTTACACTGGACTTTCCGGTTGAGAAAGCAGTCGAGAAACCGGCACCAGCGGCATCGGTCGGTTTGGCTGGCATCAGCTTGAACTTTGACGATGCAGCGGCGGCGCCAAGCGCACCCGCAGCAGGAAGCGATCAATGGCAGGAGGTCGCAACAAAGCTTGACTTGGCCAAGGCATACCAGGAAATGGGCGATAACGACGGCGCACGTGAAATTCTTGAGGAAGTCATGCGTGAGGGTGATGCCGGACAACGCGATGCGGCTCAGGCTTTATTCGAGCAACTAGCCTGACTATGCGCTTTGCATAGCCATTCGGCTGATGAAACTGCCAACCATTCCACTAGGCTGCCAAAGAACATCAACCAAGTGGCTGGTTATAAGTCACCAAAAGACGGTAGCCATCTGACTAAGTCGGCAAACTACGCCAACTAAGTCATTGGTTAACGGCAGCCCGATACAAGGCTGCCGTTTTATTTTGGAGCGAGATTTGAAATTTCATCCTGCCGCGCAAATTCTGGCCTGGTGCTTGATGGTCGCGGGTATGCAAATATTGCCTCTGGGGACATTGCTGATTGCGGCCGGGTTTGTATTTCTATGGGCACTATCAGTGTCGACCCGCAAGCTCATGCAGCTGTTGCGCCGCACACGCTGGATCATGCTGTCACTGCTGCTGGTCTATGCTTACGCCACACCCGGACAACCGTTGCTGGCTATGCTGGGAACGTTCAGTCCGAGCCGTGAAGGATTGGGTGATGGCGTGCTGCAACTTGCCCGTTTGCTGGTTGCATTGGCAGGACTGGCGATCTTGCTGGGTCGCCTGCATCGTCAGCAGTTGATTGCCGGTCTGTATACCTTGTTAGCTCCGTTGCAGTTGTTGGGTGTGTCGCGCGAACGAGTCGCGGTGCGTTTGGCATTGACGCTGCATTATGCCGAGGTCGCGATGTTGCGCGAGTCACACACCTGGCAAGAAAGCCTGCATAGTTTGTTTGAGCCACATGACGGAAGCAGCAAACAAATGGAGTTGCTGAGGCATCGTTTTGGCGTAAGCGATGCATTGCTGTTGGGCGGCGCATTATTGTTATTGTGGGGGTTGCTGCGATGAGAATCGCGCTGGGTGTGGAATATAATGGCGCCCCGTTTTTCGGTTGGCAGAGTCAGGCGGAAGGACAGACGATTCAGGATACGTTGCAACACGCGATCGGACGGATTGCCGAACAACCGATTTCAATCGTCGCCGCAGGGCGCACTGATACTGGCGTGCACGCGCTTGAACAGGTGATACATTTCGATACCGCCGCAGATAGACCAATCACCGCCTGGGTGCGCGGCGTGAATGCCTTCCTGCCACACAGCATCACGGTACTATGGGCGCATCCTGTGCCGGAAGAATTCCATGCGCGCTTTTCTGCGCATGGCCGCAGTTACCGTTATCTGCTGATCAACCGTCCCACACGCAGCGCGATATATGCAGGAAAAGTCGGTTGGTTCCACGCGCCGCTGGATGTCGCTGCGATGCAGACCGCAGCGCAGTACCTGTTGGGCGAGCACGATTTCAGCGCATTCCGTGCTGCCGAATGCCAGGCCAAATCACCGGTCAAGCATCTACAGCAACTGGACATACGCAGGCAAGGCGACATGCTGGTTTTTGATATCAGCGCCGACGCATTCCTGCATCATATGGTGCGCAATATCGTTGGTTGCCTGGTGTATGTCGGCAAAGAAAAGTATCCTCCGGACTGGCTGGCGGAGGTTTTGTACGGCCGCGAGCGCAGCTTTGCCGCGCCGACCTTTGCGCCGGATGGCTTATACTTGCGCAGTATCAAATACGAAGCGAAGTGGGGATTGCCGCAGATGAGAAACGATACGATATTGGAAGAATTGCTGTGACACGCATCAAGATATGCGGCATCACCCGTGCCGAGGATGGATTGGCCGCGGCGCGTTCAGGTGCAGATGCGATCGGGCTGGTGTTCTATCGTCAGAGCCCGCGTTGTGTCGGCGTCGATCAGGCTGTGAAACTGGCCGCAGCATTGCCGCCGTTCGTATCCTTGGTCGGTTTGTTTGTCGATGCCGATGCCGCTTTTGTGCGCGAGGTATTGGCGAACGTATCGCTCGACTTGTTGCAATTCCACGGTGACGAATCGCCGGAATATTGCACGCGTTTTAACAAGCCATATATCAAAGCGATCCGCGTCAAGGTGGGTGTGGATTTGCTACAATGCGCGTCCGATTTTCGCAGCGCAAAGGGATTGTTGCTGGATGCGCATGTGGAAGGGATACCGGGAGGTACCGGAGTGACCTTCGACTGGGCGTTGATCCCCAAGCAACTGTCTTTGCCGGTTATCCTGTCCGGAGGGCTGGTTGTGGAAAATGTCGCGACAGCGATCAAACAAGTGCAACCTTATGCCGTGGACGTGTCCAGCGGTGTGGAAGCAAGCAAAGGAATCAAGGATGCGGCGAAGATCGCCGCGTTCATCAACGAGGTTAAGCAGATTGACTTACAACTATCCCGATAACACCGGCCACTTTGGCCCTTATGGCGGTATCTATGTCGCTGAAACCCTGATGGGGGCCCTGGAAGAGCTGAACCAGGCTTATGAAAAATACCGCCACGATCCCGATTTTATCGCCGAGCTGAATGATGACCTCAAACACTATGTGGGTCGTCCCAGCCCGATCTATCATGCCAAGCATCGTCCGAACATTTGGGTGGTGCACAGATCTATCTGAAGCGAGAAGACCTCAACCATACCGGCGCGCACAAGGTGAACAACACCATAGGCCAGGCGCTGCTGGCCAAGCGCATGGGCAAGAAGCGAGTGATCGCCGAGACCGGCGCAGGCCAACATGGCGTGGCGACCGCGACTGTTGCGGCGCGTTATGGCATGGAATGCGTCGTGTACATGGGCTCGGCGGATGTGCAACGCCAATCTCCCAATGTGTTCCGGATGAAGCTGCTCGGCGCGACCGTGGTGCCGGTGGAGAGCGGCTCCAAGACGCTCAAGGATGCACTCAACGAGGCGATGCGCGACTGGGTGACCAATATCGAAAATACTTTCTATATCATCGGCACGGTGGCTGGACCTCATCCGTATCCGATGATGGTGCGAGATTTCAATGCTGTCGTCAGCAAGGAGGCCGTGGTGCAGATGCCGGAACAGGCGGGCCGCCAGCCGGATGCGGTGATCGCCTGCGTCGGCGGCGGCTCGAATGCGATGGGCGTGTTTTATTCTTACATCGACATGCTTGGCGTGAAACTGATCGGTGTGGAAGCCGGCGGTCACGGTATTGCCAGCGGCGAGCATGCCGCGCCATTGACCGCCAACAGTCCGGTCG
>CAIOKY010000102.1 GCA_903858965.1 uncultured Nitrosomonadales bacterium | reverse complement strand
GGGCGCGGCATGTTGCGCGTATTCATAGATAAGCCGGAAGGCATCTCGGTGGATGATTGCCAAGTAGTGAGCAATCAATTGACACGCCTGTTTCTGGTTGAAAATGTCGATTATGACCGCCTCGAAGTTTCATCCCCGGGTTTGGACCGGCCGCTGAAGAAGGAAGCCGACTTTGTGCGTTTTGCCGGCGCAAAGGTTCAGCTCAAGCTGCGCATGCCCCTGGCGGGCCGCAAGAATTTCGTCGGCGTGATTGGTGCGGTTGGCGATGGAACATTGCAATTGGATGTGGACGGGAATCAGGTGGCAATAGAGTTGTCGAATTTGGATAAGGCGCGGTTAGTGCCGATTTTTTAGTTTTTGATGCATGTCCTTGTTGAAACTTGTGACAGGCGAGTAGATAGCCGGAGAATAGTATGAGTCGTGAAATTTTGTTGCTGGTGGATGCGCTGTCCCGTGAAAAGAACGTGGACAAGGAAGTCGTGTTTGAGTCATTGGAGTCCGCTTTGGCCTCCGCAACTAAAAAACGCTTTGCGGATGAAGCCGACGTACGTGTGGAAATCGATCGCAATACCGGCGCCTATGAATCCTTTCGCCGCTGGGAAGTCATGGATGACGAAACCTTCGAGACCCCTGATTTGCATATCAAGCTCGAAGAAGCGCAAAAGCGCAATCCCGATATTCAGATCGGAGAGTTCATCGAAGAGCCGCTGGAATCCATCGACTTCGGGCGTATCGGCGCACAAGCCGCCAAGCAGGTTATTTTTCAGAAGATCCGCGATGCCGAACGCGAGCAGGTGTTGGCCGACTTCATGGATCGCAAGGAACATCTGGTATCGGGCACGGTCAAGCGGCTCGAGCGCGGCAACGCGATCATCGAGTTCGGCAAGATCGAAGCCTTGTTGCCGCGTGAACAGATGATCGCCAAAGAAAACTTGCGCGTCGGTGATCGTGTCAAGGCACATCTGTTGCGGGTGGACCGCAGCGCACGCGGGCCGCAAGTAATTTTGTCGCGCACTTCGCCAGACTTGCTGGTCAAACTGTTCGAACTGGAAGTGCCAGAGATCGAGGAAAAGCTGCTGGAAATCGTCAGCGCCGCACGCGACCCGGGTTCACGCGCGAAGATCGCGGTGTTATCACATGATCCGCGTATTGATCCGATCGGCACGTGTGTCGGGATGCGCGGCTCGCGCGTGCAGGGTGTTACCAATGAACTGGCCGGCGAGCGCGTGGATATTATTCTGTGGGCCGAAGATCCGGCCACTTATGTCATCAACGCACTGGCCCCTGCCGAGGTAAGCAGCATTGTCGTCGACGAGGAACGCCACAGCATGGAAGTGGTGGTCGAGGAAGAAAATCTGGCGCAAGCGATCGGGCGTGGTGGGCAGAACGTACGGCTGGCGAGTGAGTTGACTGGCTGGGAACTCAACATCATGACTGTCGAACAGTCCAGCGAAAAGCATAACGAAGAATTCTCCAAGACACGCACAGTATTTATGGAAAAACTGGATGTGGACGAAGAGGTCGCCGACATTCTGGTTCAGGAAGGTTTCAATACGCTGGAAGAAGTGGCGTATGTGCCGCTGGAAGAGATGTTGGAGATTGAATCGTTCGACGAGGCGACAGTGAACGAGCTACGCAGCCGCGCGCGCAATGCACTGTTGACTGCGGCGATCGCCAGTGAAGAAAAAGTTGAGCACGGTATTGAAGATTTGCTCAAGCTGGAAGGTATGGATGAGCAGATTGCACGTACCTTGGCCGCCAAGGGTATTGCAACACAAGAACAATTGGCTGACTTGGATGTGGATGAGTTGATAGAGCTTTCTGATATGGATGGCGAACGCGCCAACACATTGATCATGGCGGCACGCGCACCTTGGTTTGCTTGAGTCGATTAGGGTAGTTTAAAGGACGGTAATGGGAAAATTGAACGTAACGCAATTTGCGACTGAACTGGGATTGCCGGTTACCTTGCTGCTTGAGCAGTTGAAGGCAGCAGGGATTGCCAAGGAGCAGGAATCCGATCCGATGTCCGAGAAGGATAAGGCAAAATTGCTGGAACATTTGCGTCAGGCGCATGGCGCCGAAAAACCGGCCAAGAAGATCACGCTGATCCGTCGCGAAACCACCGAAATCAAGAAAGCTGATAGCACCGGTCGTGCACGCACGATCCAGGTTGAAGTGCGCAAACGCCGCGTAGTGGCTCCGACAGCTGCGGCAGAAGCTGCAGCGCCAGCAACAGTTGAAGCAGCGGCCCCGCCCAAAAAAGGCAAGGCCGCCAAGGTTGTAAATGAACAGGAACTGGCTACACGTGAGGAGGAAGCACGCTTGCAAGCGGAATTGGCGGCTCGCCAAGCCGCCGAGGTGCAAGTCAAGCAAGAGCGCAGCAAACGCAAGACCACCAAGAAAACCGAGCCTGAGCCGCTGCCCGTTGCTGCTGTGATAAAAGTCGAGGAAGCGGCGCCCGTCGCCGCAGTACCGCTACCAACAGTTAATTTGGCAGAAGGTACGTTGCACAAGCCGACACCAAAACCTGGTGACAAGATTGCCAAGCCGAGCAAAAAACCCAAGTCTGAAGCCAAGGCTAGCCCGTGGGACGAAAAAGGACACAAGAAACGCACGCCGGTCAAAACCGGCGAAAAAACCGGAGTTTGGACTACCCCGGTGCGTGCGCCATGTCATGACAAACACGTCAAGCATGCTGCGGAGCCGGAACATGCATTCTCGTTGCCGACTGAGCCTATTGTGCACGAAGTGGCTGTTCCCGAAACCATCACCGTTGCTGAATTGGCCCAGAAGATGTCGATCAAGGCTTCGGAGATTATCAAGGTGTTGATGAAGATGGGCTCGATGGTGACTATCAATCAGGTACTTGACCAGGAAACCGCGATGATAGTGGTTGAAGAGATGGGGCACATCGCCAAAGCTGCCAAACTGGATGATCCGGATGCTTATTTGATCGATACAGAAGCGCACCACGACGTGGCACTGGAACCCCGCGCGCCGGTCGTTACCGTGATGGGCCACGTAGATCATGGCAAGACCTCATTGCTCGATTACATACGCCGTACACGCGTCGCATCGGGCGAAGCGGGCGGGATTACCCAGCATATCGGGGCGTACCATGTTGACACGCCGCGCGGCATGATTACGTTCTTGGATACTCCTGGCCACGAAGCGTTTACCGCGATGCGGGCGCGCGGTGCCAAGGCGACCGACATCGTGATTCTGGTGGTGGCCGCCGATGACGGTGTGATGCCGCAAACCAAGGAAGCTATCGCGCATGCCAGGGCCGCCAATGTGCCGTTGGTGGTGGCAGTAACCAAGGTTGACAAGCCTGAAGCAAACGTCGAGCGTGTCAAGCAGGAACTGGTCGCCGAAGGAGTGACTCCTGAAGATTGGGGTGGCGACGCGATGTTCGTCGAGGTCTCATCCAAATCTGGTCAAGGTATAGATCAATTGCTGGAAGGGGTTCTGCTGCAGGCTGAGGTGTTGGAACTGAAAGCACCGCGTGTCACCCATGCCAAGGGACTAGTTATCGAAGCACGGTTGGACAAAGGCAAAGGGCCGGTCGCGACGGTATTGATACAATCTGGCACGATGAAACGCGGTGATGCGGTACTGGTTGGCTCGGTGTTCGGGCGGGTGCGCGCAATGCTGGATGAAAACGGCAAGGCAGTCAACGAAGCGGGCCCTTCCATTCCGGTGGAAATTCAGGGCTTGTCCGAAGTGCCCGCTGCCGGGGAAGAGCTGATGGTGTTGGCGGATGAAAAACGCGCTCGTGAGATCGCCCTGTTCCGCCAAGGCAAGTATCGAGGCGTGAAGCTCGCCAAACAGCAAGCCGCCAAGTTGGAAAATATGTTCGAGCAAATGGCTGAAGGAGAAGTGCGAACCTTGTCATTGATCGTGAAATCCGACGTGCAAGGTTCTGCGGAAGCCATTGCCCAATCGCTGCAAAAACTTTCCACCAACGAGGTCAAAGTCAATTTGATCCACAGCGGGGTGGGGGCGATTTCCGAGTCCGACATTAATCTGGCGCTGGCCTCCAAGGCCATAGTGATCGGCTTTAACACGCGTGCCGATGCGGCTGCGCGCAAGCTTGCCGAATCTTCCGGTGTGGACATTCGCTATTACAACATCATCTATGCGATGGT
>CAIOKY010000101.1 GCA_903858965.1 uncultured Nitrosomonadales bacterium | reverse complement strand
GGGCACCTCTAATAATTGATTTTCTGCACACTTGAAATGTGGAGCAGCGAGATTTTTTCGCCCATCTAAGATTTGGCGCATATTTTGGAGCAATTCGGGTCGTTTCCTTGCCATTTTCAAGGTAATTCATGCGATTGCAGACGCAACTTTCCCTTTGCGTCTGGCCAACTGCACCAGACGCATCATGTTGTAAACCAGATTCATCATCCCGATTTTGACCTTCGCACGCAGCAAACCAACCGTGCGCACCCAGTGTCCGCCCATCTGCGCCTGCGCGCCGAAGACGTGTTCCACGCGCGATCTGACCTTGGATTTTTCGTGGTTGCCGGCCTTCTGCTCCTCGCTGAGCGGATGCCCCCGGCTGCCTTTCTCGCAGATTTGGCTGGTGATGTTCTGTTGCGCCAATTCAGATTCCCGCTCTGCTGAACGGTATGCGCTGTCGGCATAGACAGCGCGCTTGTCGCCGTTGGCATCCGCTTCTTTGTCCAGCAAGCCGTCTATAGCCTGGCTGTCATGCACTGCCGCATCGGTGACGGTGTAGTTTTGAATGAGCTTGTGCGTTTGGTCGGCGTTGATGTGGTTCTTGAAGCCGTAGTGGGTCTCGTTGTTCTTCTTGGTCCAGCGCGCTTCGGTGTCTTTCTGCGCCAGCTTGTGCTTGTTTTCTTCTTTGCCCCATTCGATGGGGATTGCACCTTCTTTGATGAGCGCGTTCTCTTCCCGCGTGTTGCGTTGCTTGGGGGCTTCGACGAAGGTGGCATCTACCATTTGTCCTGCGCGCGCCACATAGCCGCGTTGTGCCAGTTGTTCGTGGAATCGCGCGAACAGCGTTTCCACCAGGTTTATCTCTTTGAGCCGTTCGCGGAATAGCCAGACGGTTTTGGCATCCGGGACTTTGTCCTCCAGTTGCAAACCAAGAAAGCGCATAAAAGAGAGCCGGTCGCGTATTTGATACTCGATGCGATCATCCGAAAGGTTGTGCAGTTGTTGCAGCACCAGTATCTTGAACATGAGCACCACGTCAGTCGGTTTCGCGCCCGCGTTGCTCTTGCGTTCTTTGGCGTGAATCCGGTTCAGCTCGGAACGGAAGGCTTCCCAGTCGATCTGCGCATTCAACCCAACCAGCGGGTCGCCCATTTCGGTGAGCTTACCCGTCCGTTCGGCTATGTCAAAAAATCCAGGTTGTCTTTTGCATTTCATCTTCTATGCCCATGGCTTAAAATAGCTTCAGCATATAACGCGGCACACAGACTGTTCGTGTACTGTCGTCAAACGATATTGGCAACATAAATACATCGCCATGAAATTAGACATCGATAAACTGACTGAAGAAGAACTGATCGATCTGAACAATCGAATCGTTGCTCGCCTCAGATTCATACATCAATTTCGCGCCCACTCTAAAATGCTCGAGTTCAGCATCGGCGACCGTGTTTCATTCCAACCAGACGGCCATCCGGAACTGACGGGGATATTGACTCGCTATAACAAAAAAACAGTCACTGTTATTGCGGACAGCGGACAGCAATGGAACGTGGCACCCAGCTTTCTACGTAAGGCAGATGCAACATTTACAGCCTCTGCGAATCCATCCAACATCCTCCATCTGACAAAAAGGTGAATTCGTAAGCAATTTTTAGAGGTGCCCATATGGACAATATACGGCTACGGCAGACAAGTTTGATTAGAGAGGGCACTTGGTTTCCAATCCCTATTCGAATTAAATTTGTTGGTGCAATAACATCTTTAGAAAGAGCGAGTCATCCTGAACGTGATCATGGATTGAGTGACATTTGCAATCACAGCTACCCGAGTATCGAGATTTAAGCTAAGGCGTCCGATATAATATGCAAAGTTGTTCTCCCAAGAGCGGCTTGCCTGATCTTGATAGCCTTGGGATTGCGATGGTGCGATGTTGGTGTCAGTTATCTTCAATATTGAATCAAATGTCAGGTGCAACACTTTGAAAGCGCGTTTATTGCGATATCTCATTCCGGCACTGGGGGTGATGGTGCCAGGGGGATTCCGGCCCGGCTCCCTTATGCGAGTTGCCTGGACGGTCAGATTTCCATCCAATGATTCGTTGTTGCTCATTGCTTCGCTACGGGTCGCTTGCAGGTTAATCATCTGAAATACATGAGTGGCGCCACTCAGATTGCGGGAGTCATCGGCGCCTATTCGAAATACAGTGCCTTCCTTGCTTCTCGCCTGTGTCCATGACAGTGAGCCACCGGAGCTTAGATTTGACTGTGATAGGCCGTTGCTGCTGACCGCTGTCGAAATTGTCTGATGCAGATTTTTTGACAAAAGGCCTTCACTGAACCTATTGGACTTATCCAGTGCATGGCTAAGATATAAGCCAAGGCTTTCTGACCTCTGGGTAGCCTGATTGCCAGAAGTGGCCAGATTACCGGAGGTGGTCTTGTTGGTAGATGCAAGACTGCCGCCGATTGATCCGCTGTAGCGGAAACCGCCAATATCCGTTGAAGATTTGTAGAGTTTAGAGGCGGTCAAAGCCGCATCGGTTTTCACAGTCTGGATGCCCAAACTGTCGGCTACGTTGACGCTGCCATACATTCTGATCAATGGAGAAAATAAGTAGTTCGCACCAAAGTTGAAATTCGAGTTATTCAGTGTCGGGGAGGCGATGCCGTTTTGGCTAGTGTCGAATCTGAGAAAACGCACGCTGCTGGTCATCGTGAGGGGGGTCCTTTCGGGACGCAAAGATGCAAAGCTGTTGAACTGAAGTGAATTGGCACCATATTGCTGTTGCATCAGGCTGCTTGCCTGAGAATAGCTGGAGTTCATCTTGACCAGATTGGCTTGGCTGGCGATTGCAAAATTTTGGTTCGGCTGATAGATATGGGTGGCCAACCACGTGTCAAAAGAGGAGTTTCGACCTTGAATTGGGATGCTCTCATTGTTTATATTTCCAGACAGCGCAATTGTCTGGTGTTGGGTGAGCAGATATCTTGCGTCAATATTAGAGGAATTTGAGTAGTCCGGGTTAGATGTGGTTCCACTGGCTTTATTCCTCGTAAAGGAAGCATTGCTTACCAGCCTGCGGTTCATTGAGGTATAGCCCTGCTTTAGGCTATACCCGGTGATTTTGTTGGCAGTGTTAGTCCCGCTGTAAAAAGCGACATATTTACTGTCTTCCCTGAAAACGCGCGCCTCAAATGGAAAGCGGCTGAATTTCAGCAGCTTCAAGGTGGCATCACCGTTGATTGCTGTGCTTAAAGTATTGTAAGTGGGCGTGGCGTTAGTGCTGGTGCTGCGACTGTTGATGCTGGTCGAAAGATTACTGCTCACCAAGGCGAGCCAAGGCTGCCAGAAAAATGATTTAGCTTGAGCTTCGACAACAACTCCGAGGCCAAGCGCTTGCAACGTGGTTAGGCTCGATCCAATGGCGGTACGTTGAAATATGTAGCCCATGTTCCCGTTCACAGAGTGGGACAAATTTATGGGGGCTAATTGCAGGTGTGATTGTTCTTCAGGTACGGCAGTAGGTTCAACGGAGAGTGCCGGGCGTGCCCAGCCCAAAATCAGGTATGCTATCGCCACGACACCGGAGATGCGTCCTATGCCAGATGCGCCATTTTTTATCAGCTTAGGTCTAAGCATTTGGTTATCGGGTGCATTGTGGAAGAGCTACATAAATATTTAAACAAATTAAATCCGGTGGTTGTTTATACAGCGCACCCTACAAAATTTGCTCCTGTTTCACCTGTCTGGCCGGGGTAACTCGATAATTATTTGTTTAGTATAACATCCTACAAATTTGAGATGTTTCCGCGCGAGAATGTCAGCCGTGATGACTTTATCAACATTTGCCAACTCAAATTGCTTGCGCAGGGGTTGCGTTCCTAAATCCAGTTTCAGGATATTATTTGTGCCCAGCTATGGCTTCGGTTTTGTTGTTCCCACGCTTTCGACTGGTTTATCGGCAGTGGTAGTGGAAAGTGGCAGGAAGTGCGATTCGTCAACTTGAACAGGCGTATTTTTTTTCAGTCTATCGAGAAGGGAATTCCATGCGTTTTCACTATGTTCGGCAAGCCATAGTTTCTTGGCCCGGTCTTGAACTGTTTTAAAGCTGCTGACTTTGGAAGGCTGACGATCCACCAGACGGAAGATGGCTATCCCTTCCATCAGGCTAACTGGGTCAGAAGTTTCACCTAGCTGCAGTTTACTTACGGTTTCTGCAGGCAGCCCGGGCAGCATACCTTCATGCAGATAACCCATGTCGCCACCATCTTTTGCGGTTACGTCACCAGAATATTGGCGAGCCAGATCTGCAAAGCTTTCACCAGCACGGAGGCGTTTGACTAAATCCTTACCTTGTTCAGTTGCTTGTTGCCAATCAGTATCAGGCGCACCCGGATCCACCCTGAGTAGAATGATTGCGACACGCGGTTGTGGCGGGGACGTGAACTTCTCGGGATGAATGGTATAGTACTTGCGCAATTCCTTTACTGTCGGGGACGGAACATTGCGTACGAGTTTCTCCAGTTTATCCCGCAGGTTTTCATTTTTCACGCGCTCAGTAAGGATGGGTAACACGCGAGGGCGAGACTGGGCCCAATTTGGATTCTGGGAAAATTTCTGTTCGAATTGATCAAGCTGTTGTTTGACGAACGCTTCGTCAGGCTTTAAATTGCGGCGTTTTGCCTCCTGCACCAGCATTGCGTTGGTGACTAAGGTGTCCCCAATCTGTCTCTGGAAGGAAGCAACTACACTTTCTGCCGGTTTTGCATGATAAAATTTCTTGCGTGCTTCAAGAGAATATTCGTAGTTGTAGTCTATCCAGGTAACGAACATGTCTCCCACCTTTGCATAGTACGGCGATGCTGGCGCTGGTGTGCTGTTGGCGGTAGTGGTCTTATCAGTCTGGCTGGCGGGAATTACTTCTTTGCTGTCACTGCCTTGTGCGGTTAATCCAGAAGTTTGGGTTTCTTTGACAGTTTCGCCCTGTTTTATCGGGTCGGCGACAACGGCTTTTGTACTGAACAGCAGAGTACTAATCAATGCTACCAAGGATAAATTGATTTTGATGTTGTCATTTCTGTTCGATTTCACTATGGTTGCCTTTCGTGATAAATGAGTGTGCCGGTTTAAAACAGGTGAAAAAAACAGTTTGCACTTTAATTAAGGCGCAAAACCCCAGGGGGAATTTCTTTAAGCCCTGGGCTTTAATTGTTATCAGACTAAACCTTTTGGTAGATCAGTAGGTTCTTCGCGTTTTTGTCGAAACGCCTGCGATAAAGTCAAGTTTGGCGACTATATGCATTCGACTATATGCATCAAAGAATCTTGGCAAGTTTTGTCTTTGGTGCGTGGACTTTTTTCAAGGCTGTTTCAAAAGCTTGAAATATAATTTATGTCGAGACGTCGAGACATATTCCGCGCAGTTGCCTAGCATAGTAGGTACGGTTACCGCTGTCAAATTCGTGGAGGCATGCCTCTGCTAATTGAAGCATAACGTAACGATAGAATTGCTGTTTGACTTTTCATTACCAGCAAAAAAGAAGTATAAAAAAAGCCGGACGATGTTTCGTCCGGCTTTTACCCATTGCTGGGTTATGCTAACTGCTCTTACTTAGCGTGGCAAGTCAGGCAAACTTGGCTGCCTTGGTTACCGCCAGAAAGACGCAGGAAGGTTGGGTTGCCGCTATGTGGATCGTGGCAAGTACCACATTCCACTGTTGGCTGTACCAGTGCACTGCCGGTCACGTCGGTACGGGAATACAATGGGAAATCGGTTGATTGATATCCAGCAGTACCAGTATCAACGTACCAGAGATCGGAGCCGGAAACAGTGGTTGTGTGTGCAACCGCACCAGTACCTGAACCGTTTACAGCGCCAGTGGTATCACCAACACCGGCATTGCTACCAGCACCGCCAGAGATCAAGATCAGGCCGCCAGGGTTACCGGTAGCACCAACTGTACCACCAGCTGCTTTATTAGCGCCAACAGCTTGAGCAAAGTCAGGATCTACAGTTGCGCCGTTAGTGGCGCCAGAGTTGATACCGCCACCAGCGTATTGCATGGAGATTGGATGATCGTTGCTCAGGTCAGTGCCGAGGAACACCATATCGCCACGTGGCATGAGCGAGCCGTCCCATGCGCCGTTAGCTTGAGCGAAGGAGCCGTTGCCCATTGCGCGACCTTGTGACCAAGAACCGTTACCAGCACCTGTGTCCAGCCTGCCGATAGTGTCGCTACCAGACGAGTTGATCACAGAGTCCATACTTTGTGTACCGTCATGGCAGGACAGGCAAGCTGCAGAAACTGAGCCAATTGGTGCTTCTTTAGCGTCAAACGTCAAACGGCCGAGCGCGCTGAAGCGGGTGTAATCAGTGGTACCTGTTGCACGGTTCCAGATCGGTGCAAAAGTGGTTTGATCGCCACCGTGAGGTGTATGGCAGAATATGCAAATTTCGGTAGTGGCGGTCGTATGGTTTGACGATGCCGAGTTGCTTGAGCCCAGATTGTGCTTGGTGTTAACAACTGAGGCCATGGCTACGCTGCTTACTGCCAGCAATGCCAACCCGCCTGCAACTTTAGCGAATGATGTTTTCATTAGTGAATCCTTTTTAAGGTTAGAAAAAAGTTATTGATTTCTTTTCTGGAAGACCAGCTTAACGCTAGTATCCGCTTATTTCCAAAGCATATAGCATGCCAATATAAAACTAACTGTTTAATAAAGGAAATTATTTTTATACAAGCACGCAAGCTCTCGAAATCAAGAAATTTTCTGATGAGTGTTTCCCAATTGCAGGATTAGTTGGGTTCGTTTCCATCGATAATCCCAATTTGCACGCACAGGCGAGGTATACAGGAAATGTTTGATGTTACTTATTGTGGCAAGTCAGGCATATCTGGCTACGAGCATTACCACCGGGCATGCGGAGGAAGGTTGGATTGTTGCTATGCGGGTCGTGGCAAGTCGCACATTCGATATATGGCCGGTTCAACACGGATTCACCGGGCATGGCGTCGTCGATTGTGTCTGTGCGAGTGAAAAGATATAAATCGGTCTTCTGGCGACCCTTCTTGGAACCGGGAGTCTTTATCCACCAAACAGTGCCGCTACCAGAGCCGCTGTAAGTACTTTTATTGAATCCACCTTTCATGGAATCAAAGCTGCCTTCATTGCTGAAAGTGAGAACATCGCTAAATGCTGCAGCGTCACGACTGTTGAAAAACCTCTTGGGCTTCGGACTTAAATATATGTTGCTGAATTTATTGCCGGTGGCAAACTGGTTCATATCCATGAGCCTGTCGTAGGCGGCAAGTGGGTTGGGAGTTATGTCGGGCGCATTCTGGTTTTGTCCTCCCCCCGCATACTGAACGCCAACAGGGTGGTGGTTTTTCAAGTCATTGCCGATAGTTACCAAAGTATCACCAACGTCCAGGCGAAGATTCGGCGTGTTAATTGCAATATTCGGAGCTTGGCTACCGTCATGGCAGGAAAGGCAAGCCATAGATATAGAACCTGTCGCCTCTTGGGTTGCACTACCAAGAGAAGAATGGGCGCGATAGCTGCTCAGAGTCATGAGAGCGCGGTTCCATCGCGGCGCGGACACTTTGTCTTCAGCCCCTTGCGGGGCATGGCAAAAAGCACATATTTCGCCGGTATTGGCACCAGAAGGCGTTAGGTTATGCTTACTGAAAAGGCTGGCATCACCGGTGACAGGGCTACCGGCTTCCGATTTGGGTTCCACATGCGTGGCTACAGTTTTGGACCGGCCTGTACAAAAATCACAGAGCAGATCAGCACCGGTGTAAGTAGCACCCGCACCCGTAATGCTGATGGTCCTCGCACTAGGTGTGGTATCGGCCGAAGCCGGCGGTGTTGCGGGGATTCCGTCTGATGGCGGCAAAGCTGCGCTAATCGTGTCTGCCGACGATGCTGTTACAGAAGTTGCAGAAGGTGACATCGCGGCATCTGCAATAGCAGGAGTTGAATTCAGTATTACTCCGGCAGCATGGTCAATTGTTGGATTTTCAATTGCAATAGCGCTGGCGGCTGGCGGCGCCGGAATTACGTCAAGTTGGCTGAAGATACCCTGTGGCAAAGAGGCCGCAGAAATTGTTTTAGGCAAGGTGTGGGCCGTTTTTACCAAGATAGTCTGCCCTGCCTTGAATGTAATCATTCCTGCTGTGTTCGTCATGCTAATGCTGCCAGATTTTACTTGACCATAGAGAGAGCCCTTTAATGTGGCAACTACAAATTCTGCGTTACGAATATTGACAGTCGCGTTAGGCGTTGCAAGCAGGAAAGCTTGATTGCTGGATTGTTCTACCTGCCCCGTGATGAAACGCATCCCGCCTTTAAATTTGGAAAAAAACATATTGTTTTTTTCAGCCGGCTTGGAATCGTAGCGATATTTGCTGAAATGGAAAGTGGTGTTCGCTCGCATTGTAGCTATTTGACCACCTTCGAATCTAAGCACGGCATAACTCTTGTCACCCGTGCTGATTATGGTACCGGAAGCGATTGCTTCGTTTCTTGCTGCTGGGTGAGCGACATTTTTGCCATTAGAGACGTACATATCTCCGCCAAAATCATAGATATAGCCTCCCGTCGCCCAAACGGGAGCTGAATGCATCCAAACAAG
>CAIOKY010000100.1 GCA_903858965.1 uncultured Nitrosomonadales bacterium | reverse complement strand
GAAAACGTAGCGAGCGATGGCAGAGCTAGGCGCGAAAGGTTGAGAAAGCGGAATGTACATTTAGTACATGAGCATTTCGAAACCGTTCGCAACAACGCTCTGTCGAGCGTAGTAGTTTTACTGAGTTTTTTTAGTGGATGTGCCCACCGGGCTCATGCACATGCCCATGCTCCAGCTCTTCTGCGCTGGCCGGGCGCACGCCCGTCACGACACAGTTGAACGTGAGGGTCTTGCCCGCCAGCGGGTGATTCCCGTCCACGGTCACTTCATCGTCGGTCACTTCCACCACGGTGAACAACAGGAAATCCTCATCGTCCGACTCTTCCGGCGCGCCCTCGAATTGCATGCCTACCGCCACTTCCTTGGGGAATGAGCTGCGCGGTTCGACTTCGACCAGCTGGTGGTCGTATTCGCCGAAAGCATCATCGGGCTCCAGGGTAACGCTGCATTTGTCACCGACATTCTTGCCGTGCAGCGCCTCTTCAACCAGCGGGAAGATGCCGTCGTAGCCGCCATGCAGGTAACTGATCTGCTCTTCGACTCTCTCCAGCAGTTCGCCGGTCGAATCGAACAACTCATAGCTCAGAGAAACAATCGTGTCCTTGGCGATCTTCATTTCATACCCTTTATCAAATTAAATATATCCTGTGCGTGCCCGTGCGCATGGACGCCATACATGGCATGGCGCACCTGGCCATGCTTGTCGATGACGAATGTGGAACGTTTGATGGACCATTTTTTGTGGCCGTCCGCGATCTTGCCCGGTTCCGGGCTGACTTCTTTTTCATACATCACGCCATAGCGTTTGCAGACCCGCGCATCCGGATCGGAAAGCAGCAATACCGACAGGCCGTACTTGTCGCGGAACGATGCATGGCTCAGACAATCGTCGCGGCTGACGCCGATCACGACGGTGTCGAATTTGGCAAACTCTTCTTCAAGCTCGCTGAACTCGTTGGCTTCCAGCGTGCAGCCCGGTGTGTCATCCTTGGGGTAAAAATACAGCACGACATTTTTCTTGCCCTGTAAAGATTCAAGGCTGAATGTCTGCATATCGCAATCCGGCAACTCGAAGTGTGGTGCTTCTGTTCCGGCAATGATCGGTACAACCTGCATCTGCGTTTCCCCCGTGCCGCATTTTAAACACTTTTCGACCGCGCCATAAAAGAATTTTCGTCACGCGCGAGCAGATCATTCGACAGTTATAATCCGTGCCATGAAAAACAAACTTGCCCTGCTTGGCGGATTGTCGGTCAACGAGTTCCTGCGCGACTACTGGCAAAAGAAGCCCTTGCTGATCCGCCAGGCCGTTCCGGCATTCGGCGGACTGCTGGACCCGCAGCAACTGATCGCGCTGGCCTGCAACGAAGACGTGCAGGCACGGCTGGTAACGCAGCAGCGCGGAAAATTCGCGTTGCAACAGGCGCCATTCGAACCGGAAGATTTCAGCCGGCTGGGCAAGTCAAAATGGACGGTGCTGGTGCAAGGCATCAATCATTATCTTCCCGAAGCGTCCGCCCTGCTCAAGCGCTTCTCCTTCATTCCCCACGCCCGGCTGGACGACCTGATGGTGAGCTATGCGCCGAAAGGCGGCGGGGTCGGGCCGCACTTCGATTCCTACGACGTGTTTTTGCTGCAAGGTTCGGGACACAGGCGCTGGCAGATCTCTGCCCAGACCGACCGCAACCTGATCGCGGGCGCACCGCTGCGCATCCTGCGCGATTTCAGGGTCGAGCAGGAATGGGTGCTGGAAGCCGGTGACATGCTTTATCTGCCGCCGCATTACGCGCACAACGGCATCGCCGAAGACGACTGTATGACTTATTCCATAGGCTTCCGCACGCCAGCCTATCAGGAGCTGGCCGAGCAGTTCCTGGTGTATCTGCAAGACCGGATAGAAGTTGACGGCATGTATGCCGACCCCAACCTGAAGACACAGCAACATCCCTCTGAAATCAGTACCGCGATGCTGCGCCAGGCAGAACAAGCCATCAATAAAGTGCGCTGGGACAGGGAAGACATTGCGAATTTCCTCGGTTGCTATCTGAGCGAACCCAAGCCGCACATCTTTTTCGAAGCGCCCGGACAACCGTTGAGCCTGAACAAATTCGGGCAATCCATAAGGAAACATGGCCTGCAGCTCGACCTCAAGAGCCAGATGCTGTGCCATGCCGGCTGGGTATTCATCAACGGCGAAGCTCACCGGGCGAATGAGCCTGACTATCCGCTGCTGCGCACGCTGGCGGATGAACGCACACTGCCCGCGCTGGAGGATGGCCTGTCCGGATCGCTCGAACTGCTTTACCAATGGTATCTGGACGGATATATTTCTCCAATCTGAACCAACGGGGACAGCAATGGATGATGAGGTCTTGCAACACACCAAACTGAACGGCATCGTGGATTATATCGCCGCACTCGACACGCTGTGCCAGCTGGCGCAGCGCAACCTGTATCTGTTCGAAAAGAATTACGATGGCATCGGTTTCAACACCGAGGCGCGTTACACCACGCTGCGCAATTTCCTGCTTGCCAATCCTGCCCACCGGTTGTTCGTGCTTACGCACGACAAATACTACCTGTCCACGCAATGCCCGCGCATGCTGATGCTGCTGCGCCAATTCGGCACCAGTATGTTCATCTATCAGACGCCGAAGAATCTGCAATATATTTCCGAACCGTTCTCTGTCGCGGACGATGCCCACTATGTACGCCGTTTCCATTTCGATGACCCGCGCGGCATACTGGCCCGGCACGACCCCGAGAACGCGCGCGCACTGAAATCGCGGTTTATGGAGATGTGGGCATCCTCCCATCCGGCCATATCCTCGACTACGCTGGGGTTATAGCCCAAGGTTATGGCCCCACGGTTATAACAAAAGAAAGCTGGATTTCCTTTACTGAACTGATAAAATGCGCCACCCCTGATTGTTGATGCGTCCCATATTTTATTTTGGGAGCATTTGAAAGTCAGGTGAATTTTTGTGTTCTTCTACTTTAACCCCTCAAGGAAATTAAAATGAAACGTATCGCTCTTGTTGCCGCTTTGTTGGCTCTTGCTTTGACTGCCTGCGGCCAAAAAGCTGCAGCTCCCGCTGCTGCTCCAGCCGCTGCGCCGGCACCTGCTGCCGCTCCTGCTGACACTGCCGCTCCTGCTGCACCGGCTACAGCACCTGCTGCTGCACCGGCACCCGCTGCTGCTCCTGCTGATGCAATGAAGAAGTAAGCATTCTCCATCGCAAGCAATAAAAAAGCCGACGCAAGTCGGCTTTTTTATTTGCATCGTTCCAATTCCAGAATCACTTTTTCAGATGATCTCGCGCCAGGAAAATCCCTCGCCCTGGGTCGCCACACCGACCCAACTTTTTTCACATGCCGCGGCGGCACTCAGCGCACGCACGGCAAGTTCCGGTGTATTGTTCCTGCGGCTGAGATGCGCCGCAATCAGGTGTTGCAAGCGACTCGCGTCCAGTCTGGCCAGGATTCCGGCAGCTTCCTGGTTGTTTAGGTGCCCGAAACGCCCGCCCACGCGCTGCTTCAGGCTGTATGGGTAATCGCTGTTCATCAGCATATCGGCGTCGTGATTGCACTCCAGCACCAGGGCATCGCAACCGTTCAGCGACTGTTCGATATGTGCTGTGCCATGTCCGGCATCGGTCAACACACCCAGTCTACGCGCACCGTCGCTGAACACGAATTGCACCGGCTCGGCGGCATCGTGCGGGACGGAATAAGGGATAATCTCGATATCGCCGATCACGAACGCCAACCGGGGATCGATCTCGCGAATATCGGCGATGCCGGCAAAAGCTTTCGCCTGACTGCGCAACGTGCCGTGCGTGAGCCAGACCGGCAGATTGAATTTGCGCGCCAGACGCGCCACACCGCTGATATGGTCGCCGTGCTCGTGGGTGACAACGATGCCGCTCAACTGTTCCGGAACAACTTCCAGACGCGCCAAGCGTGCAATGGTGTCCTGCAATCCAAAGCCGCAATCCATCAGCACCCGCGTCCGGCCGATTGAGACCAGCAGCGCATTGCCCTCGCTGCCACTACCCAAGGACGCAAAACGCATGGGCACTGGAACCTCGGCTCACTGCTTGTTGATGTTCTTGAACATCGCCTCAAGCATCTGCTTGCTGGTCTTGTTGCTCGCGCCGTTCTGGTCGACAATGGCCACTTCGCATGACGCCCCTCCATCCTTGATATTCACGCGATAGTGCTTGGTGTCCTCGTTGCTCTTCCAGAACTTCAGCTTGTCCGACCAGCTGGATTCCAGTTTGACCGGGCGCAAATAGTAGGTGCCTTTTTCACGGTCCTTGTCTTCCACCGCCAGCCCCGCGCTCTCGATAGCCAGCCCCACTTTACGCCAGGTCCTGTCGAACGCATCATTCACCACGATGACGGTATTGCCGGAAATTTCGCGCAGTGTGGCGGTCCCCGCCGGCTCCGGCGCGACCACTGTTGCCGGGCTGGTCATGGCACTGGTCGCCGGCACCCCGCTGGCCGCCGCCATCTGGCCCGCCACCGCATCAGCCGCACGGGCAGCGCTGCTGCCGAAGCGCACCATCAAGCGTTGCAGCATGATCGCTTCCTTCTCTGGATCACTGCCGCGCGCTTGCCAGGTGGGAACCTTCTTGTCATTGGAGAACACTTCTTCCATGCCGCGCTGGCTGATGTAAACCTCGGTAGCGGTACCGTCCTGGCTGCGTTCCAGCCGCGTGCGATATTGGTCGCGCTCGCCAACCGAATATACCTTGTTGTCAAATTGATCTTCGTCATTCTGGGAATGGGTTTGCCGCAACTTCGCGCGGTTTTCCATCCAATCGGTTTCCATCACGCCTGCGGCCTGATCTTCGCTCTTGATGTTCAGCCCGTTCTCTTGCCAGAATGACTTGACCACAGGCCAGACATTTTCCGGTTTGTCGCTTATCAGCAACCAGCGTTGCGCCGCGTTGCGCTCCAGACGCACACCCGGTATGTCCGGCAGGACAGTACTGCGGCCTTGCGCAACACCGTCCTTGCTGTAATCCGAATACGTCGCGACAACCCCGCCATCTCCCGGCATCCGGTAACGATCATCACCACCGGGTGCAGTCAGATCCGGCGGCATTTCCAGCGTCGGTATCTGCGCCGCACCCGCGCCGTAATCGATACGCTTGCCATCCGCTCCAAGTATGCTGCAACTCGCCAACGATACCAGCACCGCGCCGGAAACCACTCTCTGCAGAACTTTCATTGTTACTCTCCGGCTATACAACATATTCAATTGAGCACGCCCGCCTGGCGCATCGCTTCCTCGACCACCGCGTGTGCGGATTGCGTCAAAGGCGTGAGCGGCAGACGCAGAGCGTTCTTCATCTTGCCCATGCGCGCCACGGCCCATTTCACCGGGATCGGGTTGGCCTCGACGAACAGGTTGCGGTGCAAACCGAGCAAGCGGAAATTGATCTCGCGTGCCTTGGCGACCTCGCCGTTCAGCGCGGCAACGCACATCTCGTGCATCAGCCTGGGTGCAACGTTCGCGGTCACCGAGATCGTGCCGTGCGCGCCAAGCAGCATCAGCGCCAGCGTGCTGGCATCGTCACCGCTGTATATTGCAAAGTTTCCCTGAGCACGTTTCAACAAAGCCGCGCGCTGCAACAGGTCGCTGCCGCGTTCAATGTTGCCGGTCGCGTCCTTGATACCGACGATGTTGGGGATCTGCGCCAGGCGCAATACCGTATCGTTGCTCATGTCGGCAACGGTACGTCCCGGCACGTTATACAGGATGTGCGGCATATCAACTGCTTCGGCAATGGCCCTGAAGTGCAGATACAAACCTTCCTGGGTCGGCTTGTTGTAATAGGGCACCACCGTCAGCGATGCATCCGCTCCGGCTTTTTTCGAGAAAGCGGCCAGCTCGATCGCTTCAGCGGTCGAATTTGCGCCGGTTCCGGCGATGATGGGGATGCGCTTCGCGGAGTGCTTCACCGCTTCCGCGATCAGCAACTCATGTTCCTCCACATTCACCGTGGGCGATTCGCCGGTCGTGCCGACAACCACGATGCCGTCCGTGCCCTGCGCAATGTGAAAATCGATCAGCGCACGGAACGCCGCCAGATCGAGACTGCCGTCCTCGAGCATCGGGGTGACGATTGCAACCATACTGCCTTTGATCATTTTGCCCTCAATCATTTCGCCCCTGATAATCACCAGGGACTTGCCGAAAAAATAAAGGAAGCATTCTACCGTAATTAAGACCTCACCCCAAAGCGTCGCGCGACAAAAGCCGTGTGACTATGGAATAATGGCGGCACAGACGAAAGCGGAGCAGTGCAACTGACAAGACTGCGAAAATTTTATGGTCATTAATCCCGCGCCTGAGTCTCGGTAACTTGCCCCTGTCCCATATAAACAGCCGGAATCATCATGTTCAGGTTCCTTGAATCCATCATCCGCGGTACCCGTGCCCACGCAGCGGCGACACCGCCAAGCGGCTTGTTGTCCTTCTATTGGCATTTCATCAGCCAGACACCCTGGCCTTATGTGGCGATGCTGTTCACCAGCCTGAGTGTCGCGCTGGCGGATATGTGCATCCCGGTGTTCATCGGCAAGCTGGTGGCGCTGATGGCGGCGCCGGACCGTGTTGCGGCATTGGCAGCCCAGGCTGCGATGCTGTCTGTGATGATGCTGGTCGTGTTGCTCGTGCGTCCCCTGCTGCAAATGGCCGACATCGCGATACGCCATAACGCGCTGATGCCGGGCGTCACCAGCATGGTGCGCTGGCAAAGCCATTGGCACGTGCTGCGGCAGAGCTGGCCGTTCTTCCAGAACGACTTTGCGGGACGCATCGCCAACCGTGTCATGCAGACCGCGCAGTCGATACGCGACAGCGTGATGTCCGCGATCCGTGCGGTATTGTATCTCTCCACCTATGGCATCCTGACGCTGGTCTTGATCTCCAGCTTCGATTGGCGGCTGACGCTGCCCACCGTGATCTGGCTGGTGAGCTATGCGTTCTTCCTGAAATTCTTTGTGCCGCGCCTGCGCGAACTGGCCAGGCAGAGTTCCGATGTGCGTTCGCTGGTGATGGCGCGCGTGGTCGACAGCTACACCAACATCCTGACCGTCAAACTGTTCTCGCGCATGGTCGATGAGGATGCCTATGTGCGCGAAGTGCTGGACGAACATCAGCAAGCCATGTCACTGCACATGCGCATGACCAGCCGCTTCATGTTCACCCTGCAGGCGATGAACGCGCTGTTGCTGGTGAGCACGACGGTGATCGGCCTGAGCTTGTGGGCGCAGGGCCTGATCAGCGCCAGCCAGGTGGCGACCGCGTTGCCGCTGGTGTGGCAGATCACCAATATGGCGGGCTGGGTATCGTTCGAATTCGCCGGCATCTTCGAAAATGTCGGCGTGGTGCAGGACGGCATGCAATCCATCTCCGTACCGCACACGCTGGTTGATGAGATCGACGCCAAGCCGCTCAAGGTGACGCGCGGCGAGATCCGCTTCGAGCGGGTAAGCTTCAGTTACGGCGCGGTACTCGGCAAACCCGATCTCGATAAAAAGGTACTCGACCACATCGACCTGATCGTGCGTCCCGGTGAACGCATCGGCCTGGTTGGCCGCTCCGGTGCCGGCAAGTCGACGCTGGTCAACCTGCTGCTGCGCTTCTTCGATATCGAGCATGGATGCATCACGGTCGATGGACAGGACATCCGCCACGTCACCCAGGAAAGCCTGCGCACCCAGATCGGGCTGGTCACCCAGGACACATCGCTGTTGCATCGCTCGATCGCGGACAACATACGCTACGGCCGCCCGCAGGCGACACAGGCAGAGATCGAAATGGCAGCACGCAAGGCACAGGCGCACGAATTCATCACGGGCTTGCGCGATTGGAATGGCCGTACTGGATATCAGGCGCATGTCGGCGAACGCGGCGTAAAACTTTCCGGCGGGCAACGGCAGCGCATCGCGATTGCGCGCGTGATCCTCAAGGACGCGCCCATCCTGCTGCTCGACGAAGCGACCTCGGCACTCGACAGCGAGATCGAGGCCAGCATCCAGGAACAACTGATCGGCTTGATGGATGGCAAGACGGTGATCGCCATCGCCCATCGCCTGTCCACCATCGCGCGCCTGGACAGGCTGATCGTGCTCGATCACGGCAGGATCATCGAGCAGGGAACACACAACGAATTACTGCACCGCAACGGACTCTACGCGGCACTGTGGCAACATCAGTCCGGCGGTTTCCTTGCCGAGGAATTGCCGGAGTTGCCCGAATCTCTCCCGGCATGAGCTGACAAGCCAGCCTGCTACTCGGCCAACAGCAGCGGCTCTTCAAACAGCGACTTGATCACGACCTTGCGTATCCCGGGCTGGTCGGGAACCTGATACAGCACCGGCGTGAGCATCTCCTCGAATATCCCCCGCAGGCTGCGCGCGCCCACCTTGTATTCGAACGCCATCTCGGCGATCTGCTGGAAAACCTCCGGCCTGATCTCCAGTTCGACACCCTCGTCCTTGAGGATCTCGCGGAACTGGTTGTAGAGCGAATTGCGCGGCTCGACCATGATCTTCACCAGCTGCTCTTTGGACAAGTTATGCAGGTTGGCGATAATGGGCAAACGCCCGGCGAATTCCGGTATCAACCCGAACTCGAAAAGGTCGGTGGGTTTCACGCGCGAATTCAGGCGGTCGAGGATCTTTTGGCTGTCGCTGTTGCTTTCGTCCACGGATATGAAACCGTAGGCGTGGTTCGTGGTGGTGATGTCCTCCAGGCCGACGAACGCCCCGGCGCAAATGAAAAGTATATTGGTCGTGTCCAGTGTCTGCGTGCTGCCCAGTCTCACCGCCGCGCCTTCCATGATCTTCAGCAGCGCGTGCTGCACGCGCTCTCCCGATGTGCCGCGCTGCTCGCCTTCATTCGCCTTCAGCTTGTCGATCTCGTCGATGAAGACGATGCCGCGTTGCGCCTTGGCGATATCCCCGTCCGCCTTGTCCAGCAGGCGCAGCATCAATGCCTCGATTTCCTCGTTGACATATTTCGACTGCGCCAGTGACGTTGCATTGGCCGTGACAAAAGGCACCCGTACGATACGCGACAGGGTTTCGCACAACAGCGTCTTGCCCGTGCCGGTCGATCCGATCAGCAGGATATTGCTCTTGACGTTCTCGCCGCCGGCCAATCTTTGCTTGCCGATCTTGCGGTAATGGGAATACACCGCCACGGACAGTGTCTTCTTCGCCTCATCCTGGCCGACCACATACTGGTCAAGATAGCTTGCGACCGCACTGGGCGTCAGTTTCTTTGCCGATGCAGCCTGGGCCGCTGATGGCTGGCCTGGTGCCGGTTGGCTCTTTGAACTATCCATGTCATTTCTCCTCTCAGCATTCTCCCATAGTCCGCGCAGGATGGGAGCGCCCTTTCATACCAGCGTTTTACCGGTTGAAAATGACATTGCGTATCGGATCCACCAGCTATGCAGCAGAACCGCTATGCGTTCCGCCCTGCGCTGGCTTATAGTTAGCGTTAATTCAACAACCGGCAAATTCAACTCGGCCCATTTGATTCAAAAAATGAAATCCATGAAGAAAAATATATACACGATCCTGTTGCTGTTAGTCGTGACGGCTTGCACAGACCTCAGGGTAACGCCGCCGCCAACACCGCCCGTGGTGGAACGCCCGCCCGCGAAGATCGCGCTCGCGCTGGGCGGCGGTGCGGCGCGCGGCTTTGCGCACGTGGGCGTGATCAAGGCGCTCGAGGCGCAGGGCATCTCGCCGGACATCATCGTCGGTACCAGCGCCGGCTCGGTCGTCGGCGCGCTCTATGCTTCGGGACTCAACGGCTTCCAGATACAGGAACTGTCGATGAACATGGATGAGGACCAGTTCCTCGACGGCTCCGGCATGTACCGCTGTATCGCCGAAACTATCGTTTCGGACAAGCGCGGTTGCATCAAGGGCCAGGCGCTGCAGGATTTCATCAACCAGAACATCCATGACCGCCCGATAGAAAAGCTCAACAAGACTTTTGCCGCAGTCGCCACCAACCTGCGCAATGGTGAAATGATGGTGTTCCGCGCGGGCAATACCGGCCTGGCGGTACGTGCGTCTTCTTCGGTACCGGTGTTCTTCGAGCCCGTCAACATCAACGGCCAGGATTACGTCGACGGCGGGCTGGTCGCGCCAGTGCCCGCCGGCGTGGCGCGCTCGCTGGGCGCGGACTTCGTCATCGCCGTCGATATCTCGGACCGCCCCCAGGACAGGCCCACAGCGGGCATCACCGACATCATGTGGCAGACCTTTTCGATCTTCGGCAAGACCATCAATCGCTATGAGCAAGCCAGCGCGGATATCATGGTTAGGCCGATCACATACGGCATCCCCGCCACCGATCTGAGCGGCCGCAACAAAGCCGTGCTCGAGGGAGAAAAAGCCGTCGCCGCGATCTTGCCGGAGCTGAAAGTCAAGCTGGCGATACTGAACGAGCAACGCCATGTGGCAGGCATGCCGTGAATTCGCATCCTGCCCATTGCATCGATCCAATCATTCATCCATTCGGGAGCGCAACATGAATCTACGCAATTTCGTTTTGCTGGCAGGACTGGCAATTTTCCTGGCCGGTTGTGTCGTCAACCCGCGACCTTACCGCGACTACGACCAGCGATATGCGGATGACTATTACGATTACCGCGACACGCCATCTTATGAAGGCTATTACTATGCACGCATCATCTTCATCAGCAACGTCCCCTACTATGTGGACGATGACCGCCACATCCGCTCCATTCCGCCCGGCCTGCACGACCATTTCCGCAGGTATCCATACAACACGCTCGGCCGCCCGCCAGTCTTCAGCCACGATACCGAGATGCGCGATGGTTACCGCGTATCACGCATCATCTATCTCGACGGCGTTCCGTACAATGTTGAGAACGATCGCGTCGCTCGGCCCTTGCCCGAGCCGCTGCACCAGCACTTCAGGTACACACCATCCCGTCAGGACAATGTTCCGGCGAATGGCAACCGGCCTCAGCCCCCTGACCAACGTGATAATGGCCGGCACGATAATGAACGGCATAATGAACCTGTGCCGGATGGCCGGGACCGTGAGCGCATAGTGCCGCCGCCATTCGATCGCGGACAACACGAAGGCGAACGTGGCGCGCCTGCCGACGCGCGGGACAGAATCATTCTTTCGCCCGAACCGCACAATCCACCGTTGCGTCCGGGCCAACCCAATGCAGTCGAAGCTCCAGTCAACGCCGCGAACGGCATGGAGCGCGACCGCCATGGCAACCGCCCGCAGGCTGTTGACGACACCGGCAAAAAGAATGCGGACAAGAAGAAGGCAGACAAAAACAAATCTCGTCCCGACAAGAAGGACAAACCAGACGAGGAGAAAAAGCCGCACCGCGAAAAGGATGGCGATCAGGGAGGCAATGGCAACCGGCACGACTGAGGCCGGGCAATCGATACGATTGCCTGCCCCGTTTGGTCGATGTTAATCGCTAACGCTTATTTCTTGACGACGATGCTGGCATCTTCGACCAGCAGGGGATACAAATAGCCGGCACCAAAATCCCGGTTCACCGCCACCACGCCGGTAATGGTGACCTGGTCGCCGACCTTGGCGGTCTGCTTGCTGGTGACGATCAGGTCGTTGGTGATGGCATCGCCTGTGCCATCCTGCACATGGATGAAGTTGCGCTTCATGATGCCGTTAATGACCTTCACCACCTTGCCCTGCGCGCTGACCGTCTGGCCGGAAAGTTCACGTCCGCTGGTATTGATGGCCGCGACGGTTTTCACATCAACGGTCTTCACCTCATCTGCTGCAGACGCATTGAAGGTAGCCAGCCCCAGTGTGCAAACCAGTCCGGCGAATACAATGTTCAGAATCTTCATGAGAACTCCTTGCGAGGGTTGAAGGTTGTTATGCAATACTGGTTGCCAGTATATCATCCGTATAATCCGCCTATCTGATTCCGCGAGAGCATGGAAATCGACTTGAAATTGAATCTGAACAGCAGCACTGCGCCATTTGTGGCATCTCGGAGTTAAAAATGATCAACCATTTCGGGCGCTACGAAATTATTGAAGAGCTAGGGCGCGGCGCCATGGGCATTGTTTACAAAGCCTATGACCCACTGATCGAGCGATTCGTCGCGATCAAGACCATCAATCTCCAAGCTTTGTCCGAGACGGAAAGAGCGGAATACACAGCGCGGTTCTATCAGGAAGCCAAGGCAGCGGGATGCCTGAACCACCCCAACATCGTTACCATTTACGATCTGGGCGAGAGCGGCGACGTGGCCTACATCGCGATGGAGCTGATGGAGGGCCGGGAATTACAGCAGATCATCTATGGCAAAAGACGATTGCTGATTACGGAAGTGCTGAACATCGCGATCCAAGTCGCGGCAGGATTGTCCTTCGCGCATCAGCGCGGGGTCGTGCACGGCGACATCAAGCCCTCGAACATCATGATGCTGGGCGACAATCTGGTGAAGATCGCCGACTTCGGGATCGCGAAAATAGCGACCTCTGCGGAACGCAAACCAGACGACGATATCTATGGGACGCCCCTGTACATGTCGCCCGAACAGATCCAGGGCAAACCGATCGACGCCCGCTCGGATATTTTTTCACTCGGCGTTTTCCTGTATTACATGCTGACCGATCGATTTCCTTTTCCCGAGGAAAACATCGATCTGCTCAAACACCAGATCGCTTGCATTGTCCCGGAAAAACCCAGCGCATTGAACCCCGGCATTTCAGAGGCGTTGAATGCCGTCATATACAAGTGTCTGGAAAAAGAACCCGATGCCCGGTACAAGAACGCCCATGACCTGGCAAATGATCTGCGTGCCTGCCTTTCCGCAATGTTGCATACACAGACCAGTCGGGATCAACCCGTCAGGCCCGACACCAGCTTCAAGCGCCTGAAGAATATAGTGACCCCGCGCGGATTCTCGAGGGAAATGAACGCCTATGGCAGTTATTTTGCGATCTTCACGATGATTGCGATCTTCATTGCTGACATCTTTGCACCCTACACGATACAGATGCAGTTGCTTTACATATTCCCGCTGATCCTGATCAGCCTGCATTGCGAGCAGATCAAAGTGGTCAGCGGGGCTGTCGTATTGGCGCTGCTGCTCCAGGGCATACACCTGGTGCTTGACCCCATCCCGCTGACTTCAAAGATCGCCCTCGCGTTGATGATATTGCCGTCAAATATCATCATCGTTTTTGTATCCCGGATCGCGCGGATAAACTTCATCGAGGTCGAGCAACTTTCTTCCTACGATAGTTTGACCGGGCTGCGCAACCGGCTCAGCTTCGAGCACATCACGGATATCGAGATCGACAGGGAAAGGCTTAAAAAGTCTGTCTTCTCGTTTGCTTATATCGACCTCGATGATCTCAAGGAACTCAACGAAACCAGGGGATACGCTGCCGGCGATAATGCAATCAAACTGGTCGCGCATGTGATCAAGGAAAACACACGGCAGATCGACACATCGGCACGGATAGGCGGAGACGAGTTCGCGATCCTGATGCCGAATACCGGCGCGGCGGAATGCGAAACGTACTGCAAACAGCTTGCCCTGGAGATCGCGAAACAGATGAAAGATGCATCACTGCCCGTATCGTCCAACATCGGTTATGCGACCTTTGAAAATCCGCCGGTATCGATATCGGAAGTTTTCGACAAGGCCGAAAGTGCCATGCACAGGGCCAAAGCAAGCGGCATAGCATTTGCGGTGAGCGCTTAGGCAGGGAGCGGCATAAACAAGCAAGGGGCGGTATACTTGGCACTGGAGCCAAGCCGACCATCAAAAGGGAGTCTCGTGTTCAGCAACCGTTTTCAACGCCCTGTTGTAATTTCGAATCATGCGAAAATACGCATGGCCGAACGCGACATCAGCGAAGCAATGCTGCTTGAAGTAATTGATCTCGGCGATACGCGCTACAAGGATGCAACCCGCTTGTGGGCATTCAAGGAATTCCCGGAGCGGCACGATAACCTGTTATGTGCCGTTCTGGTGCTGGAAGACCGGGTGATTGTCAAAACGGTCATGCACCATTTTTCTATTTTGTAGGAGACTGCCATGCACACTACCTATTTCGATGAAGACGACATTCTGGTCATCCGACTGTCCGACAAACCCATCGTCCGCGAAGTCTCGCAAAACTGGAACACGCACATCAGCTATGCCGAAGACGGCAGCACGGTGGAAGTCGTTTTGCTGGAAGCGCGCGCCAATGGCGCGTATCCGCTGGAAATACAACATGCGCGGGCGGCTTGAACACGATGCACAAACTACTCACCCCTCACCCCAAGTTTGCCAGTGAAGCCGAGGAACGCGCATTCTGGGAAAAGCATGATTCCGCCGACTTTGTGGACTGGACGAAAGCCAAACGAGCCGCGCTGCCGAATCTGAAACCGACCACCAAGACCATCTCGCTGCGTCTGCCCCAGCACATGCTGGATTCCATCAAGGCTGCCGCCAATGCGCGCGATGTGCCGTATCAATCGCTGATCAAGGTGTGGCTGAAAGAGAAGCTGCATAGCCACTGACAGTGGCGCAAAAAATATTCGAGCCTGGCCCCTTTAATCTATGGCAACGAACAAGAATCAACACTTTGTTCCACGATGTTACTTGCGTCCATTCACATTGGACTCCGCCAACACAGCAATTAATCTATTCAACATTGATCGGCTGAAGTTTATTAAAGGTGCGCCGGTAAAACATCAATGTTCTGGCGACTATTTTTATGGGGAGGATTTAGCGCTTGAAAAAGCACTTCAAGACACGGAAGGTGCTTATGCAACAGCTCTCAGGGACATTCTCAATCCTGGCTACAGCCTGACGCATTCCCACCGCGGTTTACTCCGGCGATTCTGGCTGTTACAACACATGCGCACAGAAGCCGCTTCAAAACGTACTGTGGAGATGATCGCTGCAATGGGTGAAGTCATAGACAGTGAAGCTCATAATTTTCGACTCAGCATACGCGAAGCCGTACAAGAAGCGATGCTGGCGTTCGTTGAATATATGGATGTGCTTGATGATCTTAAAATCTGTCTTCTTCGAAATCGAACATCAATTCCGTTTATCACCTCGGATGATCCAGCAGTGCTGACTAATCGTTGGCATTTGCAAGATAAAAGAACAAGGGGTCTCTCCTTTGGACTACGGTCTGCGGGTAATCTTATGTTGCTCCCGCTTAGCCCAAAGGTTCTGTGCTTAGGGTGCGACGGAGACGTTTATAGTATCCCGCATAATAATGGGTGGGTAGATGTACGCCATGATGCTGATATTCAAGCGCTTAATCAGCATCAGTACTTAAACTGCCGGGCAAATATCTTTGTTCATGATTCAGCGCACGCGCAAGAAGTGCATGAAGCATTTAGTAGAGTAGCGTTGCTTCGTCCGAACGCACGACATGCGATTCACTATGCAGTAATTGACAGAAGCGAGGGAGAATATACGCGCTATCGTGTGATTGATCGCTCTCTCGCAGGCAATCACCAGGAAGCACTAATTCACAATCAAGCTGTTCATACTCACCCAAGTGCTTGGCCAAGGCAACTTCAATGGAGACCCAAAGGTATGGTGTTCACGAACGGCACCGGTGTCGGGTACGTTCGGCGAGCCGAAGCTGAACTTCGTTTCAGTGAAGGTTTTCAAAAAGCATTGGCACGCTAAAAACATATAAATTAAAGACACAGTACCGCAATAGATTTTATGGATATGCCATCGCCGAGCTTCCTCTTTGTTGTGTGCATATTGCTGAATCGAAGCTTGAGTTAAAATACGGGCAATTCCCCTGCACACTTTTCAAACCAACTTTGACTCTCACTCCTCACGCGCAGATGCGTATCTGCCACCTCCGCCAACGTCTGCATGGCCTCGGTGCCAAACCATGCCACGAAGATCGCCTGCTGCGCGGCTGGAGCCAGGTCGGCTCGTACGACAAGAAGCACAGTCCCGCGGAAACTTTTTTTCCGCTCGCACTGCGCAACGAGTTGCCCGCCATCGAAGCGGAGTTGCATGGGCTGGCGCATCTGCACGGTGAATATCCCGCCGATGATGAGGTTGCACGACTACTGGTGAAACTGGCCGACGGCCAGATGGTGGAGAGCGTGCTGCTGCCGCGCGGCGGGCTGTGCGTATCGACGCAAGTGGGTTGTGCGGTGGGTTGCGTGTTCTGCATGAGCGGCCGCGCGGGTCTGCAACGCCAGCTCGGCAGCGCGGAGATCGTCGCGCAGGTGGTGCTCGCGCGCAGGCGCCGCGCGGTGAGCAAGGTGGTGTTCATGGGCATGGGCGAACCGGCGCACAATCTCGACAACGTGCTCGAGGCGATCCAGCTGCTCGGCACACAGGGCAACATCGGCCACAAGAATCTGGTGTTCTCCACTGTCGGCGACCTGCGTGTCTTCGAACAACTGCCACATGAGAAAGTAAAGCCTGCGCTCGCACTTTCACTGCACACCGCCGATGCGGCACTGCGCGCCAAGCTGTTGCCGCGTGCTCCGCAGATCGCGATCGAGGAATTGGTGGAACACGCCGAGGCATATGCGCGCGCCACTTCTTATCCGGTGCAATATCAATGGACCTTGCTCGAAGGTATCAACGACAGCGATGACGAGTTGGAAGGGATCGCCCGACTGCTCTCCGGAAAATACGCGGTGATGAATTTCATTCCCTTCAACGATGTCGACGGACTGGACTATCGCCGCCCTTCAGCCGAACGGATCACAGCTATGGTGCACACGCTGAAGCGGCACGGCATCCTCGCCAAGGTGCGCGACTCGGCAGGACAGGAAGTCGAGGGCGCGTGCGGGCAGTTACGGGCCAGGGCCGTGAAAGAAACACGGAATAAATTCGAGTCCGTCACTCCCGCGAAGGCGGGAGTCCAGTTAATTAAACAGGCTGGATTCCCGCCTTCGCGGGAATGACGATTTATTCAGCCTGAGCAGATGGGGTTAGCGCAGTGCATCATCCACCTTCCCGTTGCTCTTCCATTTTTTATTGCTTTCATAACTTATTCCGGGCACCGCTATAATCCATCCTTTCTACGTTATTGAAAGTTATTGTGTCTGATCGTTTAGCAGTATTACCGCAATACCTGATGCCCAAGCAGTTGCTGACCGTGCTGGCCGGCAAGTTCGCCAGCGCCCGCCTGGGCGGACTGACCACTGCGGTGATCCGCCGCTTCGTGGCGCGTTACGGTGTGAACATGCAGGAGGCAGCCGATCCGGATATCGCGAGCTACGCCAGCTTCAATGACTTTTTCACGCGGGCATTGCGCGAGGGCGCGCGCCCGCTGGCAGATGCCGATTTCATTTGTCCCGTGGATGGCGCAATCAGTCAGTTCGGCGCGATCGAGCGCGACAGTATCTTTCAGGCCAAGGGGCACAGCTACACGACGACAGCGCTGGTCGGCGGCGATGCGAAGCTGGCCGCGCAATTTACCGATGGCAACTTTGCCACGCTGTATCTCAGCCCCAAGGATTATCACCGCATCCACATGCCGTGCGCGGGACGCTTGCGGCGCATGATCTACGTGCCGGGTGAATTGTTCTCGGTGAACCCGACAACTGCGCGCGGCGTGCCGGGTTTGTTCGCGCGCAACGAGCGCGTGGTGTGCGTGTTCGATGGCGAATCCAGTGATGGAATGTCTGAACCTTTCGTATTGACGCTGGTCGGCGCCACCATCGTCGGCAGCATGGCCACGGCGTGGCACGGCATCGTCAACCCGCCGCGTTTGCCCGATATTCGTGAGTGGCATTACGATGGTCAGGAGATCGCATTGCAGAAGGGCCAGGAGATGGGGCGCTTCCTGCTCGGCTCCACGGTAGTGATGCTATTCCCGAAAGACACGCTGCGCTTCAATCCGCAATGGCAACCCGCCGGGGAGATACGCATGGGCGCAGCGATGGGCAGCAAGCCGGTTTGAGTCACGCACCTTTCATTCCCCGGCATCCAATGATGTCGGGTCATCCCGCACATGAATAAAATCGCACCGACCAAGGATGAGATCAAACTGCTGGAGCCGTTCGCCGGGCTCACGCTGGAGCACGTTCATGTGCCGACCACCAGGGAAGAATTCGCAGCCGCCACTGCCGAGATCAAGGCTGCTGGCATCGTGGGATTCGACACCGAATCCAAACCGACGTTTGTTGTCGGCGACGTCAGCGAAGGCCCGCATGTGGTGCAGTTCGCACTGCACGACAAGGCTTACCTGTTTCAACTGCATCGAACGGAAGGATTGCCGTTCCTGCTTGAGCTGCTGCAATCGGAGGAAGTCATCAAGGTGGGCTTCGGCCTCAGGTCGGATCGCGGAAATATCCTTGCGAAACTGGGCGTGCATTTCAACGCGGTGGTCGACCTCAATACGGTGTTCAGCAAGGACGGTTACCACAAGGAGATGGGCGTGCGGGGCGCGGTGGCGTTGGTCTTCAAGCAGCGCTTCGCCAAGGCCAGGCATGTGACCACCTCCAACTGGTCGCAGCCGCAACTCACTCCGCAGCAGATGCTCTACGCGGCGAACGATTCCTACGCGGCGCTGAAAGTGCTGGCGGCGCTGAACCTGCGCCGCGAGGATTTGCCGATCATGGGAATGAGTACGCCTGATGGTGATGCATGAGCGCGCAATTAATGCGCGGGTATAGTCTCAAGCCACCTTAAGCATGAAATCTACGTGGATGGCATCGTAGGGAAAGACGATCATGCCATCGTCTGTTTTTGACAGCAGACCAGCGTTAAGCAACGCAGTCACGTCGCCATGCACGGCTTTGACGTCGCGCTCTACCCGACGTGCCGCCTCGCGGATGGACATGGCTCCCGCGCCGGTCATCACGTTCAGCAGCTCCCAGCGTTTGCCGGACAACACCTTGAACAGCAACTCTGGCGACTCGAAGCTGATGCGCGGTGCGGAAGTTTTTTTGCCTTTCCATGCATGGGCAAAATCTCCCAGCGTGTCGGCTAACGGCCGGATATCAATCGTTACTGTTTTCATCGCGCCACCTCTTCACATCCTCAAAAAAATCCGCCACCAGCTTATCCACCGAGACGAAGCGGTATTTCACTTCCCTGCCGCGCACATGCTTGTGGTCGCCCTTGCCCGCCTCGTTGTCGTAACGCAACACACATACTCCCGCAACCACGAAGGCCAGCCGGTATTTGTAGCGACGCCTGCTTCCGGACAGCGGTTCGGGCACTTCCCAAAGCACCAATTCCGCAAATGCCTGCTCCGCGACGGAGACACGGCGGTTGAATAATTCGCGGGCTTTCATGTTGGAGACAATAACAACACCCTAGAGTGTTGTCAAGTAGTCCAACAGAAAGACGGGAAGGTGAAAAATAAAAAGCCACCGCGAGATATTTACTTCGGCGCTCCCGCGTGGAATGCCTCTGCCTCGACAGCGGATTAGTTTTCAATTTTGGCTGGAATGAATTTGCTGACATGCTGCAAATCGAGGATCTCTGCGTCCTGCCCGTTTTTCTTGTCCAGCGCGAGCAAGGCATCGGTCAGTTTTTCGCGCAGGTCGGCATCCATATCGGCGCGCACCGTCCAGGTGTAATCGCCTGGTGTCTTTCCATCTTCTGCACGCTGCACCAGCGGGATGACCTGACCATTGCTGCGCGCTTTGGCCTGGATAAGAGCGGGGCCGTCGATCCAAACCATATCCAGTTTCTTGGCCAGCAACGCGTCAACCAAAGCGTCGCCATCGTGCATGGGCCTGAACTCCAGCTTCATGCCGATCTTCTTCTCGAGATAATCAGTCAATGGCTTGAGCTTGTGCCGCATCACCAGCGGCGATTCGCCGGGCACCTGGGAGACACGCAAGACCGGCACCGAATAAGTGGTTGCATAGACCACCAATGCCGCGAATATCGCCAGCGAGATGACCAGATTTCTGAGGCGAATCAGAGTTTCGTTACGTTGCATGGCGTTCCATATTTACATGAAAAAGCCCGGCATTACCGGGCATTCTGTTTGCGGCAGTTTAACCGTTGCCGAACTACACTGATTATAGCGGCATCACCTGGATTTTCACCAGCCGCCAACGCTCACCTGACATCCCGGGATTTATCCACCCGGATCGCTTCACCCTCAAACACATTCCCGTCGCCCGCCTTTTCTTCGCGCTGCACTTCGCGAGGCGGAAAATCGCGCATCTGTTTTCGCAGCTCGCGGGTTTTCCACCACAGATACGCCCAGGCTATCGCGCCGAGGACGATGATGACCGCGAACAACACTGCGGAAAACATCAACGCCAAACCAACCATTGCCACAGTCATGAGCAAAGCCGCCAGCTTGCGCAACAAGCCGGAAGGTTTTGCCGGGGAATTCAATACATATCTAATCTGCATCTTGTTAACCCTTGTCGAATTTCATCACACCGTTTTTGCAGTCTATCTTGATCGTGTCCTTTGCGGCAAACTTGCCTTCGAGGATCAGCTTTGCGAGCGGGTTCTCCAGTTGCGCCTGGATCGCGCGCTTCAGTGG
This sequence comes from uncultured Nitrosomonadales bacterium, assembly GCA_903858965.1. Lineage (GTDB taxonomy): Bacteria > Pseudomonadota > Gammaproteobacteria > Burkholderiales > Gallionellaceae > Gallionella. Next base: position 454 of record CAIOKY010000100.1, on the reverse strand, counting down.
GCGCGCGCCATATACCGGATCGAAGCCCGCGTTGGCGATTTCGGCCAGCGCGGCATCGCTGATGTCCAGCTTCATCTCCATCTGCGCCAGACGCTTTTCCAGATACTGCAACTGGATGCGCGCGATAGACTTGATGTTCTTTTCATCGAGCGCATGGAATACCACGACCTCGTCGATGCGGTTGATGAACTCGGGACGGAAATAGGATTTCACTTCACCCATCACCGCCAGCTTGATCACCTGATAATCGTCGCCGGACATCTGCTGGATCATCTGCGAACCGAGGTTGGATGTCATCACGATCACGGTGTTCTTGAAATCCACGGTGCGGCCCTGACCATCGGTCATGCGTCCATCGTCCAGCGCTTGCAGTAGCACGTTGAACACATCCGGGTGCGCCTTCTCCACTTCATCCAGCAGAATGACACTATACGGTTTGCGGCGCACCGCTTCG
>CAIOKY010000099.1 GCA_903858965.1 uncultured Nitrosomonadales bacterium | reverse complement strand
TTCGAGGTCAGCACGATCTCCGCGCCGAACGCGCGCATCGTCTGGCGGCGTTCCATGCTCTGGTTCTCAGGCATCACCAGAATTATTTTGTAGCCACGCATCGCCGCCGCCATTGCCAGTGCTATGCCGGTATTGCCACTGGTCGCTTCGATCAATGTATCGCCGGGTTTGATCTCGCCACGCTGCTCGGCGCGAACGATCATCGACAGCGCAGGCCTGTCCTTCACCGAACCGGCGGGATTATTGCCTTCCAGTTTGGCCAGCAGCACATTGCTGGTTGCGCCGGGAATGCGCTTCAACCGCACCAGCGGCGTGTTGCCGACAAAATGTTCTATGGATGGGTACATCGCCTTGCCCTGAATAATTGCCAAGGACTCAATGATAACTGTAGCGACAAGAAACTGCATGATGATTGATGGCAAGCAGCTCGATATTCGGATTGCCGCATGCTCGCCAAACCTGGCAAGGCCAGCAACTGGAAATTTAAGTTTTCATTGGCCGACATCCGGTAACTTGAACTTCTGGTTACGACACATAACAGACGTTGAGAAGGATCTGCTTTAAACAACTTTGATGCTTTTTAGAAAGACGGATTCCCTTCGATTGATTTGTGCCTCTAAGCGCTCAACTATATGCGGGTGTGCCCATACAGCTGCAGTCTCTAAGCCTATAAGTTCTTCAGCTTTGGCTGGCGTTTCTTTACCCTCAAAGTACACACTGAGTTGGCCAGTTATCATGCCCCTCTTGGCATATCGCTGCGGTTGCATGCAATCTATCGGAATTGATGCATTACCCAGCTTCGTCCAGCCATAGCGGTTTGGTGTGTCTTTGTACACCACCACTCGAAACGCAACTGGCAAATCCAAAATTTCTTGAATTGCTGATTCATTATCGTGAGCTGCTAGAAAGAAACGAGCTGTTCCGTCATGTAACCACTGAGCATAACCAACTTTCCCATCTGACAATGGCAGTTTAAAGATATCACCAGATTTCTTAATAATCCTTACCGTCGAATATTTCTTAACGCCTTTAAGGCGCCAGGCTCGAATTGTTTTCTGCCACCGCACTCGTCATGATCCCCATTGCTTCCATCGCCAGCCTTTCATGGCCTATCTTATGATTTGAGCATCTGCTCGACATATTTCGCCACGCCCTGCTCCACGTTCAGGAACGGCTCGGCATAACCGCTGCCGCGCAGCGCGCTGATATCCGCCTGCGTATAGCTTTGATATTTCCCGCGCAATTGTTCGGGGAAAGGCGTGTAGCCGATCAGTCCCTGCTGTTGTAAGTCGACCAAACTCAGCGCGGGCTTACCCTCGGTGGCACGCAGGGTGTTGATGGTCGCAGCCGCCACATCGTTGAAGCTCTGCGCCTTGCCGGTGCCGAGGTTGAAGATGCCGGATTTGTTCGGGTGATCGAGAAAATACATGTTCACCTTGACCACATCCTCGATCGAAACAAAGTCGCGCAACTGTCCGCCGTTGGCATAACCGTCGCAACCCTCGAACAATTTTACTTTACCTTCGGCGCGGTACTGGTTGAAGAAATGATACGCCACCGAGGCCATGCGTCCCTTGTGCTGTTCGCGCGCGCCGTACACGTTGAAATAGCGCAGACCGACGATCTGCGCGCTGCGCTTGTGCCAGCGACGGCGCACGACCTGGTCGAACAAAAATTTGGAATAAGCATACACGTTGAGCGGCGACTCGAACTCGCGGTTCTCCTTGAACACGCTTCCGCCGCCATATACCGATGCAGAGGACGCATACAGAAAGGGTATCTCTTCATTCTGGCAATAGTTCAACAACTCCAGTGTGTACTGGTAGTTGTTCTCCATCATGTAGCGGCCATCGGTTTCCATCGTGTCGGAACATGCGCCCTGATGCAGCACCGCAGCGACCAAACCATCGAAATAACCTTCCTGCAGCTTATTCAGGAAGTCTTCCTTGTCCAGGTAATCGGCGATTTCGCAATCCGCCAGATTCCTGAACTTGTCGGCCTTGCTGAGATTGTCCACCGCAATGATGTTGTGTTCACCGCGCTCGTTGAGTGCCTTGACCAGATTGGAACCAATGAATCCTGCTGCGCCGGTGACGATGTAGTACATGTTGTTCTCCTCTGAACAGGATCAGCGTCCCATATCCTGAATAATTTCTTCGCGATTCACCACGGCCGTTCCCAATTTGCCCACCACTATACCCGCTGCACGATTGGCAATGCGCATCGCATCCGGCAATCCGGCGCCGCTCGCCAGCATTACCGCCAGTGTCGCGATCACCGTATCACCGGCGCCGCTGACATCGAACACTTCACGAGATTGCGTCGGCTCGTGCAGCACTTCGTTGGCACGATATAAACTCCTGCCGTCTTCGCTGCGCGTAACCAGCAGTGCATCCAGTTGCAGCTCCGTGCGCAGTTTTTCCGCTTTGGCGTTCAGCTCGGCCTCGCTCTTCCAGTTGCCCGCCACTTCGCGGAATTCGCTGCGGTTGGGTGTGAGCAAGGTCGCACCGCGATAGCGCGCATAGTCATCCCCTTTGGGATCGACCAGCACCGGCTTGCCCGCAGAACGTGCCAGCTTCATCATCTCGCCGATATGCGCCAGCCCGCCCTTGCCATAATCGGACAGGATCACCACATCGGCAAGCGGTAATTGTGTACGAAAATCTTCCAGCGCAGTATGCAGCACTTCGTGGCTGGGTGGCGTCTCAAAATCGATGCGCAACAACTGCTGATGGCGCGCAATGGCACGCAGCTTGATGATAGTGGAAATACTGTTATCGCGATGCAGCAGGGCATTGAGGTTGCTGTGCGCATTGAGCAACCTCTCCAGGCACGCGCCCGCTTCGTCATCGCCAACCACCGACAGCAAGGTGGCTTGCGCACCGAGTGCCGCGATGTTGCGCGCCACGTTGGCCGCGCCGCCCGGACGCTCTTCCACGCGCTCCACCTTGAGCACCGGAACAGGCGCTTCCGGCGAGATGCGGTTCACATCGCCGAACCAGTAACGGTCCAGCATCACATCGCCGACGACCAATATTTTGGCACCATCAAATTTTGGTAATATAGTCATACCTGCACTCCAATTTCCCTGTTGATGTCGAGCAAAGCCTGCAAGGGATCCGTCGCCTGTGTGATCGGCCGTCCTATGACCAGATAGCTGGCACCCTCATTGAGCGCGGCTTGCGGAGTCATCACCCGCGACTGGTCGTCGAGGCTGGCTCGTGCCGGACGGATACCCGGTGTCACCAGGCAAAATTCCGTTCCGCAATGTTTACGCAGCAACGCCGCTTCCTGCGCGGAACACACCACACCGCCCAGCCCGCTGTCGCGCGCCAAGGTTGCAAGACGCAACACCATTTCGGCAGGCGTTACGTTGATACCGATGTCGGCAAGATCATCCTGCGCCATACTGGTAAGCAAAGTCACAGCAATCAACTTGGGCCGCTGTGCGCTGTTGGCAATTGCCTCGCTCGCGGCCTCCAGCATCTTACGGCCCCCCAGCGCATGTACATTGACCATCCACACACCCAGATTGGCAGCAGCTTTGCAGGCTTGTGCGGTAGTGTTGGGAATATCGTGAAACTTCAGGTCGAGAAAAATTTCAAAGCCGCGCGCCATCAATTGTTCCAGCAAGGCCGGCCCGGTAGCGGTAAATAGCTCCTTGCCGACTTTCAGGCGGCATAACGAAGGTTGCAGTTTATCGACCAGTACCAGTGCAGGCGCAGCTTCCGGGTAATCCAGCGCAATAATGATTTTCGGATCGCTCATAACGGCATTCCGGTTTCTTCACTGCGGCGCGGCGAATAACTGTCCCAAGCCTGGCAAGCCGGGCAGTGCCAGTAGAACTGGCGCGCCTTGAAACCGCACTGGGCACAGTGATAGGTGGCCAGATTCCGCGTGCGTTTGTGCACCAGATCTTTTACCAGCTCGATGTCGGCACGCCGGCTGTCCGGCATTTCCAGCAATCGCGCCTCGAGCAATTTATCCAGGCCCAGCAAAGTCGGGTTGCTCCCCAGTTCGTCGCGCACCAATTGGTAGGCTGCTGCAGGGCCTTCATTTTTCAGCACACCGTTGAACACTACGTTCATCAGGTCCAGTGAGTGGTATTTGTTCAAGTATTCGCGCAGCAAGGCAATCCCGTCCATCTCGCGATCCATGCTGCGGTAGGCATTTAACAGGCGCTCGGCGACCAGCTGCAGATATTGGGCGTCCTGCGCTTCGATGCCCTTCCAGGTATCGATGGCATCCTGATACTTGCCCTCTTCTGCGAGCATATCGCCCAGCATCATCGTGGCGCGTACCGCTTTCGGACTATCCCGCAGCGCCTGCTGCAAATGCTCCCGCGCTTCGTTCAAGTTACCGCGTGCCATCTCCTCGCTTGCCAGTTCGCAATAAAAAAATGCGGCCTGTCTGCTGTCAGACTGCCCGGATAACGCTGCCAGTCGTTGTGAGACGGCAATAGCCTTGGGCCAGTCATGTTCCTTCTGAAACAACTCCAGTAAAAACTCCAGTGCTTGTTTGGCATAGGCAGTGTTTTCCAACTCCCTGAACAAACTCTCGGCACGATCCAGAATCCCCGCTTTCAGATAATCCTGTGCCAGCTCGAAAATCGCCTGCTGGCGCTTGTCGTCATCCAGATCGGCCCTGTCCACCAGGTTGTGGTGCATACGCAAGGCCCTGTCCACCTCGCCGCGGCGGCGGAACAGACTGCCCAGCGCAAAGTGTAATTCGACAGTTTGCGGATCGATCTTCACCACCTCGATAAAAGCCTCGATGGCCTTGTCCTGTTGTTCGTTGAGCAGGAAATTCAGCCCCTGAAAATATGACTGCGGCAGCGCGTTTGATTCCGAGAGCAACTCTTTAATATCAATACGCGCAGCCAGCCACCCCATCCCGAAGAACAAAGGGAAGATCAGCAGCATCCAGGTTTCGAATTCAATATGCATTGATATTTCAGGACGACTATTGCATCTCGCCAATACCGGCAAGTTTATTCTTGATCCTGATATCGCGCTTCAGGCGTGCAATTTCGCGGCGTTGTTTCAGCACATTGGCAAGCATGGAAAGCACACCGACTACCGCTCCGGCGGAAAAAAATATCAGTAACACGACTACCAGAGAAGACTGCCATTCGTAGCCGAAGAAATAGCGCAGCGTGACAGGCTGATTGTTTTTGACCGCAAATCCAAACAGCGCGATGAACAACACTACCCGTAGAATCCAGTTGAAATAAGGCATGGCATACCCAGAAATAACCAACGCAACGATAGCATAAAAAATGGCGGCTATACCTTGCGATATGCCGCCATTTGAACTGTTTAAACCAGAATCAAGACTTGTGTTCGCAGACCCGCTCCCTGAGTTCCTTGCCTGCCTTGAAGTGAGGCACATACTTGGCCGGAACTTTCACTTTATCACCGGTCTTGGGATTACGTCCCTGACGCGGCGGACGATAATTCAGCCCGAAACTGCCAAAGCCGCGAATCTCAACACGTCCACCACGCGACAGCGTGGCCGACAAGGCGTCGAGAATCACTTTGACGGCAAACTCGGCGTCCTTGGCTTGTAGCTGCGGATGCAGCTCGGCCAGTTTGGCAATTAAATCAGAACGAATCATGAACGCGAACCCCGTGTTTAAGCTTCAGTCTTGGTGCCGCTCATCTTGGCTTTAAGTAACGCGCCCAGATTAGTGGTGCCGGCACTGGCATTGCTTTCCGCCGAAAGTTTCTGCATCGCAGCAGTATCCTCGGTCTTGTTCAACGCCTTGATCGACAGGTTGATGCCGCGATTCTTGCGATCCACATTGATGATGACAGCAGTCACGCTATCGCCCTCTTTAAGGTGATTGCGGATGTCTTCGACGCGATCCGCTGAAACTTCGGATGCCTTCAGATACGCCTCTACATCACCTTCCAATGCAATCGTTGCGCCCTTGGCATCCAGTGATTTCACCTTGCCGGTGACCACTGCACCTTTTTCATGGCTGGCCGCGAATCCGCCAAACGGATCGCCTTCCATCTGCTTGATACCCAGTGAGATGCGCTCGCGCTCCACATCGATCGCCAATACCACGGCTTCGACTTCATCGCCCTTCTTGTAGTTGCGTACGGCTTCTTCGCCGGGCTGGCTCCACGACAGGTCGGAAAGGTGTACCAAGCCATCAATACCGCCATCCAAACCGATGAACACACCGAAGTCGGTGATGGATTTGATCGCACCCTTAACCTTGTCGCCCTTCTTATGGTTGATCTCGAAATCGTCCCATGGATTGGATTGGCATTGCTTCATGCCCAGCGAGATACGGCGACGTGCTTCGTCGATCTCGAGGATCATCACTTCGACTTCATCGCCCAGACTCACGACCTTGGAAGGATGTACATTCTTGTTGGTCCAATCCATTTCCGAAACATGCACCAGACCCTCGATACCCTGCTCGATTTCCACGAATGCACCGTAGTCGGTCAAATTGGTTACCTTGCCAAACATGCGTGTACCTTGCGGATAACGCCGTGCCAGACCATTCCACGGGTCATCGCCCATTTGCTTGATACCCAAGGAGACGCGGTTCTTCTCCTGGTCGAACTTCAGAATCTTGGCTTCGATTTCATCGCCCACCGTCAATACTTCGGAAGGATGCTTCACGCGGCGCCATGCCAGATCAGTGATGTGCAACAAGCCGTCGATGCCGCCCAAATCAACGAATGCACCGTAATCGGTGATGTTCTTGACCACGCCCTTGACGATCGCACCTTCTTTGAGATTTTCCATGACTGCTTCACGATCGGCACCCACGCTCGCTTCGAGCACGGCACGGCGGGAAACCACCACGTTATTGCGCTTACGATCCAGCTTGATGACTTTCAATTCCATGGTCTTGTTTTCATATGGAGTCGTGTCCTTGACCGGACGGATATCCACCAATGAGCCCGGCAGGAATGCACGGATACCATTGACCATCGCAGTCAGGCCGCCCTTGACCTTGCCACTGACAAAACCTTCGACGATCTTGCCTTCTTCCATGGCGATTTCCAGCTCGTGCCATGCGGCCAGACGCTTGGCTTTTTCACGCGACAGCTTGGTTTCACCATAGCCGTTTTCCAATGCTTCGATCGCGACGGTGACGAAATCGCCCGCCTTGACCTCGATCTCGCCTTTGGCGTCGAGGAATTCCTCGATCGCAATCAAACTTTCGGACTTCAGTCCGGCATTTACCACTACCATATTGTGGTCGATTCGCACAACTTGTGCGGTAATCAGTTCGCCTGCGCGCATTTCCTTGCGCGTCAAACTTTCTTCAAACATTGCTGCGAAACTATCTGGATTTGATACAGCTGCTGCGGTTGCGGTTGCGTTCATCGGATACACCTAAAAAAATTCTGCCTATTTCAAACAGAGGGTTAGTTAACGTTCCCAAATGACGGAGGGTCTTATGGGGCCTGATTCTTGGAGCCATTTGCCGGGTAGTGCGCCAATATTTCCTGTACCGCCTGCTCGATATTCAGAGTCGTAGTATCCAGTAGGCTCGCACCCGGTGCCTGTTGCAGGGGAGATGCGCTGCGCTGCGTGTCTCTCTCATCGCGCACACGTATATCCAGCAAAAGGGCGGCGATATTAGCACCGATTCCTTTTTCCATCAACTGCTTATAACGTCGTTCGGCACGCGCCTCGGCGCTGGCAGTAAGAAATATCTTTAATGCGGCATCCGGGAATACCACCGAACCCATGTCGCGCCCATCTGCCACCAGACCGGGTGCACGACGGAACGCATGCTGCTTGGCAAGCAGCGCAGCGCGCACCTTGGGCAAAGCCGCCACTCTGGAAGCAGCGGCCGCACATTGTTCGCCGCGCAACTCATCGCCAACCAACACATCATCCAGCCAGATTTGGTCTCCCTCGAAACTTATGTTGGTACGCGTAGCCAATTCCGCGAGGCCCGATTCATCGGTCAGCAGAACCCTGTCACGTTGTGCAGCAAGCGCCAGCAAGCGATACAGCGCGCCGCTATCCAGATAGTGATAACCAAGTTTGCTAGCGACAAGTTTCGCCACCGTTCCCTTGCCAGATGCCGATGGCCCGTCGATCGCAATCACCGGCACGGCCTGCACCACATCATGGAACAGTGTGAAAAAATTCGGGAACGTCTTTGCCACACAGCGCGGATCGTTGATACGTA
>CAIOKY010000098.1 GCA_903858965.1 uncultured Nitrosomonadales bacterium | reverse complement strand
TAGGTATTCTTCTACCTCTGCTGCAGCCGATCCAGCCGACGAGATTTCGTCCAAGCGGGAATCGACGTTGTTGTATAACGCTGGCGAGACTTATCGAAAGCGTGGCGTACTCGCAGAGGCAGAAAGACTGTTGCGCCGATCACTTGAGATTGAGGAAAAACTTTCAGGTGAGGGAGACCCTAAGACATTGCGACGCTCTGCCGAGCTTTCGGCCACCTACTTTCAACTTGAAAGATATGACGAAGGCTTACCGTTGGCAAAGCGATTACTTCCAGCCGCTACAAGCTATTCAGGAGGACAGAAGGAATTCGTTTTGCTGATCTTGGAATCCTATGCAAAAGAGCTACGTAAGCGAAATCAGGACGCAGATGCGTCTATTTTTGAGGCTAAAGTGAAGGAGCTACGTTAAACGTGCCAGGGGCACACGACATGTTTAACAACGAATCCGCTGCGAGGACGGTGACTCACTGAGTGGCTGCTTTGGAGAAACTGCTATAGCTGGTTTGTGTCGTTTGCCACCCGACACAATTGCCAACTGTCTGCCTCAAAGCGGAAATTAAAAAATAAAATGGCAGTTTGTCAGCACGGAGATTCATTAATTACAGATGAACTAACCAGCCAAATCAAAACCGCCCACATGGGGCGGTTTTGATTTGATTTGGCGGAGAAGGCGGGATTCGAACCCGCGTTAGGGTATTACCCTAAACACGCTTTCCAGGCGTGCGACTTAAACCACTCATCCACCTCTCCGAAGGGCGCGCAGAATATCCCATAACGCTTTTTGCTGCAATCAGAACCTGTTCTTCCACTCGCGCAGTGCAGTGAATACGCCCAATTCGGTGGTGTCGGTCAGGCCGCGCTGTTGCAGGCTGCGAATGATTTCCGGCTGGGTGCTACGCAAGAAGGGATTGGTGGCTTTTTCCAGCGCGATGGTGGAGGGCAGGGAGGGCTGGCTTGCTGCACGTAGTTGCTGGGTGGTGGCAACGCGCTGTTGCATGGCGGTGTTGCCCGGCTCGCAGGCCAGCGCGAAGCGCAGGTTGGCGGCGGTGTATTCATGGGCGCAATACACGCGCGTGTCATCGGGCAGGAGGGCCAGGCGCTGCAGCGATTGGTGCAGTTGTGCCTTGGTACCTTCAAAGTTCCTGCCACAGCCTGCGCCAAACAGCACGTCGCCGCAGAACAGGATTCCCGATGTGATAAAGGCGATATGGTCGTCGAGGTGGCCGGGAACTTCGATGATGTCGAACGTGATGCCAAATGGGTCGAGCTTGAGTTGGTCGCCTTCGCGCAGGTCATTGGTAATGTGGGGATTGTTCGGATGTCGCCGCCCATACACCGGCACGTTGTATACTTCGCGCAATTTTGCGATGCCGCCGATGTGGTCGTTGTGGCGATGGGTGCACAGGATGGCTTTCAGTTGCAGGTCGTGCGTATCCAGGAAGGCCAATACAGGTGTAGCATCGCCCGGATCGACCACGACAGCATGTCGATCATCGTGAATGGCCCAGATGTAATTATCCTGCAAGGCCGGGATGGCGGTAATGTTGAACATTGAGCGAGCGGGAAGTAAGCGATGCCGAATTGTAATTTAACTGCAGAAAATTTGAGCGAATGGTTTGCCACGCCGCAGGGCAGTTATGTGCTGGCACGCGAACAGCGATATTACGACCGTACGGTAAGCGATATATTTGGCTACAACGCGCTGCAATTGGGTTTGAGCGGCAATGATTTTTTGCGCAGCAACCGGATGCCGTTGCGCTTCAGCGCGGGAAATCAAGCGGGGAACCAGGTGCGCTTGATCTGCACGGAATTGCCATTTGATTGCGACAGCCTGGATCTGGTGGTATTGCCGCATGTGCTCGAGTTTTCCGAGAATCCGCATCAGGTGTTGCGCGAGGTGGCGCAGGCGTTACGGCCGGAAGGAAACCTGATCATCAGCGGTTTCAATCCGCGCAGTCTTTGGGGTATGCGTCGTGCATTAGGCCGCAAGCAGGGTTACCCTTGGAGTGGCCATTTCATCACTTTGCCGCGCCTCAAGGATTGGCTGGCGCTGCTGGGTTTTGAAGTGGCGGGAGGCCGCTTTGCCGCATATGCACCGCCGTTCCTGCAGGCCAAATGGCTGGAGCGGTGCGCCTGCATGGAAGCGGCGGGTGACCGTTGGTGGGCAGTAAGCGGCGGGATATATTTTGTGCATGCGATCAAGCGTGTGCACGGCATGCGGCTGATCAAGCCGCAGTGGAACGAGGGGTTGGTAAGCAAACTGTTGCCGGTGGCGCCGAAGATGAATAACAGATTAACGCAGCGCAGAAAGTCTGATCCGCAATGAGCAAGGATGCGAAAGATACCGTAGAGATTTTTACCGACGGCGCATGCAAGGGCAATCCCGGTGTGGGCGGCTGGGGGGCACTGCTGCGCACCCAGGGCAAGGAGCGCGAGCTGTTCGGCGGCGAGGCGCACACCACCAACAACCGCATGGAGTTGATGGGTGCGATCGCTGCACTGGAAGCATTGAAGCGGCATTGTCATGTACGGCTGCATACCGACTCGAAATATGTGCAGCAGGGCATCAGCACCTGGATACACGGCTGGAAACAGCGCGGTTGGAAAACCGCCGACAAAAAGCCGGTGAAGAACGAGGATCTGTGGCGCAGGCTGGACGCGCTGGCGGTGCAGCACACCGTCGAATGGGTATGGGTCAAGGGACATGCCGGGCACGACGGCAACGAACGCGCCGATGAACTGGCCAATCGTGGTGTGGAAATGATGTTGGAGAGCGACAATGCGTAAGATCGTGCTGGATACCGAAACGACCGGGCTGGACCCAAAACAGGGACATCGCATCATCGAGCTTGCGGCGATTGAGCTGGACGGGCGCAAGGTGTCGTTGCGCCGCTTCCACCGCTACCTCAATCCCGAGCGCGAGATCGAGGCCGGTGCGGTGGCGGTGCATGGTTTGACCTATGAGCGTTTACAGAACGAGGCGAAGTTTGCCGACATCGCACCCGGCTTCCTGGACTTCATCGAGGGCGCCGAACTTGTCATTCACAATGCGCCGTTCGATATCGGCTTCCTCAACAACGAGCTGGGCTTGCTGGGTTTGCCCGCGTTAAAGAACGAGGTGGTGGATACGCTCAAGATCGCGCGCGAGATGCATCCCGGCAAGAAGAACAGTCTGGATGCGCTGTGCAGCCGATACGAGATCGACAATGCGCACCGCAGCCTGCATGGCGCGTTGCTGGATACCGAGTTGCTCGCCGAAGTATATTTTGCGATGACGCGCGGGCAGGAAAGTTTGCTCGGCAGTGATGTACCGACGACGCGCAAACCGGCCGTGTTGAGCACCGATGCATCGCGCCCCAAGTTGCGCGTATTGTTGCCCAGCGAGGACGAATTATCCGCGCACACGCAGCAGCTCGCCGACATCGACAAGGCCAGCAAAGGCGCGTGCGTGTGGAAAAAACTGGAAGAATCGGTGTAAGTTAATTTGAACAAGCGCCACGTTAAGCAATACGCCCATTAATAAAATGCTCGTCACGAGCGGTATCGAAAAAACATGAAAACAGATGTGATCATCATAGGCTCCGGTGCAGCCGGCATGATGTGTGCCATTCAAGCCGGGCAACGCGGGCGTTCCGTGGTGTTGCTCGACCATGCCAAAAAGCTTGCGGAGAAGATCCGCATCTCCGGCGGGGGGCGCTGCAACTTTACCAACATCAATACCAAACCTGAAAATTTTATTTCTGCCAACCCGAGCTTTTGCCGCTCGGCGCTGGCGCGTTACACACCGCAGGATTTCATCGCGCTGCTGCAAAAACATAACATCGGTTACCACGAAAAGACACTAGGGCAATTGTTCTGTGACGACGAATCGGAAGCGGTGATCGCGATGTTGCGTGGCGAATGTGAAGCTGCAGGTGTGAAGCGCTTCATGAGTTGCGAGGTCGGGGAGATCAGCTACTCCGTGTCTCCGGATAAGATTCAGGAGAAAAAAGAAGGGCACCGGTTTCACGTCAGCACCTCGCGCGGCGATTTCAACTCCGCCTCGCTGGTGATCGCCACCGGCGGGTTGTCCATTCCCAAGACCGGCGCGACTCCGTTCGGCTATCACGTTGCCGAGCAGTTCGGCATACCCATCACCAAGCTCAAGCCCGGCTTGGTGCCGCTGACTTTTGCGCCGGACGACTGGAAGCCATATGCCGACCTGACCGGCGTTTCGCTCGACACGATCGTGAGTTTCGGCAAACAGTCGTTCCGCGAGAATATGCTGGTCACGCACCGCGGTTTGAGCGGTCCGGCCATATTGCAGATATCTTCATATTGGCAACACGGCGAGCCGCTGCACATCAACCTGCTGCCGGATTGCGAAATATTGAACTTGTTAACCGAGCAGAAGACCAGCAAGAAATTGCTGAGCAATTACCTGATCCAGTGGTTCTCCAAGAGTTTTTCCGAGGTGTGGTGCGCGCAACTCGCCGCGCATAAGCAGATCGAGAACAAGCCGCTCAATCAATATAACGACAAGGAGCGTAAGCTGATCGCCGCCAACCTGCATGACTGGCAGGTGATTCCGTCCGGCACGGTCGGCTACAGCAAGGCCGAAGTGACCTGCGGCGGCATCGACACGCACGCGCTATCGTCGAAGACCATGGAGTGCATCGAAGTGCCCGGATTGTATTTCATCGGTGAAGTGGTGGATGTCACCGGATGGCTGGGCGGCTATAACTTCCAGTGGGCTTGGGCTTCGGGCTACGCGGCGGGGCAGTCTGTTTAGTGCTATAGTTTCCGCATATTTGAGCAACATTGAAGAGAAGGAGTTGAAGATGCGTACCTTATGGATAGTTCTATTCGCGACACTGTTGAGCGGCTGCGGCTACAACACTTTTCAAACCAGCGATGAGCAGATCAAGGCGAGCTGGGCGGAAGTGCTGAACCAGTATCAGCGCCGCGCCGACCTGATCCCCAATCTGGTCAATACCGTCAAAGGCTATGCCTCGCAGGAAAAGGATGTGCTGCTGGGTGTCACCGAAGCGCGCGCCAAAGTGGGCAGCATCCAGGCCACACCGGAGCTGATCAACGATCCGGAGGCCTTTGCCAAGTTCCAGGCCGCGCAAGGTCAACTGACCTCGGCGTTGAGCCGATTACTGGTGGTGTCGGAAAATTACCCGCAACTGAAATCGGACCAGAATTTCCGCGACCTGCAGGCGCAGCTGGAAGGTACCGAGAATCGCATTACCGTTGCGCGCAATCGCTATATCCAGGCGGTGAAGGATTACAACGTCACGGTGCGCGAATTCCCGACCAACCTGACCGCGATGATGTTCGGCTACAAGGTGAAACCATCGTTCACGGTTGAAGACGAGAAAGCGATCTCTACTCCGCCCGTGGTCAACTTTGATACACCCAAGGTTCCTGCGTCGGCAAAGTGAAATGAAAACATTCTGGGCGCGAGTTTTTCTGCTTGCGCTGCTGCTTAACGGGGCGGTGCAAGCCGAGGTTGCCGTGCCGCCGCTCACTCATCGCGTCACCGATCTCACCTCAACACTGGATGCGGGACAAATCCAGATTTTTGAATCCCGTCTCGCTGAATTTGAAACAAGCAAGGGCGCGCAGCTCGCAGTGCTGATCGTACCGAGCACGCAGCCGGAAAGCATAGAACAATTCGGCATCCGCGTCGTCGAGGCATGGAAACTGGGACGCAAGGGTGTGGATGACGGCGCGCTGCTACTCGTCGCCAAGGATGACCGAGCGCTGCGTATCGAAGTGGGTTATGGCCTGGAAGGCGTGCTGAACGATGCTACCTCGAACCGCATCATTGATGAAGTGATCGTGCCGCGTTTCAAGCGTGGTGATTATTATTCAGGCATCGAATCAGGATTGGCAGCGATGATGCAGGTTATCAACGGCGAACCCTTGCCGCCGCCGAGGCGCGCCGCCGCCAGCGGGAAATTCGATATTGAATCCATGCTGTTCGTCGCCTTCGGCCTGGTGGTCGTCGTGGGCGGTATGCTGCGCACGATGCTCGGACGTTTTCCTGCCGCAGTAGTGATGGGTGGCGCGCTGGCGGTGTTGGCCTGGCTGATCGTCTCACAGCTGTTGATTGCATTGTTCGTCGGGGCGATGGCTTTCGTGTTTGTGCTGCTGGGCGGCGGGCGAGGGTTCGGTGGCTATGGAGGAGGCGGGTTTGGTGGCGGTTCCGGCGGATTTGGAGGAGGAGGCTTCAGCGGTGGAGGGGGCGGATTTGGCGGAGGCGGAGCTTCAGGGAGTTGGTAAATGAATTTAATACGTGTAATGCAGCATCTATCCACTGGGCATGCGTCAGTGCGCCGCGTGTTGCCATCGCGCGCGCTGGAGGCGATTGAAAACGCGATCCGCGAAACTGAGGCGAAGCACGCAGGGCAGATACGCTTTGCGGTCGAGGCCTCACTGGAGCTGGCGCCATTGCTCGCGGGGCAGACCGCGCAACAACGGGCTGTCGACGTCTTTTCCAGATTGCGCGTCTGGGACACCGAGAATAACAACGGCGTGCTGATCTATCTGTTGTTGGCTGACCGCGATGTCGAGATCGTGGCCGACCGCGGCATCCACGTTAAACTTGGCAAAGAAGTTTGGGAAGCGATCTGCCGCGAGATGGAAGCGGCATTCCGTGCAGGACAGTTTGAAGCGGGCGTGCTCGCCGGAATACACGCCGTGGGTGAACATCTGTCGCGCCACTTCCCGGCGCGCGGCGGGAAGTCGAATGAATTGCCGGATAGCCCGGTGGTGTTGTAGCGCAATAACATTTCGTTTGTTCGTTTGCCGGTGGTAACGAGATTTGGTGCCATCAGTGGCGGGCACTCATTGTTGGGATTGGGGCGGCTTGAAATCGTACGGGTAGGTGTCCAGTATCGTTTTCATCCGCATGTCATCTTCACCGATATGCATGGTCGTCCATTCGCTCAGAAAGCCGTAATAGTGCTCGACAGCGCTTTCGGACCACCTGCCTTCGTTGGATATCAGTTCATTCCTCATGGTCTGAAGTTCACCCAATACATACTGGTGTTCGATCAGGTGTTCTTCGAACGGATGCTTGATTGCCTGAGCAATTCTTGCTTCATTGCGGAAATGGATACGAACGGATTCTTCGAATAATTTGAATGAATGCAACAGGGCAGCCCAATTCCTTGTGCCGATCGAATGCTCGATGTCGTTCACCATATTGAGCAATGCCTGGTGTTCGGTATCTATCGATTCGTTGCCTACACTCATCAGGCTGGTCCATGCCAATTTCATCATGCCCTCCACAGGTTAGATAAAAGCAGTTCGGATCCGATTGCATCACGGCTGGAATTCTACTCCCGTATTGTCCGCCAGAGAATATTGAATCGTGATTCTTTACGGCGCATACTGGACAGCGAATAAAATTATGCTTGTCTGCATCACAACTCTCGGAGGCCACTAAATGAAAATTTGCATGCGAATGCCAATCAATCTGGCAGTTGCCCGCGCGATAAGTTGCAGCATATTCGGTCTGGTGTTGTGCTGCACCGGTGCGCTTGTACACGCGGGCACGGAAGCATTGGTTTATGAGGATCAGATACTGGCAATGGATGGAGAACGCAGGACGGTGCGCGTGCCTCGGGGTTACAGGCTGGAATTGCTTAGCCGCATGGATGCGCCGCGCATGTTGACTTTCGCCGCGAACGGCGATCTGTTTGCCGGATTCGAAATCCGGCAAGGTATATCGTTTACCGCCCCCCTATACCAAGCCGGAAGTCCTGGTACAGGTGGGCGATTATCCGCACAGCGTGGCATTCCGGCAGGGCGAGATTCTGATTGCCAGGACAGAAGGGGTGTACCACGCGCCTTACACGCTCGGACAATCAAGTATAGCGCGGGATGGCGTAACGTTGCTGGCCGCATTACCCAGCGGGGGAGGGCATGACAGCCGTACAGTCGGCGTGGGGCCGGATGGGTTGGTGTATGTGAGCCTGGGTATCCAGAGTAATTGCAGTGACCAGTTTCTGGGTGAAAGCTATGCATTCAACGAGAGACGTGGCGGGGTGATGGTGTTGCACGAGAGCAGAGGCAAGGCAAGCTGGGAGCCTTTTGCTTCGGGGCTGCGTAATCCGGTCGGTTTCGATTGGCAGCCGCAGACCGGCATGCTCTACGCCAGCAACAATGGACCGGATCATCTGGGTTACGATCAGCCGCCGGAATATTTCAGCAAGCTCACTGCGGGTTCCTTTCACGGCATGCCTTGGTTCCAGTATGACGGCAAGCAGGTGATGCGCGATGACTGTGTGGCGAGCAAGCCACCCAGGCCCATCACTGACGTGACGATTCCGGCCGCGACTTTTCCTGCTCGCAATGCGCCGCTGGGTGTGACCTTTGTGCCCAAGGGTGCAATGGATACGCGACTGGAATTCGATGCGGTTGTCGCACTGCATGGTTCATGGGGTACTCAACCAAACGGCGGTTTCATGGGCAACGCAGCAACGCGTCGCCCGCCAAAGATCGTCGTGGTACGCTTCCAGAATGGCCAAGCGCAACGTGTGGATGACCTGATCAGCGGCTTTCAATTGCCGGACGGCAAGCGCTGGGCGCGCCCGGCAGGCGTCGCGTTCGGGCCGGATGGTGCGCTATATTTCAGCAGTGACAGTGATACCAACGGACTATTCCGGCTGAAACGGGTGCGGTGAGTTTTCCGGGTATTTCCGCAAAGTGCATGCAGAGTATTTATTTCCCGTTGATGATTGATACGCGATTGACGAAGGTGATGCTGGGGAATGTCCGGTTCAATGCTTTGCTTGTGAAGTTCTCCATGGTCGATCCGGGATCAAACTTGATGACGTCACCTTTATTGGCCGCATTGGTTGAAGTGGCAAGCCAGCGTGTCTGGTTGTCCTGTTTAACTTCGATATAGGTAAATTGGGGAATGTTGATGGTGCTGACAACAGTGGCCTGTTGTGTCTGCAAAACATCGGATTCACCGGATGATGCCCGGTCAGCGGTATTGATAGGCGGGTGGCCTGCGGGTAAAGCACCCGATGATGACGGAGTCACAGGATCCGGGACAAAGGGTTCTGAAGGTTTTTTGTCACAACCGACGAGGGCCAGCATGGCCAATAGCGTGAATACCGCAGCAGGTTTCATTTTGTTCCCTTAATGAGAATGAAAAAGTAGCCAATATTACTAAAATGCGCAAGACCGTGGTAGCTTCGTCCAGGCATTTTATGATTGATATTTTTTGTGGTCAAAAACCGGTAGGCCTGCTAGATTGTATACCGATATATGCTCGGTATACGGATGGCGAAGTCAGGCATGCATTGATGATGGTTGATCGCGGTTATTCAGCGCGGGCGTCAGCCAGCGCAACGATAGAACAAGAACAGTTTGGGGACGTCGATGATCGGTGAAAAAAATTTCCGTGCGCTGTTCGATCTGGCGGCAGACTCGCTGTTCATTCTCGACCTGGGCGGCTTCATCAAAGAGGTCAATCAGATCGGCCATGAACGGATAGGCTATACGAAAGCGGAGATGGTAGGCAGGCATGTCAGTGATTTTATCTTGCCCGAATTTGCCGCCAAACTGGACAAAAGACTCGCCAAGACTCACAGCAAGGAATATTTGATATACGAGTCGGCTAATGTGCGCAAGGATGGTTCCGTGTTACCCATTGAAGTGTGCAGCAGGGTGATAGAGCTGGACGGGCAAAAAATGTTCTTCAACATTATCCGCGATATCAGCGAGCGCAAGCGCATGGATCGCGAACTGAGGGAAAGCGAGGACCGCTTCCGTATCTTGACAGCGGATGCACCGGAAGCGATTGTCATCCATGATATCGACTCAGGCTTGTTTGTGGACGCGACAAGCAGCGCGGAACGGCTTTTTGCTTGTAGCCGTGAAGAGATACTGCGGCATGGCCCGGATTATTTTTATGCGCCGACTCAGCCCGAGGGTTCCCCTACTATAGAAAGCATACATGAGCGCGGAATACGCATCATGGCCGGAGAGCAGATGAAATTCGACCGGCTGGTGCGTAACTGTAAAGGCCAGGATATTCTTTGTGAGGTCAGGCTGGTTCGACTGCCTTCCGAAAATCGCAGGTTAGTCCGTTCCAGTTATATCGACATTACCGAGCGCAAGCAGATCGAGGATGCACTGCGCGAGAGCGAAGAGAAATATCGTTCACTTTTCGAGGAGTCTTTCGACGGGCTTTTTATCAGCAATCCCGAAGGACAATATACCGACATAAACCAGAAGACTATCGAAATGTTCGGTTATGACTCCAGGGAGGAGATGCTGGCGCTTGATCTTGCGAAGGATATCTATGCTTATCCCGAGGATAGAAAAAAAATCCTTTCTTACGTCAACGCGCACGGCTTTGGCGAATTCGAAATTGTTGCCAAGAAAAAGAACGGCGACAGGATGACGACTCTCTGTTCATTTAACGCTGTCAAGGGCAAGGATGGATCGATCACGGCATATCGCGGCATCATCCGGGATATCACCGAGAAAAAAATATCCGAAGAACTGATCTGGCGACAGGCCAATTTCGACTCGCTGACCGGATTGCCAAATCGCGACATGTTTCGCGACCGGCTCGAACAGGAAATGAAAAAATCTGATCGCGAGGATTTTCCATTAGCCTTGCTGTTAATCGATCTGGATCAGTTCAAGGAGGTCAACGACACACTGGGCCATGCGGTCGGCGACCTGCTATTGCAGGAGGCGGCCCAGCGCATCCGGGTTTGTGTGCGTGAATCGGATACGCTGGCCCGTTTGGGCGGAGACGAGTTTACTGTCGTCCTGTCGGCGATCTCCGAGACCAGCCACATCGAGGATGTGGCGCAAAAGATAGTTGGTAGGCTGGCGGAGCCGTTCCGGTTAGGCAGTGAGGTGGTTTACGTATCCGCCAGCATCGGTATTACCCTGTATCCGAATGACGCGGCTGACATCGATGCCCTGATGAAGAATGCGGATCAGGCCATGTATGTTGCCAAAAACAAGGGCCGCAACCGCTTCAGCTACTTCACGCAATCCTTGCAGCAAGAGGCGCAAGAGCGCTTGCGTTTGATCACCGACCTGCGCGGCGCGCTGGAAGCCAACCAGTTCCGGCTGCGTTTCCAACCCATCATCGAGTTGTCGAGCGGGCGGATACACAAAGCCGAAGTACTCATCCGCTGGCAGCATCCGGAACGAGGGATGGTCAGCCCGGCAGACTTCATCCCGCTGGCGGAGGAAACCGGCCTGATCAACGAGATCGGCGATTGGGTATTCAAGGAGTCGGCACGATGGGCAGAGTCGTGGTGCAAGCTGAGCCAGAATAATTTTCAGCTGAGTGTGAATGTGTCACCGGTCCAATTCCAGCATGGCGGCGAGATTTTCGATCAATGGGTGAAATATCTGGCCAACATGGGCTTGGCCGGAAAGAATATCGTGGTTGAAATCACGGAAGGTTTGCTGTTGGATGCGGAATCAGAAGTGACCGATAATTTGCTCAAGTTTCGTGACGCGGGCATCCAGGTGGCAATCGATGATTTTGGCACCGGTTATTCATCGCTTTCCTATATCAAGAGATTCGATATTGACTACCTGAAGATAGACCGGTCATTTGTTAACAACCTCGAAACCGATCCTGATTACATGGCTTTATCCGAGGCGATCATCGTGATGGCGCACAAGCTGGGACTTGAAGTTATTGCCGAGGGAGTGGAGACAGAAGGGCAACGCAATTTCCTGTCTGCCGCCGGATGCGATTATGCCCAAGGCTTTCTGTTCTCGAAACCCGTTTCACTCGAAGAATTCGAGAGTCTGCTCAGTGGCACGCTCCGGCAGGCACAACAATTACCCGAGATTTTCATGGGAGTGGTCATGGGGGTTGAGCTCAATTGATCGGGAACAGTACGGCCGCCGCCGGATTTCCTGACATCAAAATTCGGCCTTCTTGTTGAAGAATGAGAAGCAGGTCTTCAGGTAGCTGCGTTTGGCTTCATCCAGCTGGACAAATTCAACACCACACAGGCAAGCATTGCCTTCCTTGCGCTGCCATGCGATCCTGCCGATCAGGTTGACTGGTACCTGGTTTGTGTATTTCTCCATATCATCGTGAGGCAGGTAGATAGCGAGATCCAACCCCACATCCGATTCAAGCGGGCGAGGTACACTGAGATTTATGCCGGTCAAACTGAAATCGTTGGTCACGCCTTCCATCCTTTGCGAGCCCTGTGCAATCTTTACCAGCAGATTGTGATGTGCACGCGGAGCACGGCGCTTTTCATTTTGTGCCGGTTCGATAACCGTGATCTGCTCGAAACTGAACCCGGACATCAGGTCATTCAACCGACTGGTTACGTCATGCAGGTTTTTGCCGATGGTGGCAGTCGTTTCCACTTTCGATGAGCTTTCATTCATTGTGGCAAACAGTTTTTTCAGGGTCTCATGCAACATAGCCAATTTTTCGATCTGCTGCTGGCTGGCTTCTGAAATGCTGCGGCTGGATTCAGCCGTTTCTGCTATCTGCTCCACCATGGTATGGATCACAGTTGCAGTGTCACCCGCTACCTGCTGGTTGGCGTGTACTTTTTTTACAACCACATTCATCGCTTCGGTGACCTGAGTGACCCTGCCGGTGATTTGCGAAATGATCTCTGAAACTTCCACCGCCGAGCTATTGGTCTTTTCCGCCAGCTTGCGCACCTCGTCGGCCACCACGGCGAAACCGCGTCCTTCTTCCCCCGCGCGTGCGGCTTCAATAGCGGCATTCAGTGCCAGCAAATTTGTTTGCCCGGCAATCGTCTTGATGGTGTCGATAATGTGGTGGATTTGATCCGCTGTCTTTGCCAGTTCGGCAATTTCGGCAGCGGCATGGTTGACCTGCTGCGCAGTCAACTCCATTTCCTGGATATTTCCCTGCACGGTCTGAATGCCTTGCTTGGCTCTTTCTTCAGTTAGCTTGGCCCGCTCGGTGGTGGAATGCGCCGACTCTTGCACCTTGCTTGAGATCTTTTGTAATTCGTTGGTCGCTTCATTCACCGCTGCGGAACGGCTTTGTTCCTTTTTGCTTACCTCAGCGATTTCCTGTGAAATCGTGGCGATCTGATAAGCGGATTGGCCCATGTGCCTGCCACTGTCATCGATCTCACGCATGATTTTGTTCAAGCGGGCCAGCACGTCATTAAAACTTTTTTCCAGCACGCCGATCTCGTCACGGGAGGCGTTTTTTACTCCCTTGGTCAAATCGCCATTCTCGACGGCTTTCAGGGAAATGC
>CAIOKY010000097.1 GCA_903858965.1 uncultured Nitrosomonadales bacterium | reverse complement strand
GATGTTGAGCATGGGATGCATATACGAACCTTTTTAATGAACAGAAGGGGATCTCTAAAATTATTTTTGAGACGCCCTAGAATGATTGCAGCGCGCATTTTAGTGGGTATTACGGTTTGAATAAACAAAATCATTTTTCGCACATCAGGGTCGTGCTCAGCCATACCACACATCCGGGCAATATCGGCGCGGCGGCCCGCGCCATGAAGGCTATGGGTTTGCAGCACTTGTATCTCGTCAACCCGCGCCACTTTCCCGATGCACAAGCCAGCGCGATGGCGGCCGGAGCGGATGATGTCTTACAGAACGCAGTGGTGTGCGCCTCCATCGATGAAGCTTTGCAGGGCGTGGTGTACACCGTGGGCATGACGGCGCGTTTGCGCGATATCTCCATCGAGATGAAGACACCGCGCGAGGCGATGCCGCTGGTTTTGCAGCAAGCCGCCACTCAACCCGTCGCCCTGTTGTTCGGCACCGAGATGTCGGGCCTGACCAATGAAGAGACCGGGCGTTCGCAACTGCTGGTTAAT
This sequence comes from uncultured Nitrosomonadales bacterium, assembly GCA_903858965.1. Classification (GTDB taxonomy): domain Bacteria; phylum Pseudomonadota; class Gammaproteobacteria; order Burkholderiales; family Gallionellaceae; genus Gallionella. The sequence continues at coordinate 1,327 of CAIOKY010000097.1, read as the reverse complement.
ATTCCCGCGAACCCGGATTTTTCCTCGCTGAATCTGGCGGCTGCGGTGCAGGTGATGGCGTATGAGTTGAGCGTGGCTGCGCAAAGTTTTGTGCCCAGTGCCCAGTCCTTGCAACCCGCAACACACGAGCAAGTGGAAGGTTATTTCGCGCATCTGGAAAAGACCTTGTACGAGATCGGCTTTTTCACCACGCAAAACCCGGCACGCATGATGCAGCGCCTGCGTCGCCTGTACGCCAGAGCAAGGCTGGAGCCGGATGAGGTGAACATCTTGCGCGGTATATTGAGTGTCACGACCGAGTACAATGGGCGCCTTAAAACGCGTTTCGACGAAGATCAAAAGCATGTTCAAAAACATTAGAGAAGACATCGCCAGTGTGTTCGCGCGCGATCCGGCAGCGCGTAGTACCTTCGAGGTACTGACTTGCTATCCGGGCTTGCATGCGCGGATATTCCATCGTCTGGCGAATACTTTATGGCATGCCGATCTGAAATGGATGGGTCGCTTCGTGTCGCATATCGGAAGAGGGTTGACGGGTATCGAGATTCATCCCGGGGCGACGATAGGACGGCGCTTTTTCATCGATCATGGCATGGGTGTGGTCATCGGTGAGACCGCCGAGATCGGCGACGATGTCACCCTGTATCACGGTGTGACGCTGGGAGGGACTTCCTGGAAGGCCGGCAAACGTCATCCCACCCTGGGTAATGGCGTGGTGGTAGGCGCGGGGGCGAAGATACTCGGGCCGATACACGTGGGCGATGGCGCGATCATCGGTTCGAACGCGGTGGTGGTGAAGGATGTGCCTGACGGCGCGACCGCTGTGGGGATACCCGCGCGTATCCTGGATGAAGAGAAGAAAACCGGCTCGACCTTCAATGCCTACGGTGTAGGCAACGATCAGAACGATCCGTTGTCCAAGGCGATACACGGTTTGCTGGGCCACAGCGTGACGGTCGATCAGCGTATCGACTTTATTTTGCAGCAACTCGAAAAGATGGGCGTACCATTGGAAGACGAGCGTGCCACGGCAGAAAAGTTCGATCCCAATCATCTAAATAATATAGTTGATTAAAAGAATCAGGTATTCTATGATGCAGGCATCTGGGGTAGGTTATTGTTAACTTGTGTTCCATGGAGGAAGTGCGATGCGTTTAACGACAAAAGGGCGGTTTGCTGTAACAGCGATGGTTGATTTGGCTATGCGAGGCGGGCGCGCCCCTGTCACGTTGGCAGGTATAAGTGAGCGTCAAAGTATCTCGCTGTCTTATCTCGAACAACTGTTCGGCAAATTACGCAGGAATGGCATCGTCGACAGCGTGCGCGG
>CAIOKY010000096.1 GCA_903858965.1 uncultured Nitrosomonadales bacterium | reverse complement strand
GCCGTACCGATATAAATTATTCAAAGTAATTTCATGCTGAAGTTGCGCGCCTTGATGTTGCTGGGCTTGTGCCTTGTTATTCCCGCACGTGCGGGATTGCTGGAGGACGACGAGGCACGCCAGCAAATCCAGAAACTTCAGGCGCAGGTGCTGAAGCTGGAGGATGCCATCAAGCAACAGCAGCAAAGCAAGTCCATGCTGGATCTGCAAAGCCAGATCGACGCGCTGAACGGCGAGATCCGCAAGCTGCGCGGACAGAATGAAGAATTAACGCACGGCTTGCAGGATGCGGAAAAGCGCCAGAAGGATTTTTATGTGGATCTGGATACGCGCGTGCGCCATTTTGAATCCGTTGAAGAAGCCGCCAAGGAGGCTGCCGCCGCTGCAGCTGCAAATCCTCCCCCTGCTGCAACGGTTCCGGCAGCAGCGGCGGTTTCGTCCGACCCATCCGATCCGATTTCCGAAGATCGTGCCATCGAAGCGGCTTACAGTTTGTTCAAGGGCGGCAGTCATGCGGATGCAATCAAGGCATTCCAGGAATTCCTCAAAAAATATCCCGATTCGGTGCATGTTCCCAATGCAGATTACTGGATGGGCAATGCACAATTTGCGCTAAAGAATTACAAGGCTGCACTCAGTACCTATCAGGGACTGCTCAAGGGTTTTCCCGGTACTTCCAGGGCGCCGGACGTGCTGCTTGGCATCGCAAACTGTCAGCGTGGACTAAAGCAAGCCGTATCTGCGAAGAAGACACTCAAGCAACTCATCGCCCAGTATCCCGACAGTGACGCTGCCGCCAAAGCCAAGAAGCTGCTCGCTGCCAAAAAGTAGTCCACATGTCGCTAGTGAATACAGATGTGGCGTTGCCGTTCCGACACGGTGGGGTGGAACCCTCAGGTGCACCCGCAAGGAGTATGCCGGTGGGTGCCCCGTCGCGTAGCGACGACCCTTCCACTGCGGGAGGAGCGGCATCGCAGTTGTTCCAGCAAGCGGCTGGCTCCGCCATAACCAGGGACTTGGCGAGTGTTGTTGGCTCGCCTAGTCGAATGGCTATAACCAATGACTTGGCTGTCGTTTCTGGACAGCCTAGTCAGATGGCTAGTAGTCTCTCCAGTAGTTCTACCAGTAACGTGTCGCAACTGCGCATCACCGAAATATTCTATTCCCTGCAAGGTGAAACCAGCCGTGTCGGTTTGCCCACGGTATTCATTCGCCTGACCGGTTGTCCGTTACGCTGCACTTATTGCGACACAGCATATGCTTTTACCGGCGGGCAGAACATGAGTATGTCTGAAATTCTTGGGCAGGTCGCCGGGTATAAGCCGCACTATGTGACCGTGACCGGTGGTGAGCCGCTGGCACAAAAGAACTGTGCGCTATTGTTGAGTGCTCTGTGTGACGCCGGTTACGAAGTGTCTCTGGAAACGGGCGGGGCATTGGATATCGGTGTAGTGGATGCGCGCGTGATGCGCGTGGTGGACATCAAGACTCCCGCATCGGGCGAGGTTGAAAAGAATCGCTGGGAAAATCTGGAATTGCTGACGGCACACGACGAAATAAAATTCGTGTTGTGCGACGAAGCCGATTACCAGTGGGCCAAGCAACTAATGATGCAACACCATCTAGCGGATAAATGCCCGGTACTGTTTTCACCTGCACATGGCACACTGAATGCCACGCTATTGGCCGAGTGGATATTGCGTGACCGCCTGCCGGTGCGTTTGCAAGTCCAGTTGCATAAACTGCTGTGGAACAACACTCCCGGACACTGATGATGGCCGGGACAACAAACGTGAAAAGGGCTGTGGTACTTTTATCCGGCGGCATGGACTCCGCAACGGTGCTGGCGATGGCGCGTGTACAGGGCTTTACTTGTTACGCACTGAGCGTGGATTACGGACAACGCCACCACGCCGAACTGGCCGCCGCACAGCGCGTGGCACATACGCTGGGTGCGCATGAACACCGGGTGGTGAAGATAGATCTTACCGGCTTCGGCGGTTCGTCGTTGACGGATAACAAGATCGCCGTGTCGCAACAACCCAGCGAAGGCATACCGCTGACTTATGTTCCGGCGCGCAACACCATCATGTTGTCGCTGGCGCTGGCGTGGGCCGAGGTGCTGCAGGCGCAGGACATTTTTATCGGCGTGAATGCGGTCGATTATTCCGGATATCCCGATTGCCGTCCCGCATACATCGACGCATTCGAGCGCATGGCGAACCTTGCCACCAAGGCCGCGGTGGAAGGGCATCCGCTCACTGTGCATGCACCGTTGCTGCATTTATCCAAGGCCGAGATCATCAGGCAAGGCCGCGCGCTGGGGGTGGATTTTGCGCAGACGGTTTCATGCTATCAGGCCGATGAATCCGGTCGCGCCTGTGGTGTGTGTGACTCTTGCCGCTTGCGTCATGCCGGGTTTGTTGCCGCCGGCGTAGATGATCCGACAGCGTATCGCGTTGCATGATCGAGTAGACATCACTGCACGGTATTTTGCGTTGACAGGGTGGGCTAAATCCGTATAATTCGCGCTCCTTTGCGAGGGGTCGTTAGCTCAGCCGGTAGAGCAGCGGACTTTTAATCCGTTGGTCGCCAGTTCGAATCTGGCACGACCCACCAGTTTGCAAGAGAATCTCTATATCAATGCCGATTTAGCTCAGATGGTAGAGCAACCGCCTTGTAAGCGGTAGGTCATCAGTTCGAATCCGATAATCGGCACCAATATCCATAAGGCTTGCAGCGATGCAAGCCTTATTCGTGTCGGCGTTCCGATTGTTAGCCACATCTATTCAATGGATATGCAGCAGGAAAACAGGCAAAGATTTGCCAAGGTGAAATAGTGTAATTATTCAGGGCTACCTGGTGCTCGGGGGTCGTTTAATATCCCAAGCTACATTTTTTAATGCATACAAAAATGCATGCCGATGAATTTACTGGTTCCGGAAATTGGCTCGCAGGAGCTTTATCACATCCTGCTGATTATTTTTTAAGGCCAACGTGAGCGGCAGGCTCCCGTCGAGATCTTTGATGCTCATATCAGCGCCATGGCATATTAATGTCCTGACGATTTCGGTATAGCCTAGTGCTGCCGCTTTGTGTAAGGCAGTGGAGCCGTCGCGCGTTGCCAAATTCAGGTTGGCACCACTGTCTATTAACAGCAACACCTCACCGAGGCGGCGGCGTACCGTTGCAACAAATAATGGCGTTATACCGGATTGGTTGCAGGCATCAACTGCAGCACGATTCTCAATAAGCAATTTAGCACTAGCCGTCTGTCCGGCATCGACAGCCCAATGTAGTGCGGTGTTGCCTACTATGTCGATGGCATGCACATTTGTGCGATATTTGATCAGAACGCTGATAACACCGTCATGCCCTTTATAAGCGGCTTGCATCAAAGGAGTCCAACCGCGCTCATCATGGATCTCGGTGTTGACTCGCGCCTCGAGAAATATCGATACTGCTGCGCGATCACCTGATTCTGCCGCGCGATGAAATCCTTTGGCCGAGCCGGGAATGCCGAATCTTTCCAATGCTTTTGTGATTGCGACTGGAAGCGGTTTCCACTCGCTGGCATTTTCGATGGAGACCGGGGGCTTGAAACTGGCAAATTTATCTGCAGGGATATCCCAAATATCAGGCTTTTTGTTGGGCTTGTGCGAACTGGCATGCACCAGGCTTAAGCGCATAATTTCAGATGCAATCGCTGGAGGGAAACCGTCGCGGTC
>CAIOKY010000095.1 GCA_903858965.1 uncultured Nitrosomonadales bacterium | reverse complement strand
AACTATCTTCTGGAACGCATGGGTACGCTCGATCCGCGTTTGTCGTTCGGGCTGGACTGGCGCGATTTCAAGCAGATCGAACAGTCCAATCCCCCTGTGACGGTGCTGTATAACGAGATCGTGGTGTCGCCGTTGAGCGTTAGTTATTCGGCACAAGGAAAATCTGCCCGCAGCGATCTTGGCTTTAACGCTTCATGGTCCGCGAACCTGCCAAACATGAGCAAGGGGAAGAAGGCCGATTTTGATAATTATGACTCTAACCCGTTAGACGTTAAACCCGATGCCAATTATCGCGTGGTGCGTTATGGCGCGAACTATTCGCGAGGGATCGGCGATGACTGGCAAATACGCACCGTGTTAACCGGGCAATGGAGCCAGAACGTACTGGTGCTGGGTGAACAGTTGCGTCTGGGCGGTGCCGATGGGGTACGGGGATTTAGCGAGGGTAGTGAAGGCGGGGAAAAAGGCGCCCGCGTGAATCTGGAAGCCTATACGCCGGATTTCGGGAAGGGCAATATTCGTACGCGCGCTTTGGTGTTCTATGATGCCGGCCAGGTGAGTGCTGTCAATACAGGAAAGGTCATGATCTCGGGCGCAGGGATTGGCTTGCGTGTGAATTATGGCGAGATGTTTTCGTTGCGCTGCGATATCGCGACTATCGAAAAAGCCGGTACAGACCCGACACAGCAGCCGGGTAAACGAACCGCACACCTAAGCTTGAATGCAACCTTCTGATGGGGTATACGATGAAGACCGCTTCCTATTTAATTTTAATATTATTGACCGTCCTTTCAACGATGGCGCACGCGGCAGCACCAGCCGAAGAGGTGGCCGGCAGGGTCGGGAATATGAGCGGTACGCTGGTGGTGCAGCGCACGGATGGCACGGTAAAAGTGGTCGGCCCCAAGTCGGAGATATTTGCGGGCGATATGCTCATCACCGCGAAGGATAGTTATGCCCAGGTGGAAATGAATGACGGAACAAAAATGACGCTGCGACCCAATTCCAACTTGCGCATCGAATCCTACCAGTTCCGCAAGGAAGCACCCAAGGACGACAACGTGATACTGCGTTTGCTCAAGGGCGGCTTCCGGACCGTGACCGGTTTGATCGGCAAGCGCGGCAATGCAGATGCTTATAAGTTGCGTGCGGCTACAGCCACCATCGGTATACGCGGTACGGATTTTTCCACGCGGCTGTGCGCGACCAAGGATTGTCAGGATGAAGAGACAACCAAGGAAGCGGCGGTGAAGCCACAGGCGACGCCGTCGGCTGTGGTGGGACGGGTGATGCTGGCGCAGGGCGAATTGTCGGCCAAGGAAGAGACTGGTAAGGAGCGCAAGCTCACATTGGGTGCGCCGGTCTATGAAGGCGACACGCTGGTGACGGCCGCGAAATCCTATGCGGTGGTGGCGTTCCGCGATGAAGGTCGCGTGAGTTTGCAGGAGAACACGCAATTCCGCGTTGAAAAATTCAAGTACAACAAGGCCCAGTCCGAAGAAAGTGCCGTGTGGCGATTACTCAAGGGCGGAGTGCGCGTGGTCACCGGTTTGATCGGACGGGTAAACCATGACAACTACAAGTTCAATGTGGCGACTGCCACGATAGGCATACGCGGCACCGGTTTCGATGCGTGGTGCAATGCGGCTTGCGCGAGTGGGGCCGGTAATCCGGGTGCGACGCAAGGAAACCCGTTGGAGGGTGCCGGAGTATATGTATGGGGTGGTGAAGTAGTATTGGTTTCACCTGAGGGATCGTTTGTCGTGGCACTGCAGCAGGCTGCCATCATCGCCCGTGATTCGGGTAAACCGGTGCAAATCATCGTCATCCCGCCGGCTATCCTCGATAACAACACACCACGTCCGGACAGCATCCCGTTCGACAAGGAGAAATTGTTTGGCGCTGAGTCGGATGCAGGTGACGCTGGCCTGTATGTGACCGTACACGATGGCCATGTGATTTTGTCGATGGGTGACAAATCGCTGGATCTGTTCCGCGGCGAAACCGGGTTTGCCGATAGCCTTCTTCTGAAGCTGCTTTCGGATACACCGGGATTCATGGGTGATAGCATGGATATCATCATGACCGATAAGCATGGCAACAGTTGCATGATAGGGTCTTAAAGCCGTCAGGACTTCGAATCAAAGCGGGCCGCCGTGCGGTTGCCCGTTTATTTATGATGAATTCGCTGTCTTGTTGCTGTAGCCAGACGCAGACTATGGAGCGAGGGTGGGGAGCCCGAATCGCATCGATAAATCGATCGCTTCCACATCTTTGGTCAGCGCGCCTATTGAAATACGATTCACTCCGGTTAGCGCGATATCGCGCAGATTCTCTATCGTGATGCCGCCGGAGGCTTCCAGTTCGGCGCGTTTGCCGACGTGTTTCGCTGCGGTACGTAACTCATCCAGAGCAAAGTTGTCGAGCAGTATCAGCTTTGCGCCGGCATTTAAAGCTTCTTCCAGTTGCGTCATATTTTCCACTTCGATCTGCACACTGATGCCCGGTTTGGCCAGACGGAACGCCTGTTCCAGTACGAGCCGGATACCGCCGGCAGCGGCGATGTGATTTTCCTTGATCAGAATGCCGTCGAATAAGCCGGCGCGCTGGTTATATCCGCCTCCTACCCGTACCGCATATTTTTGCGCCTGACGTAGCCCCGGGAGAGTCTTGCGCGTGTCCATGATCTTGACATTGATGCCGGCCACGGCATCCACATATCTTTTTGTGCGCGTGGCGGTGCCGGAAAGAGTTTGCAGCAAGTTAAGCGCATTACGCTCGCCAGTGAGCAGTGCGCGTGCCCGGCCCTGAAGCTTGCACAAGGTTTGTCCGGCTGTGATCCAGTCGCCGTCCCGTGCCAGCCAGTTAATGCCACAATCGGGATCAAGCAATCGGAAACATTCATCAAACCATTGTGTGCCGCACAGCACGCCGGGCTGTCGCGTGATGAGTTGTGCGGTGGAAACTTGTGTCTCAGGCAGCAATTGTGCGGTCACGTCGCCAGACTGAATATCTTCATCGAGAGAATTCGCGGCATTGCGGTGGATGTGCGGGGCGAGATCAGGATCAAACATGGTGTTCCTCTTGCCGGTTCGGAAGAGTGCAGGTTAACTCAGGCTGACGGTCTTGGGAAATTTGCGAAGGACTTCGTTTGTTTGTATCGGAGGAGAGGCCGGTGGTGGAAAGTGCCGGCTGTTCAGAAGCCGTAATAGACCTGTGCCCCGAGACCAGTATCCGGATTGCTACTGGTGAATCCCTTGAGCACGTAGCCGCGTGCTTTCATGTTCTTGTTGATCATGTGGCTTACATAGGCGGTAAGCTGCCGTTGATCTGCTGTAGTGGCTGAGGGACTTTGCGCCAAACTGAGATCCAGGCCGCCGCTCATCTGTTCGTTGAGTTGGTAGATACCACCGAGTGAACCGTAGAGTATTGTGTCCGTGCTGATTCCGGCAGGGTTGCCCAGAAACTTGTAGCCCAGCGAGCCGAGTGCGGTGAATTTATCGAAGCTCTGGTAAGCATCCGCCTGTGCTGCATAGTCATTTTGACTGGTACCGAATCCCTGGATTTTATCGGCCAAGCCGAGTTTAACCTTACCGGTTAAGCCAATGCCGAAGGTGGACGCGCTCCCAGAATAAATGTTGTAGGTGGCTGCCGCCACGGTATTGCTCAAACCCGATTGGGTGCTGCCGGCTATGTGCGCAACGCCGGGCATCGTGCCTCCTGTACCAGAAAGGCTGAAATCAGGTACCGTCAGCTTGAATTCCCATGGACCGGTTTCATACTTTCCTATCACCGGGATGGAGAGTATATCGGTGGTGTTGGGAGTGGCGTATTTGCCCGGACTTAAGCCGAATCCGCTGGACAGGCTGAATTGTCCATCGCCAGCCCATGCTGTCGAAGTCGCGAGCATCGCAGTGCCCACCAGTGTCATCAATACTGAACTTTTCATGTTTGGCGGTCTTTTCAATCAGCATGATAATTTTTCCTGATGCTTTGCTGATTCCTATGGCGCATTTTATCATTTTCTGTGATTTTCGCCCGACACTTGTTTTTTAGGCGGGCAGATTGTTTCTAAAGGATTTTTTGCTATTGGATGCGGTTTAAGTAATCGCCTAACCTTTGTGCCGCCTTGGCTGGGCTGTTGACGGTATCTTGAATAAACCGATATAGGGGATAAGGTGAGGCTGTATGCGCCGATTAAATACTGACCCAACGTGCCGACTTTGCGTTGACCCAAGTACGTGAGCTGTTTTTAGAACAAACAGCTGTGGATAAGTGTACCAAATAGCCGGTTCTTAATTTCCCTTTTT
>CAIOKY010000094.1 GCA_903858965.1 uncultured Nitrosomonadales bacterium | reverse complement strand
CCTTCTTGCCGTTCGGCCCGCCCTCCTGGCGTATTGCCACTACTGAAGGTTCGTTCAGCACGATGCCTTGTCCGCGCACCCAGACCAGCGTGTTCGCTGTACCCAGGTCGATCGCCAAATCGTTAGAAAAATACCCTTTAAAAAATCCTAGCATGTCGTGTCCCATATCCTAAAGAAGTGCGCCGAAAACTCTTTTGACAGGCAAGCTCTTGCCGATAAACCTTCGTCAAAAAACTGTCGCCAAAAAACTGACGTATGATACCCTATTAGCCTTATTTCAATAAAGCTTTTACTATGTCCCTGACTACCGCAGATGTCCGGAAAGTCGCCCGCCTGGCGAGACTGGCGATAAACGAAACGGAAATTGAAACCGCCCGTGCGCAACTCTCCGGCATCTTCGACCTGATCGCCGAGATGCAGGCTGTCGATACCAAAGGCATAGCCCCGATGTCCCATGCCCAGGATCTGTCGCAGCGGCTGCGCGAGGATGTGGTTTCGGAAGCCGATCAGCGCGAGCTGTTCCAGTCCATTGCACCACAAGTCGAAGCGGGCTTATACCTCGTTCCACAAGTCATCGAATAAATCCGGATCATGCTTAATTCAAGTTTGCGGCAACTGGGCAGCGCGCTGCGCGCCAGGAAAATCAGCAGCGTCGAATTGACGCAACTCTATCTCGACCGCATCACCGCACTCAATCCCGCGCTGAACGCCTTTGTCACCACCAATGCCGAAACCAGCCTGGCGCAAGCCCGCCGGGCTGATGCGTTGCTGGCCGGCGGCAAGGCGCAGCCGCTCACCGGCATCCCGATTGCGCAGAAAGACATCTTCTGCGCCAAGGGTTGGCGCACCACCTGCGGTTCGAAGATGCTGGAGAATTTCATTGCGCCCTACGATGCCCACGTCATCGAGCAATTCAACAATGCCGGCGCGGTGAATCTGGGCAAGACCAACATGGACGAATTCGCGATGGGCTCGTCCAACGAGACCTCGCATTTCGGCGCGGTGAAAAATCCCTGGGATATGACACGCGTTCCCGGCGGTTCATCGGGCGGCACGGCTGCGGCGGTCGCCGCGCGTTTATGTGCGGCAGCGACCGGCACCGACACCGGCGGCTCGATACGCCAGCCTGCCGCGCTGTGCGGCATCTCCGGCTTGAAGCCAACCTACGGCGTAGTGTCGCGCTACGGCATGATCGCGTTCGCCTCCAGCCTGGACCAGGCCGGGCCGATGGCACGCAGCGCGGAAGACCTGGCGCTGCTGCTGAACGTGATGGCCGGATTCGACGAGCGTGATTCGACCAGCTTGCAGCGCGACAAGGAAGACTACGCACGCGAGCTTAATAAACAAGTGGGCGGGGACAAGCCGCTGAACGGCCTGCGTATCGGTCTGCCTAAAGAGTTTTTCGCGGCAGGCATGGGTAGCGATGTTGCCAAGGCAGTCGAAGCCGCTATCACTGCATACAAAAAACTCGGTGCGACCATCGTCGACATCAGCCTGCCAAATTCCAGATTGTCCGTGCCGGTGTATTACGTGCTTGCTCCGGCGGAAGCATCGAGCAACCTGTCGCGCTTCGACGGCGTGCGTTACGGCTACCGCGCACCCGAGTACGCCGACCTTACCGAGATGTACGAAAAGAGCCGTGCCCAGGGTTTCGGCGCGGAAGTGAAACGCCGCATCATGATAGGCACATACGTGTTGTCGCACGGTTACTACGATGCCTATTATCTGCAGGCGCAAAAGATACGCCGCCTGATCGCGCAGGATTTCACCGATGCGTTCAAACAATGTGATGTCATCATGGGGCCGACCGCGCCATCTACCGCATTCAAGTTCGGCGAAAAGGGCGACGATCCGGTACAGATGTATTTGTCCGACATCTACACCATCGCGGTGAACCTCGCCGGCCTGCCCGGCATGTCCATTCCGTGCGGCTTCGGCGACAACGCCATGCCGGTCGGCTTGCAGATCATCGGCAATTATTTCGCCGAGGCACAGATGCTGAACGTCGCGCATCAATTTCAGCTGGCGACCGATCATCACGATCGCGCTCCGCAAAACATCGGGCTGCAAGGATCATGAGCATGCCACATAAAACTTTTGTGCGGGCACCCGAATGGGAAATCGTCATCGGGCTGGAAGTGCATACCCAGCTTTCGACCAACAGCAAAATATTTTCGGGGGCCTCCACCACTTATGGTGCCGAGCCGAACACCCAGGCGGACGCGGTGAGCATCGCACTGCCCGGTGTGCTGCCGGTGCTGAACAAGGGCGCAGTGGAACGCGCGATCAAATTCGGCCTCGCGGTCGGCGCACACATCGCGCCGCGCTCTGTGTTCGCGCGCAAGAATTATTTTTATCCCGACCTGCCCAAGGGCTACCAGATCAGCCAGTTCGACCTGCCGGTGGTGGGGCAGGGCGCGTTGACTATTCAAGTGGAGCCACTTTCAGGTAACGCAAAGCCATACGAGAAAGTGGTGCGCATCACCCGCGCGCACCTGGAAGAAGACGCGGGGAAATCGGTGCACGGTGAATCGCAGGGTGTCACCGGCGTCGACCTGAACCGCGCCGGAACTCCATTGCTGGAGATCGTTTCCGAACCGGACATGCGTTCGGCAGCAGAAGCGGTAGCGTATGCCAAAGCGCTGCATTCGCTGGTGCGCTGGATCGGCATCTGCGACGGCAACATGCAGGAAGGCTCGTTCCGCTGCGACGTTAATGTGTCGGTACGCCGGCCCGGCGAACCGCTGGGTACGCGGCGCGAGATCAAGAATTTGAACTCGTTCAAGTTCATGCAACAGGCAATCGACTATGAAGTGCAGTGGCAGATCGACACCATAGAGAATGGCGGCAAGATCCAGCAAGCCACGATACTGTTCAATCCCGACACCGGTGAGACACGTGCGATGCGCAGCAAGGAAGATGCGCACGACTACCGTTATTTTCCCGATCCCGATCTGTTGCCGCTGGACATCACACCCGCGATGCTGGAACAGGTACGCGCCACATTGCCGGAATTACCACAGGCTAAACGGGAACGCTATGTGAACGAGCTTGGGTTATCTGCTTACGACGCAAGCATGCTCACCGCGTCGCGTGAGATGGCGGATTTTTTTGAAGACGCGGTTGATTCATTATTTTCACAAGTTCGCAGTGCCATTAATCTTGGTGCTGCTCCTTGTGCTGAGCCATACGCAGCAAAGCTTTGCGCCAACTGGATCATCGGTGAAGTGAGCGCTCAGTTGAACCGCGACGGTTTGGATATCGCGCAATGCCCGGTCAGCGCGCAGCAACTGGGCGACATCATCCTGCGCATCGTCGACGGAGCCATCTTGAATTCCGGCGCAAAGGAAGTGTTCCGCACGATGTGGGAAGAGCAAATAACTTGGTCAGCACTCGGCGGGAAACAAGCCAGAACGGCTGATGAAATTATCGAAGCCAAAGGACTCAAGCAGGTCTCCGACAGCGGTGCGATTGAGAAGATTGTCGACGAGATCATTGCGGCCAATCCGGCGCAAGTGGCCGAGTACCGCAGTGGCAAGGACAAGGTATTCGGTTTCTTCGTCGGCTTGGCGATGAAGGCCAGCAAGGGCAAGGCCAATCCGGCGCAGTTGAACGACATCCTCAAGAAAAAGCTGGCCGGTTAGTTCGCCCGGATTGTAAAAACAAAAAAAGCCGCAGTGACGCGACTTTTTATTTTTTAGCGGGGCTCTCGATTACTTCAACAAACCTTCCGCTCTCATCGCCGCCTGCACGGCAGGACGCGCAGCAACTCGCGCCATGTATTCCTTGATATGTGGGTAAGGAGCCAGATCGAAACCTACGGCATTGCTCCAGTTCATCACCACGAAGAAGTAGGCATCCGCTACCGTGAAATGGTCACCCATCAAATAGGGCGTGTTCGCCAACTGTGTTTCCGCATGGATTAAACGTCGGGTCAAATTATTGCGCGCATAGTTCTTCATTTCCTCCGTTGCTTCCTTGTTGAACATCGGGCTGAAGGATTTGTGGATCTCGCTGCTGATGAAGGTGAGCCATTCCTGCAAACGGTAACGCTCCATCGTGCCGGCTTTGGGCGCCAAGCCGGAAGCGGGCTGCTGGTCGGCGATGTATTGCAGGATCGCGGCGCCCTCGGTCAGGATGCTGCCGTCATCCAGCTTGATCGTCGGCACATAGCCTTTGGGATTGAGCTGCATGAAGTTTTCTCCCCCGACCGTCATCTTGGTGGTCTTGATGATCTTGTCGACTTCGAATGGCAGTCCGGTCTCATACAGTGCGATGTGCGAAGCCAGTGAACAGGCGCCGGGTGAATAATATAGTTTCATGGTTTTCTCCCTGGACTATGTTGTAAATCGGGATTTGCTGAAAAAAGGATGTGCGATGTACCGCCAATAAAAAACCCCGGCGATACACCGGGGTTAGGGACAAACTGTCTGGCTTATTTCTTTTCCACTTTGATCTTGTCGAGAAAGATGATCTTGTCGAATGTACGGTTCAGCGATGGGCTGTTGAAATTGGTCATCACGGCACCGTCAGGATAGCTGATGGTGTTGCCCTTGGCGACGGTGGTCTTGGATACAGCCAGCCATACCGGTTCTTTGTCTGTGGAAACTTTCATGTATGTATAAATTGAAGCATCCATGGTTTCCAGCACTTTGCCTGTGTTGGGATATTGGCTGGCTGCAATGGCGTTTGATTGAGGAACTACAATGGCGGTGCCGGTAAATGCAAACAAAGCCAGCAGGGTAAAAATGGTTTTCATCATGACTTCCTTAAAATAAACGAGTTGAGAAAAAAGCCTCATGATCCGGAGGCATGTCAGACTTGGGTCTTAATTTAGGTCTTACAGGGCACCAGAATACAGAATAGTGGCGCGGTTGGCAAAGGGGAATGTTGCCATAGGCGCATGTCCATAAGGGGATTGTGTAGATTTGTTGGGGAGCTTACGACTTTTCTCTGCTGGCTGCACGCGGCTTGTGCGGTGCCCTGGCGAACAGGGCATCATATAACCAGCGCGGCAGCCATCTGAGTACATGTCCGACCAAACCCATTTGCCAGGGGATTACAGTGAATGCACTTTGTCGTTCAATGGCATGCACCATGCGCTGCGCTGCGCTATCGGCATCCAGTATGAACGGCATGGGGTAAGGATTGACGGATGTCATCGGGGTCTTGATATAGCCCGGACAGATCGTGACGACTTTCACACCGCTGCCATGCAGTTCCACCCGCAAGGATTCGAGATACGATATTGCGGCAGCCTTGGAAGCGGAGTAGGCGCTCGCCCCTGGCAAGCCGCGAAAGCTCGCCACGCTGGCGATGCCGACCAGTGTGCCATGCCGTGCCTCACGCATCGCCACGATGAAAGGTTGAAAGGTTTTCACGATGCCCAGTACATTGATGTCCATCACCTGCTGGAAAGCATCGATGTCTTCGGCGTACTCGGTCAGCGTACCGGTGCTCACTCCGGCATTGGCAATGACCACATCCGGTACGCCGGTGCGCAGGATGAAATCGTTTGCCGCCTGCTGGACGGCACGCGAATCGCGCACATCCAGCGCATAGCAAAAAACCTTTCCGGGAAATTCCGCGCTGAGGTTTTGCAGCAATTCGCCGCGCCGGGCGAGTGCGGCGACAGTTGCGCCATGCTCGAGATAATGGCGCGCGAGGGCCAGACCCAGGCCACTCGACGCGCCACTGATGACCAGCGTCTTGATATGCGTCTTTTGCATATCTAGTCGAGTGGCCATGCAAAGCTGACCACCGTCTTAGCCGGCGTCTTTTGGCAGCCTAGTCGCATGGCCATGCAGAGCTGACTACTCGCAACGGCATTCTTCAGTTTTTATCGCGATCAATGCGCTGCTGTTTTCTGGCCAAGGCCTCGTTGATCATTTAGCTGCGGTGTGTCTTGCGTGCGATCGCGATGACTTCTTTCAGTACGCGGATAGTGTCTTCAGGCTGCAAGCCTTCGATCACATATTTGCCGTCTACCACCAGAGTGGGTGTGCCGTTGATGCTATAGCTGCGTATCATCTGCTTGGCGCGTTCCACCTTGCTTTGCATGGAGAAGGAATTGTAAGCGGCGGAGAATTTCGCGCCATCTACGCCGTGCGATGCGACAAAATCGCGTATCTTGTCTTCCTCGAACAGTTGGTTGTTGTCCTTGTTCCATGCGTTATACAACGCGTCATGCAATTGTTCGCGCTTGCCCAGGCTTTCGAGCGCGAAGAAAGTGCGTGCCATCGGTTCCCAGGAATCGCGGAAGATCGTCGGCACGAAAGTCAGCTGCACATCCTTGGGCATGGTCTTTTCCCAGTCGCTCAACAGCGGATGCAAATGGAAGCAGTGCGAGCAGCCGTAGAAGAAGAATTCCAGCACTTCGATCTTTTTGCTTTCGGTCGGTTGCGGCGGGTTCAACAAGGAATAATCCTTGCCTACTTCCACTGCAGCGAATGCCGAACTACCAACCAGCAGTGATAGTGCAACAACCAGATTCTTGATCAGTTTCATATACGCTCCTCGTAGTGATTGAAAAAACGCTTACTGCGCATGCATCGGAGTGCTATCCACCCCGTTTTGTTTCAGAAAATTACTGGCGTGGTTCATCTCATCCGCGCTCTTGTAAGGGCCCAAACGCACACGATACCACACGCCTTTGTCCGGAATGGTCGCGGTCTGGATGTTGGCTTCTACCCCCAGCATGGCCAGCTTGGCCTTGAGTTTTTCGGCATCATTGACATTGGAAAACGATCCCGCCTGCAATATCTGCGGTTCATAGGCTGCCACAGCTTTGCTGTCGGGCTGGGCCTTGGCCAGCTGGGTTTTTTCGGCTTGTTTGGGTTTTTCAACGGGTTTGGCCGGCGTAACGGTTGCCTGCTGTTTGTCGGTCAGTACCTTGTAAAACTCGAAACGCGGCTTGCCATCTGGCGTGGCAGATTTTTCTGTCGCTGCCGGTGTTGCCGGTTTGGCCGTGTCCGGCAACGGTTTCGCAGCCGGGGGTTCCTTTTTGGTAAACGGGCTGGGAGATTTCATCAGGTACCACGCCACGCCGGCAGCCATACCGACACCGATCAGCGTGCCGGCCAGTATGCCGGCCCATAATGCCCCTCCGCCTTTGCGCGGCGAGGAAGATTTGTTGCCGTTGTCCCTGCCCATGTTATATCCGTTCTTTCTCATCAGGTCTTCTCTGGCTCATTGAGTCGTTTGGGAACCATCACATCTTTTCCGGCGCACTCACACCCAGCAACGCCAATCCGTTACGCACCACTTGCGCCACCGCGGCGACCAGCGCCAAGCGCGCCAGTTTGATGGCCTCGTCTTCGACCAGAAAACGCGATGCATTATAGTAGCTGTGGAAATCGGCCGCCAAGTCCTTCAGGTAAAAAGCGATCAGATGCGGCGCCAAATCCTGTGCGGCAAACTCGATCACCTGCGGGTAATCGATCAGCTTTTGCAGTAACGTGGTCTCGTATTCGCTATCCAGCAGGCTGACATCCGCCTGCAGCAAGGTCTTTCGTTCGCCGCCCCATAGCTCCAGCACCGCGCTGATGCGGGCGTGCGCATACTGGATGTAATATACCGGATTGTCGTTGCTCTTGGATTTTGCCAGGTCGATATCGAATACCAGTTGCGAATCCGGATGACGCGCCGCGAGGAAATAACGCGTCGCATCGCAGCCTACTTCGTCTATCAGGTCGCGCAACGTGACATAGCTGCCCGCGCGCTTGGATATCTTCACTTCCTGTCCATCGCGCAGCACTGTCACCATCTGGTGCAGTACATAATCCGGCCAGCCCTTGGGGATGCCGACATCCAGCGCCTGCAAGCCTGCGCGCACGCGCGTGATCGTGCTGTGATGGTCGGCACCCTGCTCGTTGATGACGCGGGTAAAACCGCGCCGCCATTTGTCCAGATGATAGGCGACGTCCGGCACGAAATAGGTGTATGTACCATCAGACTTGCGCATCACGCGATCCTTGTCGTCGCCGAAATCGGTGGTGCGCAGCCACAACGCATCGTCCTGCTCGTAGGTGTGACCACTGGCGATCAGATTGTCGACCGTCTCTTTCACCTTGCCGTCGGTGTACAACGCCGACTCCAGCGCGAACACATCGAAGTTCACGCCGAAGGCGCGCAGGTCGATGTCCTGCTCGCGGCGCAGATAGGCCACTGCGAAATGGCGGATTGCCTCGGTATCGTTCACGTCGCCGGATGCCTTCACATGCTGGTCATCCGCTTCCACCGATTCTTCCGCCAGGTATGCCTTGGCGACATCCGCAATGTAATCGCCGCGATAACCTGCTTCCGGCCACGAAGGATGATCCGGTGTGATGCCCTTGCAGCGCAATTGCACGGACAGTGTCAGGTTATCGATCTGCACGCCCGCGTCGTTATAGTAAAACTCGCGCGTCACGTTCCAGCCCGCCGCATGCAACACGCTGCACAGACAATCGCCCACTGCGGCGCCGCGACCATGCCCCACATGCAGCGGTCCGGTCGGGTTGGCGGAAACGAATTCCACCCCCACCTTGCGTCCCGCCCCGAGGTGGATATGCCCGTAGCCTGCGCCCGCCTGCAATACGCCATGCACCACGTGCTGTTTTGCCGCCGTGGTGATGAACACATTGATGAAGCCCGCACCGGCAATCTCCAGCTTGCCGACCACATCGGATTCCGGCAACGCCGCGATCAACGCTTGCGCGATATCGCGCGGCGCTTTGCGCAGCGGCTTGGCCAGTTGCATCGCCAGATTGCAGGCATAATCGCCATGCGAGGCCAGCTTGGGGCGCTCGATGAGTATCTCGGTTTGCATCGCATCGGGTGCGACCTCGCGCAACGCCTGCGAGAACAATTCGGACAAATGGGATTTGAAATTCAAAACAACAGACATGAAACGGCACCTATAAAGAGGCGCGGATTATATCACTTGGGCAATATCGGATTGTTTATGAACTTGCTTGCAGATCATGGATGGCGTTTTGCCTGATATTCAGTTTATGTCGCAAGGGTGGCTTGATGGTGCCCGCTTCAGTGGCCAGTACAAATACCGGTACTTGACGGCAAAATGATAGATGGGTTCTACTACGGCAACTTGCCGGGCCTGCAACATTATGGCTTGGACATTAACTGCCAGACCCGCACCAAACAATTGAGCAATGGGATTGGTTTAAAAGCGGGAAAGCAAAAACAGAGGCGCCTGATGAAACTGCATATCGGAGGAGAGGAAGCAAAAGAAGGTTGGAAAATCTTAAATATCCAAAACAAGCCTCACGTCGATTTTATAGGGAACGTCAGCGATCTTTCCCAGTTTGGCGATCAAACAATTGACGAAATCTACGCAAGTCACGTCATTGAGCATGTGCCGGAAAAAATGGTGTTGCAGACCCTCAAAGGTATCCATCGGGTTTTGAAGTCGAGAGGCAAGTTCTATGTTTCAGTTC
The DNA here is from genome assembly GCA_903858965.1 of uncultured Nitrosomonadales bacterium. GTDB lineage: Bacteria > Pseudomonadota > Gammaproteobacteria > Burkholderiales > Gallionellaceae > Gallionella. The sequence continues at coordinate 6,533 of CAIOKY010000094.1, read as the reverse complement.
CCGACTTGGACATCCTTTGCCAAATGTTCATGCACCCCGCCGCGAAGCCGGCGGTTAAGTGGCAGGTGATGCGTATCATGTTCGGCGGCCAGTTGGATGCGCATGATTATCACTATGTGGGATGGAATCAGGTTTTCATGTGGGATTTTCTGAAGCTGGCAGGATTTTCGTCGGCCGAAAGAGTGGAATCTTTCGGCATGTTTAATGATACCAGCGAATATAAGCCCTACGGATTCCCGATCAGCCTTAACGTCATTGCTACCAAGTGAGTTGTTTTATATAGCTTGCCGTTTCAAAAGGGCGGTTGATCAAGCGCACCAGCGTAATTCCAAATCGGCCACACCGCAGGCTAGTCAACCGCAGGTAAACAAATCGTATACTGTCCCGACTTATCATCACGTACCACAACCAGCAGTTTGTGCTTCTGCGCGTCCTCGACCAGTTCCTTGAATGAGCGATAGCCGTAGGATGATTCGGTAAATCCCGGTTGACGGCGCTGCATGGTCGTCTTGACCATCGAACCCCAGATCTTTTCATCCGAGCCGCGCTCGGCGATCAAGGCTTCGACAGTCTCGACGATGAAATCTAATGCCTCCTGGCGCTTGTCTTCCTCGCCCTTCGCTTCGCCGGATTTCCCCTCGCCAGCCTTCGCGGCCCCGGCGATAGGTTTGCCCGGCGTCTTCTTGGCGGCTTGTTTCTTTTTTGCTTCCTGCGCGCGCACCAGATCGTCGTAGAAAATGAATTCGTCGCAATTGGCGCTGAGCAGGTCCGAGGTCGAGTCTTTTACGCCGATGCCGATCACGTACTTGTTGTTCTCGCGCAGCTTGGAAACCAGCGGCGAGAAGTCCGAGTCGCCGCTGATGATGACGAAAGTGTCGACATGCGCCTTGGTATAGCAAAGATCGAGTGCATCGACGACCATGCGGATGTCCGCCGAGTTTTTGCCCGACTGGCGCACATGCGGAATCTCGATCAATTCGAACGCCGCTTCATGCATCGTGGCCTTGAATTCCTTGTAGCGATCCCAGTCGCAGTAAGCTTTCTTGACTACAATGCTGCCCTTGAGCAACAGGCGTTCCAGCACTTTCTTGATGTCGAACTGAGCGTATTTGGCGTCGCGCACGCCCAGCGCCACATTCTCGAAATCGCAGAACAATGCCATATTGGTGATCTCGGGTTGAGCTGCCATTTGTGTCTCCTGGTGTCTTTAATTTTTACGGGAAATCGTTACAGGACTTTGCCTGGGTTCATCAGTCCAAGCGGATCGAGCGCCTGCTTGATGGTGCGCATCAGTTCCAGTTCCAGCGGGTCTTTGTAGTCGCGTATGGTGTCGCGCTTGAGTTGTCCCAGGCCGTGTTCGGCGCTGATGCTGCCGTTGAGTGCGCGCACCACTGCATAGACCAAATCGTTCACCGCATCTTCCTGATGCGCGATGAAAGCTGTGTTTTGTGCGGCATCCTGCATCGAGATGTTGTAGTGGATATTGCCGTCGCCCATGTGGCCGAACGCGACGATGCGCACACCATCAAATGCATCGTGCAGAGCGGCATCTGCGCGTGCGATGAATTCCGCGACACGGCTGACCGGCACTGACACGTCGTGCTTGATGCTGATGCCTGCGCGCTTTTGCGCCTCGCTGATGTTCTTGCGCAATTTCCACCAGTGCTCGGCGTGATCCTTGTTGGTGGTGATCTCGAATTCGACGATGCCGTTGCCGAAAGACCGCAGCGCTTCGCGCAATGACGCATCCAGCGGCGCGGCCAGCACATCGGCCAATTGGGTGATGATGATCCATTCATGCTTGCCGGCGAACGGTTCGCGCGTGTCGGGGATGTGCTTGAACACCAGGTCGAGGCAACTGCGCGAGACGATCTCGAAGGCGGCGATCTTGTCGCCGCACGCGGCGCGCAGGTGCGCCAGCAACGCAACCGCCGCCGCCGGGTCGCGCACGGCCGCGCACGCGGTCGCTTCGGCCTGCGGGCGCGGGAACAGTTTCAGCACGGCGGCAGTGATGATGCCCAGCGTGCCCTCCGCACCGATGAACAGGTGCTTCAGGTCATAACCGGTGTTGTCTTTGCGCAGGCTGCGCAGGCCATTCCAGATGCGCCCGTCGGGCAAAACCACTTCCAGACCGAGCACCAGGTCGCGCATGTTGCCGTAGCGCAGTACGCCCACGCCGCCCGCGTTGGTGGAAAGATTGCCGCCGATCTCACAATGCGCTGCGATCGCCGTCAGACCCAGCGGGAACAAACGATCATGCTGTTCTGCAGTGGCGCGCACGCTGGCCAGCGTGCAGCCGGCCTCGACGGTCATCGTGTAATTGACCGGATCGATGGCGCGAATCTGGTTCATGCGCGACAGGTTCAGTATGATCTGTTCACCTTGGGCCAGCGGCACGCTGCCTCCGCACAAGCTGGTGTTGCCGCCCTGTGGCACGATGGCGACTTGATGTGAAGCGCACAGTTTGACCACTGCTGCGACCTGCTGCATATTCGCCGGGAACACCACCGCCAGTGCGTTGCCCGCATAGCGCCCGCGCCAGTCGGTGCAATACGGCGCAGCCGGCTCGCCGGCCAGCACCGCGCCGTCGCCGGCGATGGCGGAGATCAAATCGATAATATTATTTTTGTGCATCGCTATTTACGTGGTGTTGCGGGAAAAGAACAGGTCAGCCACCAGCATGACCTGCCAACAGGTCAGTATCCCGGATTGGCATGGGCCCTGGGCAATTCCGCACCGCTGGCAATAAGCATCCAGATCATGCGGGCGATATTTTCCGCGGCGACGATAGTGTGGTGATTTCCCGAAGCCTGCATCTTGTCGCGGAGTTCCTTTCGTACGGCAGTTACACCGGTCAGGTCAAACAGTATATCGAGCTCTTCGCCCATCGCAACCAGCTCGTCTATGCTGAGCCTCTTGATGCCGCGTGCTTTGGCCACGGCCAGTCCCGGTGTATTATTTTTTTCCACCACGGCGACGATCTCGACGTTTTCGTTGGGCTGGCCCAGCAACTCGTTCAGGAAAGCAGAGCCCATTTTGCCCAGACCGACGATTGCGATCGATTGTTTCTCCATGACATCCCCTTTGCAACAAACAAACCCGGGACCAATCAATGTTCCCGGTTGTTCTCCTGAATATACCGACTAAACGACGTCCTCTTGTTTACCTGGGACTTTTTAAAAACCACATCTGATATAGCGACGAAAAAATCATCACCGTCGAGGCCAGGCTGTAGCCGAAGCCGCCTATGATCACCAGCACGGCAAAGTTCGGATTGAATTTGGTCAGCCACCACGATGCAATGTCGATGATCAGGAATGCGAACGGGAAAAAGATCAGCCCTGCTTTGACGAGCGGACTGAAGCCGGTGGCGTAACTGAATATCCATCCGACGAAAAAGAAAATGAATGCGATGCCAAACAGATGGATGTGCGATACGCGGGTCAGCAATTGTATGCTCGCGCCTTCATTGATCGCCGCCGCTTTCTTCACATCGTCGAATTTGGTGAAATCGGGGATGCCGGGCATCACGCTGTGGCACATCGTGCAATTCTGCGCGAACACATCTTTGAAATGCGTATCCCATTCCGCTTGTGTCGCGCCATTGCGTACCCACTTGATGATGTCCAGGCGCACTTCCGGTGGGGCGTTGTCCTTCATCGAGCCATTCAGTTTGGATTCGAGTTTTGAGCCACTGCGGTCGCCGTAATAACTGTACACGATGTCATCTACCGACAGGCCGGGCTTGCCATCCGCCATGCCGTGGGTCAGCATGATTTGCCCGCCCGCCATCAGCAAACCCAGGCCGATCGCGAGCAGATAGCCGGTGAACAGGGCTTTGAGAGGCAGGCCAAGATTCTGCAAGGTCATTTCATTCATTTTTATTTCCCCTGATGATTGTCGTGACATTAGCACCGTACGGCAGGCATTACAACTTCGTTTTTACGCTTGATGCTTCACTAGAAATCCAGTGGATCGATATCCAGCGAACAACGCAGTTTGGCGGCGGGCAGTGCGTCCAACAGTGGCTGCCAGGCGCGCAGGAATTGTTGCAGGATTTTTCGATTGGCTGCCTGTATCAGCAATTGCCCACGCAGGTGATTGGCGCGGCGCGGCAGCGCGGCGGGCACCACGCCCAACACCTCTACTTCATGCTGCAGCGCAACGGCAGCCGCACGCGCGTCATTCAAATAACGGTATACCTCGTTTTCCTGCTTGCCCTCTGCGCGCAGCATCGCCTGATATACGAATGGCGGAAAGCCCGCCATCTTGCGCTCGGCCAGTTGCGATGCAGCAAAGCCTTCGAAGTCGTGCGTCTGCAATGCACGAAACAACGGATGATCCGGAAATTCAGTTTGAATAATAACTTCGCCTGGCTTGTCCGCACGACCGGCGCGCCCGGCCACTTGTACCAGTTGTGCGAACAATTTTTCCGGCGCGCGAAAATCGCTGCTGTACAGCGCGCTGTCCGGATTGAGCACGCCGACCAAAGTCAGCGCGGGGAAGTCGTGCCCCTTGGCGAGCATCTGCGTGCCGACCAGGATGTCCACCTCGTTCGCGTGTATCTGCTCGCGCATCGTCCGCCAGGCGCGCTTGTTGCGCGTGCTGTCGCGGTCCACGCGCAGGATGCGCGCATCCGGGAAGCGTTCCTGCAACACGCTCTCGATGCGCTGCGTGCCGCTGCCGACCGGATGCAGGTCGGCGTTGCCGCAATCCGGGCAGGCACTCGGCACGCGTATCTGGTAGCCGCAATGATGACAGCGCAAACGTTGATCGTTGAGGTGCAACACCATCTTGCCCGCGCAATGTTTGCAGCCGGACAGCCAGCCGCAGCCGGTGCACATCAGTACCGGCGCATAGCCGCGCCGGTTGATGAACAACAGGCTTTGCTCCTTGCGCGCGATGCGCTGTGCTATCTCGCGCAACAGGTTCTCGCTGATGCCGTGGTGCATCACGGTCTGGTTGATGTTGATGCAGCGCACCGCGGGCAGGCGTGCCTCGGCCAGCGCGCGCCCGGTCAGCTTGAGCATCCGGTAACGCCCGCTTTGCGCGTTGTGGTAACTTTCCAGTGACGGCGTGGCCGAACCCAGCACGATGGGCACGCCGCATTGGTTGGCGCGAAAGATCGCCACGTCGCGCGCCGAATAGCGCAAGCCATCCTGTTGCTTGAACGAGCTGTCGTGCTCCTCGTCGACGATGATCAGCGCGAGTCCGGGCATCTCGGCGAACACCGACAACCGCGTGCCGAGTACGATCTGCGCAACGCCAAGCTGCGCCTGTTGCCAGTTATGCAAACGCTCGCCCTCGGACAAGCCGCTATGCAGACTGACCAGGTTCACTGCGGAAGGGTCGCCGCGAAGCGGCGGGGAACCCACCGGCGGTGTCAATTCCGCATCGAGCTTGCTCGATAGCAGATTGCCTACCTTTGGTGTACCCCTTGCGGGTGCGTCGGGGAAGCGGCTGCGAAAATAATTTTCCAGTTGCGGCGTGAGATTGATCTCCGGCACCAGCAGCAGCACCTGACCGCCGCGTTTTAATACCTCGTGCATCAGGTGTACATAGACCTCGGTCTTGCCGCTGCCGGTGATGCCGTGCAACAGGAAACACGCATAGCCATAGGACTGCGTGACCGCATCCACCGCGAGTTGTTGTTCGCCGGTCAGCGTGTGCGCGTTGTTGAAGACATGCTTTTCAACACTAACGTCCGTTCGTCCTGAGTAGCCCGAAGGGCGTATCGAAGGAAGATGAACGCCCGCAAAACTCTCAACCCATCCCTCCGCCATCAATGCCTTGAGTTGCGCTCCCGCCGTCGCCGACAATGCCTTGAGCTGCGCCAGATTGCACGGCTGTTCCGCCAGCTTCGCCAGGATGCGCCGCTGTACCACTTTGCGTTTGGGAAATGATTCGAGATCGAGTGCCGCACCGCTCGCAATCAGGCGATAACTCAGGATGGGTTTGCTGATGACCGGCTTGTCCGAGCGCAGCCGCACCGGCAATGCCGATAACACCGTCTGCCCGATCGGATAACGGTAATAGTCGCTGCAAAAACGCAGCAGGGCCAGCAACCCCGCCGACAGCGGCGCGCTGTCGTGCAACACCTGCGTCACCGGCTTGATGCGCTCCGGCGCCACATCCGTCGTGGCCGCGCATTCCATCACTACCCCGGCCACCTGCCGCCGCCCGAACGGCACGAGCACGCGCTGGCCGGCTGAAACCGCAATATCTTCAGCCACCGTGTAATCGAACAGGGTGGGCAGCGGGACATCAAGGGCGACGCGGACGATGGGCATATTTATTCAAAATATATAACGCCGCGATTGTCGCAGAAATACAAAAGCCGCAGGAGATGCCTGCGGCTTTTTATTGTTCTTTACAGGAACGATCTTTCCCGTTGCTTGGAACTGTATGCTTGCAACGTCTCATCACATATAGAGTCTTTTTATTGCCCGATAGTAGCCATTAATTGCCAGGGTAAAGATAATCAAAACTAATATCCTTAATGGGCGAATAATTCTTAACATGTGACGATAAGG
>CAIOKY010000093.1 GCA_903858965.1 uncultured Nitrosomonadales bacterium | reverse complement strand
CTTGAGCAGGTCGCGCTTGCGCAGGTTGCCATCGAATTTGTCGCCCATGCCATAGATCACGGTGGGATCGGTTTGCAGCAACATCCCCTTGCGCAGACGGTTCACAAACACCCCGGCGATCATGTTCCGGTCTCCCGGCGCGCCGGTTTCTTTCTCGACGATGGAGGCCAGGATCAGCGCCTGATATGGGGTTTGCAGTGGCAAGTCGGGCGAGCGGGCGAGCCACGCTTGCTGCAAATGTTTCTGCATGGTCTGGTAGGCGCGCTTGAAGATCACCAGGTCGCTGCTGCCACCGGAAAAATAATAGGTATCCGGGAAGAACAAACCCTCTGGATAAGTTTCTGTTGCGCCGATACGCTGCAGGATTTCCGCATCAGTCAGGGTTGCTGTGTCGTGACTGATGTCAGGATTGGCGTTCAGTGCATCGCGGAATTGCCTGAACGTCCAGCCTTCGATCACGCTTGCCTGTCTCTGGCTGACTTTTCCCTGGCTGATGATTTCCAGTAACTCCAGTGTTGATACCGGATGCTCCAGCGCATAATTACCCGCCTTGAGTTGCGTTGATTTTCCGAACAGGCGTACCAGCCACACGAATGGCCAGTCTTGTTCAAACAAGCCCGCTTGCTGCAATTCATGCGCCATGCCTTTCAGGCTGCTGCCCTGCTTCAAATCGAATACAAATGGCGTGGCTGGCAGCGACAGCGGGCGGGTGACGTAATAACCGAGTCCTGCAGCAACGAGCAGTGCTAGTAATATGGCCATGTTTAGTAGCCGCCGCATCATGAGTTCTGTCCGTGAAATTTTGGGTTCATCAAGTTTGTGATCCATCAAGATCGCGGCGTATTTTCGCGGCAACCGGAAAATCGATCCAGGATCGTTGCTCCAATTCGCGTATCGGCCACATGCCGATGATGCTGTTCACCACAAATAATTCGTCGGCATGCCATACTTCATCCAGTCGGATATCGCGGACTTGCAGCGGCATGTTGTGTTGCGCCGCCCAAGCTATCACGCGATCGCGTTGTACTCCGGACACACCGCAACGCGACAAATCCGCTGTGACCAATGCACCGGCCAGGACTAAAAATAAATTGCTGCGTATACCCTCGATGACATTACCCCCGGCGTCCATCAACAGCCCTTCGGCGATATCCTCATCACTTGACTCAACATTGCTCCACTCGGCAGCCGCCAGGACATTCTCCAGACGGTTGAGATGTTTGATCCCGGCCAATCGCGGCTGTCGGCTCAGGCGCAATTGACATATTCTCGCCTTGATCCCAAGTGTAGCCCTATCGGACGGATAATCAGGCAATGGGGAAATGTCCCAGATATGGGTAGGTGTAGCTTCTTGTGCGGGAGGAGCGTAACCACGCGCTCCTCCTCCGCGCGTGACGATCAGCTTCACGACCCCGTCAGGGTGCTGAAGGAGCAAGCGATCCAATTCGGTGGAAAGCATCGGCATATCCGGGCAAGCAATGCCCAGCGCAGTACAGTCGTGTTGGAGTTTTTGATAATGCAACGGCCAGTGTCGCGCCTTGCCATGCATAGCATTGAGGGTACGAAATACCCCGTCGCCGTAGAGCAGTCCACGATCACGGATGCTGATCGAATTACCCTGTTCACCATTGACCAGCATCTTGAATAAAAAAACTAAACCTTGCGGAACACCAGCGTACCGTTGGTTCCACCGAAACCGAAGTTGTTGTTCATCGCGGCATCGATCTTCATATCGCGAGCGGTATTGGCACAGTAGTCCAGATCGCACTCCGGATCCTGCTCGAAGATATTGATGGTAGGCGGCGAGATCTGATGATGCACCGCCAACGCACAGAACACCGACTCGACGCCGCCAGCGCCGCCCAACAGATGGCCGGTCATCGATTTGGTGGAATTCACCACCAGCTTCTTGGCATGGTCGCCAAATGCCAATTTGATCGCTTCTGTTTCGTTCTTGTCGCCCAGTGGAGTCGAAGTGCCATGGGCATTGACGTACTGCACATCCTGCGGATTCATTCCGGCGTTGCGCAACGCATTCAGCATGCTGCGTTTGGGACCATCCGTATTCGGGGCAGTGATATGGTAGGCGTCGCCGCTCATGCCATAACCTGCCAGCTCGGCGTATATCCTGGCGCCACGCGCCTTGGCGTGTTCGTACTCTTCCAGCACCATCACGCCCGCGCCTTCACCCATCACAAAACCATCGCGCTCCTTGTCCCAGGGGCGGCTGGCCGTGGCTGGATCGTCGTTGCGTGTGCTGAGTGCGCGTGCTGCCGAAAAACCGCCTACGGCCAACGCGCTGACTGTTGCCTCCGAACCGCCTGCGATCATCACGTCAGCATCGCCATATTCGATGATGCGCGCAGACTCGCCGATGCAATGCGTGCCGGTGGTACAGGCAGAAACCATCGCCAGATTCGGACCTTTCAATCCATACATGACGGACAGATTGCCGGAGATCATGTTGATGATGGTACCGGGGATAAAAAACGGCGATATCTTGCGCGGCCCTGCGGCAAGATAATCGTTATGCGTGTCTTCGATCATCGGCAGACCGCCGATACCGGAGCCGATGTTCACGCCGATACGCTCGGCGTTCTGTTCAGATACCTCCAGCCCTGAATCCTTGAACGCCTCTATTCCGGCTACCAGACCGAAATGGATGAACCTGTCCATGCGGCGGGCATCCTTGGCAGAAAGAAATTGCGTGACATCGAAATCCTTCACTTCGCCGGCGATCTGTGCTGCCATCGCGCTGGCATCAAAGTGAGTGATTTTGGTGATGCCGGACTTTCCCGCGACGATGTTCTTCCAGACCGTGGGAATCCCTGTCCCGACCGGGGAGATGATCCCAAGCCCGGTGATGACGACTCTACGCTTAGACAAATTGACTCCGCCAAACAAAAAGGATGGACAAAAGGAATGGGGTAGGCGGAAAAGAAGGTGTTACTTTTGGTGCGCCAGAACGTAGTCGATGGCTTGCTGAACAGAGGTGATCTTTTCTGCATCTTCGTCCGGAATGTCGCATTCAAACTCTTCTTCAAGCGCCATCACCAGTTCAACGGTATCCAGGGAATCGGCACCCAGATCATTTACAAAAGAAGATTCATTCTTGACTTCGGATTCGTTTACGCCCAGTTGTTCGGCAACGATCTTTTTAACGCGTTGTTCAATAGACATCATTATTCTCCCACCTTGATTAAAATTCAAAAAGCAGCGGCATTGTATCAAATTTGCCTGAAATTCCAAACAACTTGTCCAAACAAATTGTATTGCACAAAATCAAATTTTTACATTCCCGACTGGGCCAGTCCACTTACCCTGTGAAACAGGCAGAGTCAAGCCGATGTCATTCCTTCTGTGGGCGGCGGAGTTTGGTCGTTCTGCGGTTGCTCACCCTGGGGCGCGATTTTTTTCAGCCGTTTTTCTTCCTGCTTCTTTTTCTTGGCGATCTCTTTTTGACGCTTTTCGAACGTGTAATTTGTCTTGGCCATTTGCGATCCTATTTCAATGTAAATTCTGGTTAAGGCGAACTATGATAACAGGTACCTTTTAATTGATTCGCTTTTATCTCTGCAAGACCGGTCAATCCGGCCAGTCTGCTAGAATAGTTGCCATTGTAATGCGGAATTCAATCCCGTCTCTCACTTCACGATGACAATAATCGCTGTATTTAACCAGAAAGGCGGCGTAGGAAAAACCACTACGGTTCTTAATCTGGCAGCAGCGCTGGCTGATCGTGGCCGCCGTCCAGTTGGCATAGACCTTGATCCGCAAGCCCAATTCAGCGCGATCACCGGCATTATCGCCCG